>NZ_JCAALU010000005.1:0-389090 GCF_059609455.1 Paenibacillus liaoningensis
ACCGCTGTTGCAGAGACCGCTGTTGCAGAGACCGCTGTTGCAGAGACCGCTGTTGCAGAGACCGCTGTTGCAGAGACCGCTGTTGCAGAGACCGCTGTTGCAGAGACCGCTGTTGCAGAGACCGCTATGGCTGAGGCCACTCTGGCAGAGACTACTCTTGCTGAAGACATGTTGCTCGGACGCTCCTAAATTTTTTGAAGGACTGAGGTTCCGCTATTTTGGCTTTTTCTACAATTTCGGGCGGTAAGCGGACAGGAAATCCGTTATTACCCTCATTATCCCGTCAAAATGGCTGTTGGCAGCGCATTAGCTGCTGCTGAGTCCGCAGCCTATGCCATAACCCGTGTTTCTGTTGAAATAGCTGCTGCTGAGTCCGCCAAGTCCATCATCGAGTCGAGTCGAATGATTAGGCCAACCAGAAATTCTTGGTTGGCCTTTTTTTCTATGTGTTCTCATTGCTTGCTATGACCACGTTAGAGCTGCTTGACGGAGCTTCTTGCGATGAGCTCCGCAGGCAGCACGACTTTCCGCCACGGGCCGGAGGCGCTGCCGTTCTGGATGCGGTCAATGAGCATTTGCATGCCGAGATAGCCGAACTGGTAGGCTTGCTGGGCGACAACGGTAATAAACGGATTAATGTCCGCATAGGGGCCAAAATCGTCAAAGCATACGATGGAAATATCGTCAGGAATGCGCAGTCCGCGTTGCTGAAGCAGGCGAATCAGCTCTATGGCGATGACGTTGTTTCCGGCAATGATGGCGGTCGGAAGCGGGTTTATGCTGTCGAGCCAAGCATTCATGGCGGACAGATCATTTTGCGGGCCGAAGCTGGTCTCGAATAAATATTCCGGCTCATAGTCCAGCCCATTGAGCTGAAGTGCCTCTCTGTAGCCTTGCAAGCGGAGGCGGGCGCTGGAGCTGGAAAGCGAGCCGTTGACCATCATAATCCGCGTATGTCCCAGCCCCACAAGATGATCGACGAGCTGGCGGGCGCCTTCCTTGCTGTCCCCAAGGACGATGTCGCATTCAATGCCCGGTACTTCGCGGTCAATCAGCACGAACGGAGTCTGATGATGGAGCAGCGACTCCAGATTGGACAAGGATGGGTCGCCAGTCGGCGCCATCATCACGCCGTCAACCCGCGTCGTCAAAATCGTATGGATATAATCCGATTCCTTAGCTAAATTTTCATCGCTGTTGCCGAACAGCAGCTTGTAGCCATTTTTCGTAGCGGCATCCTCTGCCCCCCGTGACAGTGTCGTATAAAACGGATTCGTAATATCGGCAATAAGCAAAAACAGCAGGCGGGTATGCTGAAGCACCAGACTTCTCGCCATCTGGTTCGGCACATAGTGCATTTCCTCCATCACTTTCTTGACCTTTGCCCGCGTTTTGTCGCTTATTCTGCCTGTGTTATTGATAACTCGCGATACGGTCATCGCTGAAACGCCAGATCGCTGAGCGATATCGTAAATCGTAACCATGCGGCTTGCTCCTTATCTATTTCGTCCCACTCGTTTGCTATCTTACCATCTTACAAAAGTGAGCCATTGACAGCAACCCTCAAGCTTGATAAATTAGAGTTATCGGTAACTCTACACTAACTCAAACAGCTGGTTATGCACTTTATTTTAAAATATAAGAAATGATAAGTTTCACTCTTATCATTTCTTATATTTCATCGCGAAACGGAAGCTTTGCCGCCAGAGGACGGCAAAAGCCGTTTACGCTTGTATTGGAGGGATAATAGTGACACAAGAAAAGCATCGTTTTGAAAGCGGTTTCCCTAAAATAGGTATTCGTCCTACGATCGATGGACGCCGTAAAGGCGTTCGCGAATCGCTCGAAGAACAGACAATGAATATGGCAAAATCGGTAGCCGCGCTCATTGGCGAGCATTTGCGTTATCCGAACGGCGAGCCAGTTGAATGCGTCATTGCGGACAGCTGTATCGGCGGTGTAGCGGAGGCGGCAGCTTGCGCGGACAAATTTTCCCGCGAGCGCGTAGGCGTGTCCATCACCGTAACGCCATGCTGGTGTTATGGCACCGAGACGATGGATATGGACCCGTCCATTCCGAAAGCGGTATGGGGCTTTAACGGCACAGAGCGCCCAGGCGCTGTATATTTGGCGGCTGTACTGTCCGGCTATGCGCAGAAGGGTCTTCCGGCCTTCGGCATTTATGGCGAGGAAGTTCAGGACTCTGGCGACACGAGCATTCCTGAAGATGTGAAGGGCAAGCTGCTGGGCTTCGCGAAAGCAGGACTTGTTGTAGCTTACATGCGCGGCAAATCGTATTTGTCGATGGGCTCCGTATCGATGGGAATCGCGGGCTCGATCGTAAGCGATGCTTTTTTCCAGGAATATTTGGGCATGCGTACCGAGTATGTGGATATGTCGGAATTCGTCCGCCGCTTCGAAGAGGAAATTTATGATGGCGAAGAATTTGCCCGCGCGCTGGCATGGGTAAAGGAAAACTGTCCGGAGGGCGCAGACAACAACCCGGCGCAAATCCAGACCTCCAGAGAGCAGAAGGACAAGGATTGGGAAACCGTTGTGAAAATGACGATGATTGCCCGTGACCTGATGGTCGGCAACCCGCGCCTTGCCGAGCTTGGCTTCGGGGAAGAGGCGATGGGCCACAATGCGATCGTATCCGGCTTCCAGGGGCAGCGCCAATGGACGGATCATTTTCCAAACGGCGATTTCATGGAAACGCTGCTTAACTCCTCGTTCGACTGGAACGGCATCCGCGCACCTTACATGGTAGCAACGGAAAATGACAGCTTGAACGGCGTTGCCATGCTGTTCGGTAATTTGCTGACGAATACGGCGCAAATTTTCGCCGATGTGCGGACGTATTGGAGTCCAGATTCGGTGCAGCGCGTAACGGGACATAAGCTGGAAGGGCACGCAGCGGGCGGCATTTTGCACCTGATCAACTCTGGTTCGGCTACGCTTGACGGAACGGGCGAGCAGCAGCTTGCTGGCAAGCCTGCGCTTAAGCCGCATTGGGAAATTACCGAGCAGGAGGCGGCGGACTGCCTGAAGGC
The DNA here is from genome assembly GCF_059609455.1 of Paenibacillus liaoningensis. Taxonomy (NCBI): domain Bacteria; kingdom Bacillati; phylum Bacillota; class Bacilli; order Caryophanales; family Paenibacillaceae; genus Paenibacillus; species Paenibacillus liaoningensis. Next base: position 3,054 of record NZ_JCAALU010000005.1, read on the forward strand.
AACGTCGTGGCGTCCGGCATCAGTTGAATATTTCCGCGGCGGCGGTTATTCCTCCGACTATTTGACACGCGGGGGCATGCCGATGACGATGTCCCGGATCAATTTGGTGAAGGGCATTGGCCCCGTTCTACAAATTGCCGAAGGTTATTCGGTTGATCTGCCAGAAGACGTGCATGATGTGCTCGACAAGCGGACAGATCCGACTTGGCCGACGACGTGGTTCGCTCCGATTTTGACAGGCAGCGGCGCGTTCCGCAGCGTTTATGAAGTGATGGACCAATGGGGTGCGAATCACGGCTCTATCAGCTACGGGCATATTGGCGCGGATTTAATTACACTTGCGTCGATGCTGCGTATTCCAGTCAATATGCACAATGTGGCAGAAGAAAAGCTGTTCCGTCCACGTGCTTGGGGCCTGTTCGGCACGAGCAATGCGGAAAGCGCAGATTACCGGGCTTGCGACAACTTTGGGCCGTTGTATAAATAATAACCATTTGACAAGCTGCCGTTCCAATTTTTTGGGGCGGCAGCTTCATGGGTTCAATAACATAGAGGAGGAAGAGAGAATTGAGCAGCTTGGAAATTAGAGAGGAACTATGTAAATACGCAAAAAAGACGGTCGCGAACCGTTTGGTAGTTGGTCCAGGCGGCAACATTAGCGCGAAGCATGAGGGCAAAATGTATTTGTCCCCAAGCGGTTTTGCCCTTGATGAAATTGAGCCGGAGCAGTGGGTAGAGGTCGATATTGAGACGGGAGCTGTAACGGATACAGGCTTCCGTCCGTCTTCTGAGGTGCTGATGCATCTTTATGCTTACCGTGCGAATTCGAACATCGGAGCGATCGTGCATACGCACCCGCCTTATTGCATCGCCTTTACACTTGTGGAGCAGGAGCTGCCGATTATGTTCCCCGATCAGGCGGCGCTAGTAGGCAAGACGGTATATATTCCGTATGTACTGCCTACTACAGACAAGCTTGCAGATGCGCTAGTTGAAAAAGTAAATGCTGCGAGCTCAATATTGCTAGGCAATCATGGACTCGTAACGACAGGGCGCAATCTGCGCGAAGCCTATTATCGTACGGAAGTGGTAGAAGAAAGCGCAAAAATTTTCCTGATCGCCAAAGCGATCAAGGAGCCAAAAGTGCTGACGAAGGAAGAATTTGAAGAAATCGCATCGCTGGAGAGCGAGGCCTACCGCATCCAGCTGCTGCAAAAAATGCAGTAGTTTTGCGTTGAATCCGCTAGGAAGAGGAGGAATGCAGGGATGGCAAATGCAGCGAAAACGGCGGCGACGGTCCTTGCCTTTGATCTGGGCGCAAGCAGCGGCAGGGCGCTGATCGGCAAGCTCGCTGCAAGTGCAGAGGGCAGACGCAAGCTTGAGGTGACCGAGCTTCATCGTTTTCCAAACTATGCGGTACAAGTAGGACAGCATCTGCACTGGGATATTTTGCGTCTCCTGCAGGAGATGAAGATTGCCATTCGCAAAGCATTCCAGCAGGGTTATCAGCCTTCCACCTTTGGCGTGGATACATGGGGAGTGGACTTTGGCCTGCTGGATTCGCAAGGCGAGCTGCTTGGCAATCCGTATCATTACCGCGACCCGCAGACAGAGGGCTTGATCGAAGAGGTGGAGCAGCTGCTGAGCCGCGAGGAGCAATACCAGCAGGGCGGGCTCCAGTTTATGCCCTTTAATACGATTTATCAGCTGTATGCGATGAGCAAGGCAGGCTCACCCAAGCTGGCGGCCGCCGAGACGCTGCTGCTGACGCCGGATTTGCTCGTTTATTTTTTGACGGGCAAGAAGGTATGCGAATTTACGATGGCGACTACGACGCAGCTGTTTCATCCAGAGCGGCAGCAGTGGAATGAGCCGCTTATGCAGCAGCTCGGCATTCCAGCGAAGCTGTTCCTTGCGCCGATTCATCCGGGACAGCGCATTGGGCCGCTAACTACGGAAGTATGCGAAGAGCTGGCTGTACCGCCGATTGAAGCGATTGCCGTAGGCACGCATGATACGGAATCAGCGGTTGCTGCTGTGCCAGCGGCAGTCGGGAAAGCTTTTGCCTATTTGGTGTGCGGCACTTGGTCGCTGCTCGGCACTGAGCTAGCGCGTCCGCTGCTGACGCCAGAAGCGCTTGCGCTCGATTTTTCCAATGAAGGCGGAGTCGGCGGAACCTACCAGCTGCTCAAAAACATTATGGGCCTGTGGATTTTGCAGGAATGCCACCGTGAATGGGAGGCGCAAGGGCAAGAGCTGTCATTCGCACAGCTTGCGGCCGAAGCGGAGCAGGCGGAACCTTTCCGCAGCCTGATCCATCCGGATGATCTGCGTTTTTACAGCCCTTCGGGCATGATTCGAAATGTGCAGCAGTATTGCGAGGAGACAGGGCAGCTTGTGCCGCAGTCGCGGGGCGAAATAGCGAGATGCATTCTCGAAAGTCTGGCGCTGAAATACCGTTACGCGCTGGCGCAAATGGAGCAGCTGACCGGAGAGGCTTATTCGGGCCTGCACATGGTTGGCGGCGGTATACAGAACAAGCTGCTCTGCCGCTTTACGGCGAATGCAATTGGCCGCTCGGTATGGGCAGGCCCGGTCGAAGCGAGCGCCATCGGCAATATGCTCGTTCAGCTCATTGCCCAAGGGGAATGTGCGGATTTGCAGGAGGCGCGGCAGCTGTCGGCGGCATCGTTCGAGGTGGATACCTATGAGCCGGCGCAAGCGGAGCAGCAAGTATGGGAGCGGGCTTACGAGGCTTACCTGCGGTTAGTCGCTTTGCAGGCGAAGTCTTAAATTTTAATCTTACTTAAGGAAGTGTTTGAGGTGCTGCATGGCATATCCAAATTGATTTCACCGGAGCTTCTGAAAATATTAATGGAAATGGGACACAGCGACGAAATCGTGCTGGCCGACGGCAATTTCCCCGTCATGAGCCACGCGCAGCGCGTTGTTCGGGCAGACGGCCACGGCATTCCTGAGCTGCTGGAAGCGATATTGCCGCTGTTTCCACTGGATCAATATGTGGAGCGTCCGGCGGCGCTCATGCAGGTTGTTCCTGGCGATACCGTCCAAACGCCAATCTGGGAGCAGTATCAGCTCATCATTGAGCAGCACACGCCAGTACGCGAGAAGCCTGAGGAAGTGGAACGCTTTGCTTTTTATGAGCGGGCGAAGAAGGCTTATGCGATTGTAGCTACTGGCGAGCAGGCGCTGTATGCGAACATTATTTTGAAAAAAGGCGTTATTAAATAGCCTATTCAGACGTTAATACGGCACGGGAATGGTTCGTTACATTCCCGTGCCGTTTTTTGTTGGGAAATTAGCTATAATTAATGATAAGTAGGGGCAAGTTTTTTAATTATTTTTCTTGAGTCAGCATGATTGAAGGGCAGGGGGCGAAATTTTGATTGGAGAGAAGAAGGTTAAGCGGATTGAAAGTGTTCGTGGTCTTGTTCAAGAAATGCTCTTAAATATAGGGGAGACTGGCTATAAAAATAAAACCGGGGTACATCTTTATGGGGTATCAAATTTCGCTTCGATGCTTGCTATGAGAAGAGGACAAGATCCGGAAATCGCCGGGATCGCCGGGTTGCTTCACGGTTATTATTTCTATAGAACCGGCATTAAAGACTTCCTTGGTCCAAACAGTGCAGATGCGGTAAGACCTATACTGCGCAGCACACAGCTCTTTTCTGACGAAGAGCAGCATGTCATTCTTCGAGCGATCTTTTATCAAGAAGCTATACATCGAACGCAGGACCCATACGAGGAAATAATTAAAGATGCTATATTATTGCAGATGTACTTTCAGCATACAGGTAACTATTCATCCAAGGCGGTTATACATAGACTGCAAAATGTGTTTATAGAACTGGGGATTCCTGTTGAGTATGCAGGGGCGGAAGCTAACGTCGACACGGAAACGATAGAGACTAATGCGGAAGACAGACGACTTAGGCTGGCAGATTTTTCGGAAATTTTTGCAGGGCAAAATATTATTGGCATCCCGGAGGATGAACGCTACCGGGAAATTTGCAAGTATTGGCCGGACACGGATATCTATAAAGTGCTGGAAGGGAATTGGTGTGCTGCATTCGTTTACTACTGCTGTATGGCGGTGGGGATACGACTGCCCATTCGCTATCCGAATCGCATGTATCGATTAGCTGGAGTTGGCGCATGGTTGGATTGGGCCCAACTGCCTGAAACGGGGTTTTTCTATCGAGATAAACAAGATGGATTTAATCCAGAGCGTGGGGATATCGTTATTTATGAGAAGCTTTTAAGCGATCACTCTCACGATCATATCGGAATTGTTATAGCTTGTGAGGACGACAGAATTAGGGTTGCAGAAGGTAACCAAGACAATAAAAACGGCTCCGGTGTTTTATATAGGGATAGAGACCATTGTATTTTCGGATATATCCGTATAAACAACGGTTATTTTTTTAATTTTGATGGGGAATATAAGCCTATCCGTTAATTTAAAATGTAGGTCACATAGTTATTCAACAAATAGTTAAGTTCAATATTCTAAATAAAGAGCCATCCCGCGAAAGATGGCTCTAAAACTTGCCGTTACAGACAGTGCGGAGAACCGTATCACAAATAGTGGTAAAGCGGAACTCACCAAAGGAGCGAACAGGTAATTGTCTATTGGCTCTTTGGTTGGGAAGCTCATTCCCAAGTGAACTAGTTTGATCCATATAAGAGTTTAAAGACTTCATCGCTGCCAATAAGGCTCTCTGCCAGTTGAGCTAAACTGCACGGTATTGGTGTTAATAAAATTCATTTTGGGTGTATTAGGTGAATTTCCATATAAGTTGTACACTTCCCGCACTACTTGCCATCCTCTTTAGGTGTGACTAAAGAAACGAGTTCCGTCAATCTTCTTCCGTAACCATAGATTTCACATTTGGCTTAGCATTTAAGCCAAAATACATTATTTTTACGACGATACACAAAAGGGACAATACTACAAAAAGTAAACCGCTCCAAACGACTTCTCCTACTCCCAATCGTGATATAAACCAACCACCTATAGCCGCACCCATCGTGACGCCTAGGTTTGAAAAAGACACATATAAACTGTTAGCAAATTCCGGGGCTTCTGAAGCTTCCGATGTCAGCCAAATTTGACTTACAATAAGTCCACTGGTATGAACAGCTCCCCACACAATGATAATCCCACTTATGAGAATAAGGGGTATTTCCACATAATAAAGAAGTAAATAGCATATTCCTAAAGCGACAGGATAAAGCAGCACTGTTTTCAACATACGATGGCTTAATAGCTTTCCAGCATACCAATTTCCTGCCACACCGCTAATTCCGAAAATCACAAGCATCACGCTAATAAGTTTCCCACTCATGTCAGACCTCTGTCCTAAATATTCCGCAAAATAACTATATACAGAAAACATAGCAGCAAATATGAAGCAAGCAGCACCGCTATTTAACCATAAAGCGGGTTTTCGTAATATCGCAAGCTGTCTTCCAAAAGAGGTTTTCTCCTTCCCCGACATGGTTGGAACCATTACTCCTATTCCAACACACGCAACGACATTCACAAGGGCAGAAAATAAAAATGAGGTACCAAGTGAAAATTGATTGGCAATATAGGAAGTGAGCGGGATTCCGAGCACCATGCCCATGCTTACCCCAAGAAATACCTTTGCACTAGCCTTCGCGGCTTCCTCCTTTACTGATAATTCAGTGGCTAGTACAAAAGCAATGGAGAAATAAACCGGATGAAAGAAAGCTGGAATCATTCGGAGAGCCATAAGCATATAAAAATTCGGAGCAAAAACTGACATCAAATTGGAAGCGGCAAAAATAATCAGAATGCCAATCAATGTAGTTTTACGATTTAATCTTGACAGGAACAGCGTCATCCATGGACCAAAAAGGGCAATAATAAGTGCAAACGAACTAACAAGCATTCCAGCTAGTCCTGCGGTAACGTTATACTTCTCCATGACCATTGGCAAAATTCCGACTACACCAAGTTCGGTATTTATAATGCCAAATATACCTAGTGCAATAAAAAATAGTGGACTGATTCTGTTCATGATTCTTTTCTCCTTATAACACAATCTTTTTTCTTATTTCTATATATCTATAATTATAGATATATAGAATCAAAAAATAAGCAGGTAACCCTATAATTGTGGCTACCTACATTTTATTCTTGATATAGTCGGCAAATTTACGAATGGTTTCTTCATTTCTCCGATAATAGGTCCACTGTCCAAATCGCCTTGATTCTAAAAGTTCAGCTTTCTTCATGATCATTAAATAGCTGGAAATCACCGATTGTGCCAATCCCGTTTTTTCCTGAATGCTTCCTACACAAATCCCTCCTTTAAAGTCAGCATCCGTTGGTAAATACAATTGCGGTCCAAAATTTTCATCCGGCTTTTTTAACCATTCCAAAATTTTCACACGGGTGTCATTAGACAAAGCTTTAAAGATCATCATGGTTTCCATAGCATCATTATATCTAATTATATAGATATGTCAATTTTTATATGCAATAATTTCAGTTCCGACGAATAGGGGATGAAAGGCTCGAATCGGACGCACTTCTATGGATCGTCCATTCATTTCTCGGCATTTCGTCGCCACGCAGCTTCACACGTGAGATGGCCGCCGATGGCAGGCGGCTCTAACGCTCTCGGCTTACTTCGCCAATGTCCTACATAAATATCAGTCGGAGTGGGCTGCACTTGACAGTGGCTAAGTAATTGTCCTAGTCAAGTTGTCGAAGGCTGCGAACCAGTCGGTTGTGATGATGCTTCCGATGTAACCGTCTGGCCGGATTAGAACCAACGCGTCGCCAGTAACGCCGTAGATGCTGGTCAGCTTGCCGTCGGTGTCGTTGAGGCCATTGTGATCGACTTCGCGGCTGCTATTGACGGTGTAACAGTGCAAATCGGCGCCGCCGTTTGGCCAGCTCAACTCGGGAAGTGCCTTGGCGGCGTTCACGCCGAAGGCCAGCATGGTAAAGTGTGGTCCCTGATAGACGTCGAACAGACGTCGTATCCCGCCGGGGCCGTTGCAGGGCGCGTCCGGTGCACGATCACCGACATGCAGGGTTTTGGTGGCTGGCGCGTCGGCAGGGGCGAGCGGTCCGCGATGGTATGAAAGTCCGAGCTGCCGCTCCTCGTCTCCGCGCTTGAGGGTCGAGAGACGTTGCTGGTCAAGCCGGGAGTACAACTCGCTGGACTTGCCGAGGACGCGTGCTGCAACGGGCTGACGCTCAGCCTCATAGCTGTCGAGGAGGCTGTCGGGAGCGCCGGCGATGACCTGAGCGAGTTTCCAGCCGAGATTGTAGGCATCCTGCACACCAGTGTTGAGGCCCTGCGCACCAGCTGGGGTGTGGACGTGGGCGGCATCGCCTGCGAGAAAGACGTTGCCCGCCCGGTAGTGCTCGGCGAGCCGGACGTTGGGCCGGAACACAGAGGTCCAGGTGATGCTGTGGAGCCGGAAACCGGTGAGCTTATGGAACTGGGCGGCCAGGGCGGCTTCGTCGAGATCAGGCGTCTCGTCTGGTGTCAGCCGGATCATGACCTGAAACTGGTCGGAGTGGGGCAGCGGGCATGCTCCGACAAACTTGCCGTGCGTCCGTGGCCACATATGCCACCGGTTGCGCGACAGTCCGTCGATCGTGCAATCGATGATAAGCGTACGGTCGGAGTCGGCGGTCTCTCCGATGAACCTTATACCAGAGGCCTTGCGGACCGCGCTCGAGCCGCCGTCGGCCCCGACCAGATACCTGCTGCGAACCTTCTCTCCCGTTGAGAGAGTCGTCGTCACACCATCGGCATCTTGTTCGAAACCCACCACTGCTGTGTCGAACTCGATGCCCAGCCCGAGGCGATCGAGCAGGCGGTGCAAGATGGCATCGGTGCGGTGCTGCTGCAGCAGCAGGATGTTCGGATACGGCACATTGGGTGTTGGCCTGTTCCGCTGCTGCATTCGCCACGGCACAGTGATGGGTCCGAAATGAAGACCCGCGAGCGGGTAAGGGCCGCCTTCCGCGAGTGCCTCACCCAGAATGCCGAGGTCTTCGAACACCTCCAGAGTTCGCGGCTGGACCCCCTTGGCACGGGAGCCCTTGAAGGCATGTGGTGCTTTGTCGACCAGTCGGACACGAAGGCCGCGCCGCAGAAGGTCGGCCGCTAGCGTGGAGCCGGTCGGGCCGGCTCCGGCGATGAGTACGTCAACGTTCATATATATTCCTCCATTATCATTTTGGTTTCCTAGAAACAATAATAGATGCACCTCCCTCCTTTGTCAATATTGTTTCCAGGAAACTTTAATTTTGGACTATCCACTGCTATACTGGTATTAAGCTAATCATCGGAGGAGAAATGAATGATCAACCATTCGGAAGTGCAAAATAAAGATCGTCTAATTAAGGGATTGTTGGAAGTCGTGAAGGACATACAGCTTAGATACCAAGCGGAAGATGATGAAGAGAAACAGTGGCTGATCCAAAATAGCCCTAATCCTGCTGTTACAGAGTTGGTAAAAGAAATGACAGTCATGATGCTGCATGTGCTGGATGCGATTGGAAAGCTTGAGCCTGTAAATGGCATTACGATTTCAAAGCAGTACGGCTATTCCAAAGGGAGTATTTCTAAAATTACGAGAAAACTGGTTGATAAACAAATCATCCGTTTTGAATACCTTCCGGATAACAAAAAAGAAGTTCTGTTCCGTACCACATCACTGGGCAAAGAGATTTATCGTCTGCATGAAGCCCTGCATCATCAAATTGATATCGGAGTCAATCGTTTCTTGCAACGGTATAACGAAGATGAATTAAGCTTTCTCGTCAATGCCCTTAGCGAAACGTTGCATACATCATGGGTTTATTCGGAGACAAAAGAGGAATCAATCGCACCGAGTCAGAGAGCTGCGCGCACAAAAGAAGAGATAGACAATGACAAGACCCTTCGTACTTTATCAGATACCGAGGAAATGAACGAAATCATGGTGATGCTTAATAAGTTGGATTCCCACAACCTAAAGAAAGCTAAAGCGATTCTTAACGATACTTTTTTTAATTCCTCGAAATGATCCAATTTTCTCACTCAGACTCATGAATTCACAGGATTCGTAAGTTGCCTGGTTCTTAGGAAGAGGGAATGTGCGGATTTGCAGGAGACGCGACAGCTGTCGGCGGCATCGTTTGAGGTGGATAGTCAAAACGGCACGGAATGTTTCATTACAATCTGAGCCGTTTTTTTATTTAGAAAGCCTATATACAAGTCATGGGTAGTTAAGTTGAGGAAAAGTTTTTACTTTTTATTTGCGAATACGGTGAACGTTGAATTGTGGTTTTGAGCAGCTACGCTTCGCCTCTATATGTCAAACCCACAACTGAATCAGATTTTAGGTTTAGGCTCCAATATTGGAATACTTCCAAATGAGGATGCGAAATGGTTCTGTTTCTGGCAAAATGATGGAGAGTGGACAAGTTATAATTGTGAAGAGGAGACGGTTATTTCATGGTCAAATTATCAATGATACATCAGATTTCTGTAAGGGAAAAGGCAGTGGCCTTCACATTTGATGATGGTCCGAATCCGGTATATACGAGCCAATTGCTTGATATTTTCCGCAGTGTGGGAGGACGAGCAACTTTTTTTATGATTGGCCAGGAGATGGAAGCGCACCCAGAAATGGCGGCTGCTGTGCATCAGGAGGGCCACGAGCTCGGGAACCATACTTATTCCCATCCAGACCTTACCAAACTGACGTTGGAGGAAGCTAGTGGGGAATTGCAGCGAACGGATGTCCTTATCCGGAAGGTTACGGGGCAAGAGGTACGTAGCTTCAGACCGCCATTCTTTGGTGTGAATGACAACATTCTGTCTCTGGCTGCAGAGTACGGATACCGGACAATCGGCACGGTAAATGGAGCGGCCAAGGACTGGGAAACTCCAGGCGTCGATTATATTCTGGAGCATACACGGCAGGCGGTCGCGCCCGGCAGTATCTTGCTGTTCCATGACGGGTACGGGGACCGCTCCCAGACCATAGAAGCGGTTCGGGTGCTGGTGGAAGAACTGGCTGCAGAAGGATATCGTTTTGTCACCACCAGTGAACTGCTGGACATGGCCGTTCCGGATGAGAGCGGCCTGACGATGAGCCCAGAGGAGTTGGAAGGATAGACCTGAAGCTCAGGGCCTTCCGTTGTCATCGAATCATGGTATACTCCAATGACGGACACCAGCGAGGTGTCCGTTTTTCTTGCATCCACAGAAAACTACCTAATTGTTCATGAATTTTGCACCTTGCTCTAAACTACTCTATAATAGCAGCCTGCGTTATTATGGATTTGCTAAACTATTATAAACCGGACTGTTTCCTAAATGTTTTTACAGGAGGAGGGATCAAGTGAGAAAAATTCTGGTGATAGATGATGAGGCGGCTATTAGAGACTTGGTCGAGCTTGTACTTCTACGGGAGAATTTTCAGGTGAAAACCGCAGAGAATGGCCGGATTGGCCTTCAAGAGCTGGATGCGTTCCAGCCGGATTTGGTGCTGTTGGATTTGATGCTGCCGGACTACTCCGGTTATGATCTGTGCAAAGAGATTACGAAGAAGCAAGTGGTTCCTGTTATTATGTTATCGGCCAAGAATGAAACCATCGATAAAGTATTGGGGCTTGAGCTTGGAGCAGAGGATTACATGACCAAGCCTTTCGATAACCGCGAACTCATTGCCCGTATTAAAGTGGTGCTAAGACGATATGAACCTAACCCTATGAACAAACCGAATGAAGAACAACCAATCAATTACGGGGAACTGGCGTTTAATCTGGAGACCCGAGTCGTGCTGAAGAATGGTGAGCCGATTTCTCTGACGGCCAAAGAATTCAAAATTCTAGAGACATTATTGAGAAGGCCCAATAAAATTCACACAAGAGATGAGCTTCTGGAAATCGTATGGGGATACGATTATTTGGGTGACAGCCGCAGCGTAGATATGACAATCATGAGGCTCAGAAGAAAGCTGGAGGACGATGCCGAAAATCCGAAATATGTAAAGACGGTCTATGGATTCGGCTATCAGCTTGGCGGTGATTCCGCCTGAAATATGCAACCCGGCTCTTGTTGAATTATTTATTTTTCTCTATATTATCCTTTGCCGTCATCATTATATCGGTGGATAAAGCGATTGATTACTATAGCTTCGTAACCATTGAGAAGCAAATGATTGAAAAGGCTGATTTGAGCGAACTGTCATTCCGGGAAATACTCGCTAAATATGATGAAGAACCGTCAGATCAGGGGCAAACCCCAGACGTATTCAGAACGGCTCTGGAAACGTTAAAGGCTACGGGCAAGGAAGTGCGGATTTATGACAGCCAGTTGAATCTTTTGGGACACGCGGAGAATGGCATTATCGTCAACGACGGGACGCCTGTCATTTTCAAGAAAAATATAGAAAGTGCGCTGCAAGGAAATTATTCGTATTCGGTTACTGAAGATAAAAGGCTCTATTTCTCAATTCCCATTCAGGATAAATATTATCAAAATGTGTTTGTGTTCGAGTTTGTGGAAGACCTCTCTTATTTTTACGATATTATGAATCGAATCCGTTCCATCTTATTTATGGGCGCAGGCGGATTCCTAATTTTGATGACGTTCTCAAGCCTATATATTGCCCGTACAACGACCAGACCGATTAAATATCTGCTGGCGGCTACAGAACAATTCTCCAAGCAGCAATTTGAGCAAGTCCATCTGAACAGAAAAGATGAGCTGGGAATGCTTGCGGCAGGATTGAACCAGATGGGCATTCAACTGAACGATTATATTCAATATCAGAAGCAGTTTGTCTCTAACGTATCTCATGAGCTGAAAACACCGCTCGCCGCAATCCGGGGATTTTCCCAGTATTTATATGAGGGAGAGAATGAGGACAAAGATTTGCAGAAGATCTATTACCATCTTGTCAATGAATCGGAACGGCTCACCGCGCTCATCAATGAGTTGTTAATGTTGGCCAGATTCGACAAAGCTGGCCCCAAAGAGATAGGTATCGAAAAAATAAATATATCGGATCTGACGGAGCGAGTGGTTGCCGACCTGAGACCCAGAGCGGAGCAGAAACGAATGACAGTGGAAGTAAAGCTGGCTAAAGCGGCTTTTGTATATGCCAATACGATATTGCTATCACATGCCATTGCGAATATTCTCGATAACGCCATCAAGTATTCGAATACCGACACTCATATCCGGGTAGAGACCTTCATCCGGCAGCAGGAAGCGGTCGTCCAAATCACTGACCAGGGAATTGGGATTTTCATGGAGGATATAGCACGGGTTCAGGAAAGATTCTACCGGGCGGAAAATTCCAATGTGGCCAAGGGTTCAGGGTTAGGACTGTCCATTTGCAAGGAAATTGCCGAAAAGTTCGGCGGATATATCGTTATTGAGAGCAAAGTGAGTGTTGGAACCACCGTGTCCATCGTTCTGCCTTCGTTGTGAAAGGTGAAGTTACAAGAATGTTACAAGACTGCTATGACAATACTAAATGGTTTTCCTATAATGACCTCATAAGACGTAGACAATAACTCTTGGAGGGATAATGATGAAAAAAATGAAGAAATCAGCAACCATAGCGTTGACAACGGTATTGGCAATGACACTACTGGCAGCATGCCAGGAGAACCAGGCGGGGACTACTGCCGTCGACCCAGCTTCTCCGGCGGCAAGTGAATCATCCGGCTCCAATTCGAAGGTGATTAAGGAAGGTACCATTAAGAAAGATGGCAATGTGGTTCTGAAAGAGCTGTCTTTTGTGCATAATGACCATACCATTGCGCTCTCTGACATCGTTGACGACGCTAAGCTTGAAGGCATGCTGGGTAAAGCCACAGCGATCAAGTCCCATACCTATGCCGCGGGAGATGGCACGAATATGGATACCCTGATTGGATTCACGGAGAAACAGTACACCTATCCAGGCATTGTCATCAAAACCATTGATTCAACGGAAGGGAAGCAGTTCAAGATTTTCAATATTAAGATTACCGATTCTAAATATACGACGGTCCGCAATATCAAAGTCGGCGACAGTATCGAGAAGCTGCAAGAAGCCTATCCCGAAGGGAACCTGCTTGGAGGAGAGGTGTCCGATGAAGAGGATGATTACCGCTATTCGCCGGTCAACTATGTGGATGTCATGATTTTCCATATCGTAAATAAGAAAGTCGAGAGCATTAAAATCTCCTCCCTACTGGACTAACGCATGGTCCCCATAGATTGGCCATTTAAAAATGGTCCAGCTGTGGGGGCTTTTTTTCTGTACCTAATTTTTTCTCCTTCGCCCATTGACACCTAGGTAGATGTGGATTACCATTATCACAACATAATTCCAAGTTAACAAGTTGGTTAAGTTGTATTTTGCGAGGAGGCTCTCCCGGTGAATATCGAAAATATAGAAGCATTCGTCTATGTCATTTATTACGGCAGCTTCAATAAGGCAGCGGAAAGCCTGTTTCTTTCACAGCCGTCCGTAACGGCGAGAATTCAGTCGCTGGAGCGGGAGCTTGATTGCAAGCTATTTGACCGGATGGGCAAGCAAATTCAATTGACCGAGGAAGGCAAGCGATTCCTTCCTTACGCTCAGCAAATTTTGCAGACGCTGGAAAAGGGGCGCAAGCAGCTGCATCTGAAGCAGGAGATGCCCGCCCAGCTGAGAATTGGCTGTACCGTGTCGACGGCAAACTATTTGGTGCCGAGGCTGCTGCCAGCGCTGAAGGAGAAGCATCCCGGCATTCGCTTCAAGACGGTGACTGCCAAGACGGATGATATTGTGGAGATGGTGCTGAACAAAGAGGTCGATATCGGCTTTGTCCGTCAAACGACCCATCCCGGCTTGCGCTCGGTTAAGCTGCTGGATGATGCGATTCGGCTGCATGTGTATGAAGGCCACCCCTTTCTGAAGGAGAAGCAAATTACGCTGAGGGCGATAGGCAACCAGCCGCTTGTGTTTTTTGAATGTGGGGCGCTTGACTGGGTAAGGCTGCAGCGGGTTTTTGAATCGCTCAATGAACCGCCGGAAATGTCCTGCCACACAGATAATTTGGAAACCGCGAAGCGGCTCGTGCTGCAAAAGCTGGGGATCTGCTTCCTGCCAAGTCTGTCTGCCTATGACGAGGTTCAGGCGGGACAGCTTTTTCCGATTACGATTCCAGAAGTGGAGGGCTTGTCGCTCGATACGAACCTGATTATGCTGAACGGCGAGAGCAGCCCTTTTTTCGATAGCTTGGTGAAGCTTGTCAAAGCGCTGCCTTTCGTCAGCCGGGCCTAAAACAAGCGAATGCAACAATAGGAACAGCTGCCCAGAGGCGGACCTATCGAATGTTTAGATAAGAGAATAGAAAAACCCTATTATTTAAGGCATTGACGGTTTGATGAGCGGATGATAAATTAGTGACAGAACAATTCTTACTTAGTAGGTAGGAATTATAGGTATTATAAAAATGATCATGACATGGGGGAACGATTTTTATGAAAAAAAGAACTTTTTTAGCTACGCTGCTTGTTTTGTCCTTTACGCTGACGGCGTGCGGAGCTGCAAATAATGGCACGAAAGAAACGGCGGACAGCGGTTCGGGAGCAAGCGCGAGCCCAGCTCAGGAAGTGAAGAAAATTATTGTCGGCACGGGCACCCAGTTTCCGAATGTATGCTTTATCGATGAGGATGGCAAGCTGACAGGCTTCGACGTTGAGCTCGTTAGAGAGCTGGATAAGCGCCTGCCGGAATATGAGTTTGAATTCCAAACGCAAGAATTTTCCAGCTTGCTGCTAAGCCTGGAGACGAAAAAAATCGATTTTGTCGCTCACCAAATGGAGAAAAATCCGGAGCGTGAAGCAAAATTCCTTTTTAATAAAGAGCCGTATAGCATTTTCCTTTCGAAAATAGCGGTGTACAGAGACAACACAACGATTAATTCGATCGACGATTTGACAGGCAAAAAAATATTTACATCGCCAACGAGCAACCAGGCCTTTTTCCTAGAGCAATACAACAAGGAGCATAACAATCCTTATGAAATTGTTTACTCCAGCGGCGCAGCCAATGACCGTATTGCTTTGCTCAAAAGCGGACGCGTAGATGCAACGCTCGCTACCGATTTCTCGCTTCCTTTCTACCCTGATACGGATGGCAATCCTGCGATGAAGACGGTAGGCGACCCGCTTATTCAATCCGATGTGCTGTTCGTGCTCCGCAAAGACAGCCAGGAGCTGGCTGACAAACTGGATGCCGCAATTAAAGAGGTTAAAGCTGACGGAACGCTTTCGAAGCTGAGCATCGAGTGGCTTGGCGAAGATTATACAAAACCGCTTGATGAAGTTGTAAAAAAATAAATGGTGCTACTAACTTGCTGGTCAAGGGTGTAAGACGGAGGGAAACATATGGGCAGAAAATTTGATATTCATTACTTGCTGGATTTCTTACCCAAATTGCTGTCTTACCTGCATATTACCTTGTTTATTGTGGCTGCATCCATTTTGCTGGGGCTCGTCGTTGGTTTTATCATCGCGCTGCCCCGGCTCTACAAAATTCCCGTATTGCAGCGTGCTTCGCAGGTATATGTATCCTTTTTCCGTGGAACGCCGATATTGATTCAGCTCTTTCTCATTTATTACGGCCTCCCGGAATTGCTCAAGCTCGTTCATATTGATGTATCGCGGGCCAATGTGCTCGTTTTCGTTATTTTGGCTTATGCTCTCCACAGTGGCGCTTTTATATCCGAGGCGATTCGGGCAGCGGTCAATGGGGTGGATCGTGGTCAGGTAGAGGCGGCTTATGCGATTGGCATGAGCGGCTATCAGGCGTTTACCCGTATTGTGCTGCCGCAGGCGCTGGCGATATCGATACCGATATTAGCGAATCTCGTCATCGGCAACTTGAAGGATACATCACTGGCATTCACGCTGGGAGCGATGGAAATGACAGGCAAGTCGCAGACGCTCGCCTCGGCGACCCAGCATTTTATTGAAACCTATATCGCTTTGTCGCTCATTTATTTTGTAATCAGCACTGCTTTGGAACGGACCTTCCATTATTTGGAGCGCAGGCTGCTGCGTCATGAGAAGCAAGTGGCTGAACCGGTCGTGCGTTATGGAAAAAGAAGGCTGTGGAAGCGGACGCTCATTACGCGCTTGGAGAAAGGAGGCTGAGCTTGATGTCACTAGACCCCGGATTTATATGGACGGCCTTTCTCAGCTTGTTCAAGGCGCTGCCGAATACACTTTATATTACCATCGTCTCGGTGCTCGTTGGTTTCATTATTGGTACTGCTGTTGCCCTCATTCGGATTTATCGGATTCCCGTCTTATATCCGCTGGCTAGCGCTTATGTGTTATTCATTCGTGGCACGCCGATGCTTATGCATTTGCTGCTGATCTATTTCGGCCTTCCGATCATCATCGATGGGTTTGCAAATACACTGGGACTTGGCTTTAATTCAACGGTCATTCCGTTAATCGGCTTTGCTTATATTTCTTTCTCAATTACAGCAGGAGCTTACATGTCGGAGGTTGTGCGCGCAGGCATTCTTGCGGTGAACCGCGGACAGATGGAGGCTGCCTATTCCATTGGAATGACGACGCCGCAGGCACTTCGCCGCATCGTATTGCCGCAGGCGCTCGCCGTCTGCTTGCCTAATTTATCCAACAATTTGATCGGCATGCTGCACGGTTCAACGCTTGCTTTTACCGTATCTGTCGTTGAGATCAACGCCCAGGCGCAAATTGTCGCGGCGACCAATTGGAAGTTTCTTGAGGCCTACATTGCTGCTGCGGTGCTGTTCTGGGGCATGACGATATTAATCGAGCAGGCAACAGCTTGGCTGGAGCGGAGAATTAATAAATACAATCGAGGTGGCGTAGCATGATTGAACTGAAGCAAATTTCCAAGTCGTTCGGGAAAAATCAGGTGCTTCAATCCATCGATTTGACGGTGGAAAAAGGCGAGGTCGTTGTTATTTTGGGCCCAAGCGGTTCAGGTAAAACAACCTTGCTGCGCTGCATCAATTATTTGGAGAAGCCCGATAATGGGCAAATCCGCATTGGCGAATTCGAGCTGGACTTCAAGGCAGCAGGGAAAAAAGATATTCACAACCTGCGCCAGCGCTCCGCAATGGTGTTCCAGCATTACAATTTATTCAAGCATAAGACGGCGCTGGAAAATGTAATGGAAGGGCTGCTCATTGTGCAGAAGCTGCCCAAAGATGAAGCAAGGCGGCGCAGCACGCAAATGCTCGAAAAGGTAGGGCTTGCGGCGAAGCTTGATGCCTACCCAAGCGAGCTGTCCGGCGGACAGCAGCAGCGGGTAGGCATCGCCCGCGCGCTTGCGCTGAACCCGGAAGTGATTTTGTTCGATGAGCCGACGTCGGCGCTTGACCCGGAGCTTGTGGGCGAGGTGCTTGACGTCATTCGCAAAATCGCTGGAGAAGGCATTACGATGATCGTCGTCACGCATGAAATGGGCTTCGCCCGCGATGTCGCAAACCATGTCGTCTTTATGGATGGCGGCGTCATCGTCGAGGAAGGCAAGCCAAGCGAGCTGTTCGGCAAGCCGAAGGAAGAGAGAACGAAGCAGTTTCTGAAGCGGATCGCGCCGGAACCTAGCTACAGCATATAAACGAGCGTTATGAGGCAATCGACGATGGGAGAGAATGAAAATGGCGATTAAGCTTAGCATTTTAGACCAAAGCCCTGTTTTTCCAGGCAGCACCCCGGCAGAGGCTTTTCAAAATACACTTACACTGGTGAAAAAGGCGGAGCAGCTCGGCTATAACCGCTTCTGGGTATCCGAGCATCATGATTCGGCGCAAGTTGCAGGCTCCTCGCCTGAGGTGCTGATCTCGTTTTTGCTTGCTCAAACAGAAAGTATCCGCATCGGCTCAGGCGGGATAATGCTGCAGCATTATAGCCCTTATAAAGTAGCGGAAAACTTTAATTTGCTGGCGACACTCGCTCCAGGGCGCGTAGATTTGGGCATTGGCCGGGCGCCAGGCGGGCTGCCCCGTTCCACGCAGGCTTTGCAGAAAGGCATTTCACAGGAGCAGTCCTTGCAGGATAAGCTGGTGGAATTAGAGCATTTTGTGCAAAATACGCTGCCTGCGGATCATGCGCTTGCTGGCCTTCAGGCTTCTCCTGTGCCTGAGCAGCCGGCCGAGATTTTCGTGCTTGGCGCCAGTGTGGCTAGTGCGAAGCTGGCAGCGGAAGCGGGTTATCCGTATGTGTTTGCCCAATTTATTAATAGCGATGCGGCTGTTGCGGAAGAGGCGCTAACTGCCTATCATGCGGAGTTCCGCTCGGATAAAGGCAAGCAGCCGCAGGCGATTTTGGCGTTGTCGCTCATTGCTGCAAATACCGATGAGGAAGCGGCGCATCTGGCCTCTGACCATAAAAACGTCAAAATTCATTTGGAAAACGGCAAGACGCTGACGGTCGGAACCGTCGAACAGGCGGAAGAATTCGGCAGGCAATCGGGCCAGACCTATACCGTTGAAGTGAAGGAAGCGGAAATTACGAAAGGCTCGAAGGAGACCGTTCGGAGGCGGCTGCTGGAATGGCAGCAGAAGCATCACGTTAATGAATTTATCGTCACGACAGCGGTGAAGGATTTTGAAGCTAGAATTCGTTCCTATGAGCTGTTATCTGAGGCATTCGCTGAGCTTGCTGTAGAAAGCTAGACACTTTATGAATTAGAGCAGTTACTGTGAAAGTTGAATAGCAGGGCAGGCAGCATGAATAGGCTGGAGTAAAAGCGCAAGGCCGAAGGGAGGACTTTAGCATGGCAGATACACAGGCGGCTGAGAGGACGCAGCAGCTAGGCGCAAAGCTAATTGAAATACGGCGCCAGCTGCACCAGCATCCCGAATTATCAAATGAAGAGTTTGCTACAACGAAGGCGATTCAACAATGGCTCACGGAAGCGGGCATTCGCATCGTCGATTATGGACTGAAAACGGGTGTAGTTGCCGAAGTAGGCGGCAAACACAGCGGGCCTGTACTTGCTTTGCGGGCTGATATTGATGCGCTGCCGATTCAAGAGGAGACAGGGCTGTCTTATGCTTCACAGGCCGCAGGGAAAATGCATGCTTGCGGGCATGATTATCATACCGCTTCTCTCATCGGTGCAGCCTTGCTGCTGAAGCAGCGCGAGGAGACGCTGGCGGGAACGGTGCGCCTTATTTTTCAACCATCTGAGGAAAAGGCGACGGGCGCGCAGGCGGTCATTGCAAGCGGCGCGCTTGAAGGTGTGGGGGCGATTTATGGGATTCATAATAAGCCGGATCTGCCCGTCGGGACGGTTGGGATTAAGCCGGGACCGATAATGGCAGCAGCCGATGGCTTTGTTGTTGAGGTGACAGGCAAGGGCAGCCATGCCGCTGTGCCAGAGGCAAGCATCGATCCAATTGTGACGGCGGCGCATATTGTGACGGCGCTGCAATCGATCGTCAGCCGAAATGTCAGCCCGCTGCTCAGCGCGGTCATTAGCGTGACGCGCATTCAAAGCGGCACTGCCTGGAATGTCATAGCGGAAAAGGCCGTCTTCGACGGGACGATTCGCACCTTTGACGAGCAGGTGAGGCAGCATGTGCTGGAGCGCTTCAAGCAGGTGGCGGAAAATGTAGCGGCTGCGTTCGGCGCAACTGCGGCGGTACGCTGGATTAAAGGGCCGCCAGCGGTTCAAAATGACGCTGCTTTAGTAGAAGCCGCAATCGCAGCAGCTCACGATTCGCTGCTGAATGTCGTAGAGCCGCTTCCGTCTTCTGCGGGCGAGGACTTTGCCTATTATCAGAAGCAAGTGCCGGGATTGTTTTTTTTCATGGGAACAGCGGGCCCGCAGGAATGGCATCATCCGGCCTTCGATATTGATGAGCAGGCGCTGCCGCTGACTGCTGCTTATTTTGCCAATCTCGCAAGCCGTTATTTGGAATCGTTCGGCGCAGCGAATGAACAATAAACGTACGGAATAACTCAGGAGCGAGTAGACGTCGCCTTATAGATGTAGCGGTCAAAGCTCTTTTTTAACCTATAATTCCGATAAAAATCATGCGAAAGGTGTGTATAGTGTGGCGAAAATCAAAGTGGAAGTTCGGGATGCGGTAGCGGAAGACCGCGAGGCGATTTTGCGTATCGTCGTAGCTGCTTATTCGCAGTACGAGGCTGTTATGTCACCAGATCGCTGGCTAGATTATAAGGCGTCTATTATTGAATCGGTTGATAAGGAAGGTCCTCAGGCGCGCATTATTGCGGAGGTTAATGGGGAAATCGTCGGCAGCGTGCTGCTGTTCACTTCTTCGGCTATCGCCTATGGGCGTCCAGAGCTGGAAATTGAGTCGCCGATTATCCGCTTGCTTGGGGTAGCGCCGGAGGCCCGCGGGCTTGGCGTTGCGACTGAGCTGATCAAGGAAAGCATTCGCCGCTCGCTCGCACTAGGAGCTTCCACGCTGCATTTGCACACCTCTGATTTAATGGCATCGGCGATCAAGCTTTATGAGAAGCTTGGCTTTGAACGTGCCACGGACAAGGAAATGTACAATGGCGATGTTTTGGTGAAATGCTACAAGCTGCAGCTTCAGGAAACGGCATTATTGTCTTCATAAAAATCCGGAGGAGGAATCGGTTATGGCTAAGCGGAAAAAAATCAAATTAGGTGCGATTGTACATGGGGTTGGCGGTCATGTTGGGGCTTGGAGACATAAGGATGCGGTGACGGATGCCAGCGTTAATTTTGAATTTTACAAGCAGCAGGCACAGAAGGCGGAAGCAGGCAAGTTCGATCTTGTATTTATTGCCGATGGACTCTATATTACCGAGCATTCGCTGCCTCATTTCTTGAATCGCTTTGAGCCGCTGACGATCCTTTCCGCGCTCGCAGCGGTCACGTCTAAGATTGGCTTGGTCGGCACACTGTCGACGTCCTATAGCGAGCCGTTCACCGTAGCGCGGCAGTTTGCTTCGCTCGATCATATTAGCGGCGGGCGCGGCGGCTGGAATGTCGTAACCTCTCCGCTTGAAGGCTCGGCGAAAAACTACAGCAAAGCTGATCATCCGACGCATCCGCAGCGCTACCGCATTGCCGAGGAATATTTGGAGGTAACACGCGGCCTCTGGGATTCGTGGGAAGATGATGCTTTTGTGCGGAATAAGGAGTCGGGCGTGTTTTTTGATCCGGAGAAGCTGCATCGTCTGAATCATAAAGGCGAGTTTTTCTCCGTGCAGGGGCCGCTTAATATCGCCCGCTCGAAGCAGGGCCATCCGGTTGTATTTCAAGCGGGGTCCTCGGAGGATGGACGCAATTTGGCAGCGAAAAGCGCCGATGCGGTATTTACGGGGCATGAATCGTTGGAGGAAGCGAAAGCCTTTTATCTCGATGTGAAAACTAGAGCGGCAGCGTACGGTCGGTCGGCCGATGAAATTGGCATTTTCCCTGGCATTTCTCCGATTATCGGACGTACACAGGAAGAAGCAGACCGCAAATACGAGGAGCTTGCTAGTCTCGTATCGATTGATAAGGCGCTGCAATTTTTGGGCCGGTTTTTCGAGCATTTCGACTTCTCGCAATTTCCGCTCGATGAGCCGTTCCCGGACATTGGCGATCTCGGCAGCAACAGCTTCCGCAGCGGCACGGACAAAATCAAGAGCAAAGCTCGGGAGCAGGGCTTGACGCTGCGTCAGGTCGCGCTCAGCGCAGCAACGCCGCGCACCGACTTTATCGGTACGCCGGAGAAAATCGCTGATTTAATTCAGCGCTGGCATGAGGAAGAGGGCGCCGATGGCTTCATTATCCATTCCTCCGTGCCTAAAGGGCTGGATGACTTCGTTGATCTAGTCGTGCCGATTTTGCAGGAGCGGGGCATCTACCGGACGGAGTATGAGCATGATACGCTGCGCGGCAATTTGGAGCTGCCGATTCCTGAAAATCGCTATGCCGCAAAGGCGCTAAGCGAAGCTTAAAACCGCACTTATGAGCAGTTGATAGGATGAAAGAATAGTAAATGTATTTGTATCATACACGAGTACCCTCATGCTGGACATTTTAGAAGTGTTCACTGTACGGGGACTCGTGTATTTGCTATTTACACTCATTGTTTTAACGATCCCCGGTATGACTTCCGTTCACTAGAGGATCATTTGGTTAAGCATGTGTGGGCCTTGCCGTTCAATGCAGGCTTATGCCTGATTCATTTATTATGAGCTGAACTTGCTTAGCTGGGTTTGGAGGTCTTGGATCAATTGCTTTCTATAATCCGCACGAAGATCAATCTCCGTAGTAGAATCGCCTGACCATTCATCGGCATCCAAATCTACATCCGCATCAGCAGCTATTTGCCATGCAAAGGGAGGCAGCACACCGCTCAGCGCTCTAAGCATGGGAGGCAATCCAACGCTTGCTTTCGTGCTTTCACTTGCAGCTTGCTCAATTAACTCAGACCTGTCTGGAAGCGGTGGCGGCTCTGGGCGATTGCTTTCCAATAGTTCCGTAATCGTATCAAGCAGATTCAAAATCTCCTCATCCGTAGCGCTAGATATATCCACTTCAGACACGGCATTTTTAATAGCGGTAAGCAACGTACTATCCGTATGATCATTGCTAATTTCGTCTTCCTCATTCTTATCAGTTAGATCGATATTCCCAAGCTGAGTTTGTAAATCCGTCAGCAAGGAGCGGATTTGCTCGGTCGTCAGCACTTTGACTGAAAAAGCTTCCTCAGAAGGGGCAGGCGGAGGCCCCTGTGGAGGAGCCGGCTTATTAGCATTCATGGTTTGCTTCATTTCGTCGAACAAATTCGTAATTTCCTCATCGGCAGCTGTGGACAGGTCGATGCCGGACAGCACATCATTCAGCAATCCTAATGGGCCGCCGTCTGTATCCGTCCCGAGTGTCGAACCATCATCGCCCTGTTGGAAGGCAAGAGATGCATGCAACTGCCGCTGCAAATGGACCAGAATGGATTTTTTCTGTTCAGTCGTTAACTCGCTTACGCTGGAGTCTGGGCTGTATATTTCTGTTGTACGGGCATATTGCTGCTGATAACCGCTCATATAACCCAGCATTTCTTGGCTGAGCTGCAGGGAGTCGGCTGATTTCTTTTTATCATCGCTTTGAAGCTGGGATTGCTTGGCTGCTGTGCTGGATTGATCAAGCAACGATGGCTGCTGCAACGAATTTTTATAATACGTATTAATGGATACAGACATATTCCATTCTCCTTTATCATTATCACTGCCGGCAGGCCCACGATTTACGTATCGGCTAGAAAGCTGAACAGAAGCTGAAGCTCCGCTGAATGGCAGCTTAGCGTTTTAGAAAATAGCACGTTAGCTAGTCCCCTAGTTAAAGCAAGCACGCCTATTAAACGACCGTTTTTTGGAGAGGGAGACTGCTTTTTCTGTTAATGAGGCACCTTGCAAAAAACGGAAATAGTGATAAAATAGTAGCGTTTACAATAGGGGCGTTAAAGCCATATTGGGGAGGCAAAGCATGTCCAGATTATTTCAGACCAATACGATTCGAAAAGTAAGAGAGCTCGGCGGTATGTGGGATTTTGTTACGGTGCCGGATGGGGAAATTCAGCTGGAAGCATTGGAATATCGATATAAGCTAGCCGTTCCGGGCTGCTGGGAAACCCATCCGGAGCTGCTGACATACAGTGGCAGAGGCGTTTACCGCACGAAGGTGACCGTGGAAAAAAGGACGTCGCTTCGCCTTGTTTTTAAAGGCGTCAGCCATACAGCTAATGTGTTTTTTGACGGGAAGCCGGTTGCCCGCCATTATAATGCGTATACGGCATTCGATGCCGTCATTCGCGATGTTGAAGCGGGCACACATGAGCTTGCCGTGCTCGTGGATAATTCTTTTAGCGAAGCGTCGTCGCTCCACGTTCCAAACGATTATTATACATACGGCGGAATTATTCGTCCTGTCATGCTGGAGGAAATTCAGGAGCTGTTTGTTGAGCGCCTATCATTTACCCCATTGAAAGGGGTAAATGCAAAAACAGAAACAAAAACAAAGATAGGATCAGAAATAGGATCAGATATAGAAATGGAAATGGAAATAGAATCCGAATCGGAAGCAGAGCAGCAAAGTGCTGGCAGCTGGCAGGCAGACATTCGCGCTTGCATCCGTTATCCGGCGCTATCGAAGAAGCATACGCAGGTGCAGCTGACTGCTAAGCTGACGGCAACGATTGCAGGGCAGACGCTGGAGCTTGGCAGTGTAAGCTTGCAGCCGGGAGAGACGGTCACAGTAGGCGGCGTTTTCAGCATTGATCAGGTGCAGTCTTGGTCGCAGGAAAATCCGGCTTTGTATTTGCTGCAGGTTTTGCTGCAAATTGAAGGGCAAACGGCTCCTGTCGATGATTTGGTGGAACGCGTCGGCTTCCGTACGGTTACGACGGAGCGTGGACGCATTCAGCTGAACGGCGAGGATATCGTACTTCAAGGATTTAATCGCCATGAGGATCATCCGCTGACGGGGTCATCATTCCCGCTGCCGCTCATGGCACAGGATTTGCAGTTGATGCTGGATATGGGCGCTAATGCGGTGCGTACGAGCCATTATCCGAATGATGAGCGGTTCCTCGATTTATGCGATGAGCACGGCGTGCTCGTATGGGAAGAAAATCATGCCCGCGGCTTGTCGATTGAGCAAATGCGCAATCCAAATTTTATTTGGCAGTGCGAGCAGGTTAATCGAGAGATGGTGGAGCAGCATTATAATCATCCCTCGATTGTCATTTGGGCAATTCTGAATGAATGCGCCAGCGACTTGGAGGAAGGACGCATTCACTACAAACGGCAGCTGGAGCAAATTCGGGCCATGGACAGCAGCAGGCCGCTAACGTTTGCCTCCCATCACCGCGAGAAGGAAATTTGCTTTGACCTGGCGGACATTGTGTCATGTAATTTGTATCCGGGCTGGTACGGCGATGAAGATCCAGGCGAGCTGTGCGATGCGGCGCGAGGCTGGGCCGATGCCGCAGGCGGTGCGGGCAAGCCGATGATTATGAGCGAGTTCGGCGGAGACGGCCATTATGGCTTGCGCGACCCGAACCGGGTACGCGGCACGGAGGAGCGCCAGGCGGATATTATAGAAGCGAATTTGCAGGCGTACACCTCTCGGGAGTACATGTCCGGCATGTTCATCTGGCAGTTTTGCGATTGCCGGGTAACCGAGGGCACGGGCTGGCTACTCGCCCGCGCTGGTACGCAGAACAGCAAAGGCATTGTGGACCGCTATCGCAGGCCAAAGCTGGCGTATGAGGTTGTGAAGAAATATTTTCGCGGGAAAGCTAGCTTATAAGGCAAGAGAGACTAGTAAATGAAAGTGATTTAGCACAGGTATGGAGACATCCAGCTAAATAGGATCACCATTAAAGCGATGGAGTTAAACGGCGTGCTGCCGTTTGCTCCATCGTTTTTTTATGTGATTAGGGCGTGTATGTGAACGTAAGCGAGCCAGATGCTGATTGATTTTAGCGTCAAACGCATTCCCGCTGCAGTATCGCAACCGAATCCGGTATACTCCCTGCCCAATGATGGACTTGGCGGACACAGCAGCCGCTATTTCAACAAAATCACGGGTTATGGCACAGTCCGCGGACTCAGGAGCAGCTAATGCGCTGCCAACAGCCAATTTGACGGGATAATGAGGACGATAACGGATTTCCTGTCCGCTTACGGTCTGAAATCGGAGCAAAAGCCAGAATAGCGGAACCTCAGTCCGCCAAAAAAAGGGAGCGTTCCCGAACTGCGGTGTCTCAGCCACAGTGGTTTCAGTAATAGTAATCTCAGCAACGCACCTATCCGGCTGTCCCCAGCCTTAACTCGGTATACGAGGTTTGTCTTGAATAAGCAAGAAGTAAGCATTAAGTAAACACTAAGCAAGCAGCAGCAGGCCAACTCTGGTTTGCATACACATCCTAGTCAAATATTTAGTTTTAGTTAGGATGTTCAGCTTCCCTTTTTCAAGTTTTCACGCGAGTTTTAAGTGATTGTTAAGAGGGATTTATTATATTGGAGGTGTAATGGCGAAATTGTAGAGAACTTGATAACTTGAGATTTCAATTGGGCGTTTGAAGCTTTTCAGGCGGCATCTATGTTTTAGGAGTCTGTTCTCCACGCCTTTTGTCCTCACCAACTCAGGGGCAGGCGGGATTTCATCGTTGTGCAAGCTGTAATCAGCGGCGGCGGATGTTTTAAAGGATAGACAGGGCAATTCGAGAATGAGAAAATAAAGGAAGCACAGCCTTAAATAGATACGAACGCTATGAAGTTAACCTATGACCGTAAAAATAAACGATTATCGCAAGCAAGGGGGGCTGAGGTGCGCCACATCAGAACAGATCGCTTTCTACTGGGACTTGGCATCATGACGCTGCTCCTCGCGCTCGTTTTATTGCAGCAAATGATAGGCGGCCGCGAGACGCTCACGGCGAAGCAGGGCATTTTAACTTTGCCTAGCGTGGAATGGCTGGATAAGCGAGTCGTTTCCTTGGATGGGGAGTGGGCGTTTTATCCGAATCAGCTGTTGTCGCCAGAGGAAATTAGGCAAGCAAAGGCGAGGCCCGTTATCATTCATGTGCCAGGCAACTGGAACGAAGCGCAGCATAATAATGGTGATTTAATGACTGGGAAAGGCTATGGAACGTACCGGCTGCTTGTGCGAAATGTGCCGCCGAATGAGCCGCTGGCGATAGCCAAACGTTATGTTCGTTTTTCCGATGCGATGTATGTCAATGGACAGCTGCTCGGGCGATCTGGCCAGCCAGGGAGTTCTGTTGAAACCTACCAACCGCGCAATGTGCCTTATACGGTGTATTTTCACTCGGAGGGTACGGAGATTGAAATTGTGCTGCAAGTGGCTAATTTCGATTTTCATAGCGGCGGTATTAACGGTGCCATTGATCTGGGCCTTAGTCAGCGTATCGAAGCGAGAACGACCCTGCAGTCTGGGCTTGAGTTATTAACGATAGGCATTGTCCTGATTTTGGGGCTTTTGTTTTTTTATTTGTACTTTCGTCTGCATCGAGATGGGCTTCAATTGCTGTATGGGCTGTTCTTTATTGGTTTCGCACTCATTGTATTTACAAATGGGGAGCGGCTGCTGCTGCAGTTTTTTCCGGAAATGCCCTTTGAGGCTGCCTTCAAGCTGAAGTATATCGCGGTGTATAGCGTACCTGCTATTGTATTTGTTATTGTATCGCGAATTGCAGCACGGCTAATGATTCGGAGATGGCTGCAGGCTGCAAGTGCTTTATTAGCTCTATATGTGACTTTGATTGTGCTACTGCCGTTTCACATTTATTCGTATGCTCAAGACAGTATTTATTTAGTTATTCTGTTTACCTATGTAGCG
The DNA here is from genome assembly GCF_059609455.1 of Paenibacillus liaoningensis. Taxonomy (NCBI): domain Bacteria; kingdom Bacillati; phylum Bacillota; class Bacilli; order Caryophanales; family Paenibacillaceae; genus Paenibacillus; species Paenibacillus liaoningensis. The sequence goes on from NZ_JCAALU010000005.1 coordinate 30,471, forward strand.
GCCTCTGTCATGCTCCTGTCCCAGTATGTGCGGGGCGAATATGGGAGCATCAGCAAAGCGCAGTTTCAATTGCTTATTACATGCGTATGGATGATGCTTATCAACAGCGCACTGGCGATCGTAGTGGTATGGAACCCGATAAGCCAAATTTTGCTCAATGGAGCGACTCTGCTGCTTCTCGGTGCTTTTGCCATGCTGATCGTTTATCAATATGTCAGCGCTTATGATTCCATGCAACAGCTTACTCATCAATTACAGCTGGCAGATAAGGCTAAGGATGAGTTTTTACTGCTAACCTCCCATGAGTTGAACTCGCCGCTGCACAGCATCCTTCATTTATCGAAATCGCTTCTGGGGTCGCCGCTGCGTCAGACGGACGAGATTGGCATACGTGAGAAGCTGCAGCTCATACGCAATACAGCCCACCGAATGTCGAATCACGTAAATGATTTGATCGACATGTCGCGCTTTAAAGATGGCAGCATGAAGGTGGCAATGGGCACGGTTGATCTGGTGTCCTCCATCTCAGTCGTTGTTGAGGTGCTTGGCTTTCTAGCTAATGGAAAAGGGATCGTCCTCATGCGGAAAATCGAGCCCGAAGCCCGCTATATTATGGCCGACGAGAGCAGGGTGCAGCAGGTGCTATACAGCATCGTTTATCACATGATTGGCCGGCGGAGCCATAGGGAGCTTATATTCGAGTGTTTAAAGCAGGATGAAAACGTGCGAATCATTCTAAGGTACAAGCCTCGCTTAGCGGAGCCAATAGGCGATAGGATGGAGGAGGGTTTTTCTGCAAAGAAGTCAAGCAGTGTTGCGGCAGCAGGATTGTCTTTTGCCTCAGAGCTTATCCGCTTAATGGGTGGGACGCTTCTCATTCATGATGCGGAGGAATACATTCAAATCGAACTGAAATCTGCAAAAATAGTAGATGGGAAAGCCCTTTCAGAGGTTGCCGCTGCCCGAGCCAAACATGAATGGCATGGGGAACGCAGCCATGGTGGAGCTTCGGCAGTGATACTTATTGCTACCGCAGATCTCGCAGATATGGAGCATTTGAGTACATTGCTTTCTACAGAAGGCTTTCAGATGATGTTCGCGGGCTCCGATACGGAGGCGCAAAAGCTTCTGGAGCGGCAGCGGCAGCCAGATTTGGTTATTGTGGATGCGCTGCTTCCGCCTGCAACAGGCTATGTGCTGTGCAAACGAATTCGAAATGATTTTACCCAAGCCGAGCTTCCGGTATTATTTATTAATATGCGCGGCACACCCGCAGATGTTGAAGCATGTCTGAGAGCGGGTGGAAATGATTTTATTACGCGCCCGCTTGATGCGGGAGAAATTCTCGTACGTGTACATACGCTGCTTGGGATGAAACGGCTGGTCAAGGAAGCAGCGGGCAATGAAATGGCGTTTCTGCGATCGCAGATCAAGCCGCATTTTTTGTATAATGCCTTGGGCACGATTATGTCATTATGCTTTACAGATGGTCCGAGAGCAGGCGAGCTGCTGGGCAGCTTCAGCCGTTATTTGCGCATTCTTTTTCATCTGGATAATTCAGAGGAAACGATTCCGCTCAGCAAAGAAATGGAGCTTGTCCGGGCTTATGTAGAAATTGAACGGGAGCGATTTGGCAGCCGGCTTCAAGTGGAATTTAATGTAGATGACACGCTCCATTCCTGCAAAATTATGCCGCTTCTCATTGAGCCGCTGGTGGAAAATGCGATTCGCCATGGGGTGTCCAAAAAAATTAGCGGGGGAACCGTTCGCCTGTCGATTCGAAGGCTTGAGGACATGGTGCAGGTTGTAGTCGAGGACGATGGCGTTGGCATGCCACAGCAGCAGGCACAAGCCTTATTGAATAAAAGGGCTGGAGGGCAGGGCATCGGGTTGCAAAATGTACAGCGGCGGCTGAAGCATCTGAGTGGACAAGAGCCTTCCATTACCAGTGAGCCAGGAGCAGGTACAAAGGTAACGATCTTGTTCCCATTCCAGTAGTTGAAGGAGAGGAGTATCGCGGTGCTGCAGGCGTATTTGGTAGATGATGAGCTTCATGCGTTAAACATTTTGGGAATTTTTCTTGCTCGCACCGAGAAAGTGACCGTCGCGGGACGATACATCAACGGGTTTGAGGCGCTGGAAGCGCTGCGGCACAAGCGGCCGCATATTTGGTTTCTGGATATAGAAATGCCGGAAATGAGCGGCTTGGAGCTGGCCGCCTACATAAATGAGGCTGATCCCGATGCAGCTATTGTTTTTACAACAGCTTACGATCATTACGCTGTAGCGGCTTTTGAGCATGAGGCGATTGATTATTTGCTGAAGCCGATTGAAATGGAGCGTTTGTCCCGAACCATTGACCGACTGACAAGGGACAAGGGCGTGAGGGGGCAATCCGCTGCACTTGATCTGGAAGCTGGCTGCAAGGAAGAACTCATCGTACATATGCTCGGTGTATTTCATGTCCAATCTGCAAACGGCATGCAGCTGACGTGGCGGACGGCCAAGGAGAAAGAACTGTTTGCTTATTTGCTGCTGCATGGTCATATGACGTCGGGCGTTCACCGTGATCGCATCATTGCAAGCCTCTGGGCTGACGAACCGTACGAGAAAGCTAAAATCTATTTGCACACCTGTGTCAGCCTGCTGCGGAAAGGCTTGCGGCAAATCGGCATTGAACAGATGGTCAGCTATAAAAACGAGCAATATCGTCTGGATATGAAAAGGATTAAGGCGGATGTATTTGCTTTTATATCCGCTTCTTTAGAGCTGCAGCCTCCTGCAGAGACATCTATTGCGCAGATGGAGCAGACGTTGCAGATGTATGGGCAAGAGCTGCTTGCCCAAGAGGAATATGATTGGGCTGTAGAATGGCATCAGCGGCTGGAGCATTTTTCAATGGAGTGGCTGCTTAAGCTTTCATCCCAATATCTCACTCAAAAAAATGGGAAAAAGGCAGCTGAGGCTGCGGAGCGCGCAATTATTCAATCGCCGTATGAAGAAGAAGCTTATCGCTGTGCGATGCACGCCTATTTGTTCATGGGCGAGCACCATCAAGTGCATCGCGTCTATCGCAAACTAAAGGAGCAGCTGGCTGAGCTGAACATTCAACCCTCTGCGCTCTCGCGGCAGTTGTATGAGCAGATCGAGGTGTGACGGTCGTAAGAGGGGCGTAGTTTTTTTAATATATGTTTGGAGGATTACGATGATATGAAAAATAAAACGTTGAGTCTTTTCAGTATAGCTGTACTTATTATCCTGATTGCTTTTTTTGGCTTTGGCAATCGCAATGCGCCAGAGCAAGTTGCTGATCCTGCTGATCCCGTACCAACTACAACTGCAACTGCAAAAGCAAATGCAGCCTCGACAGCAGCAAGCATTCAAATGACGGAGAGTATGGATCAGGCGGCAAGCGCAATATCTTACAAAAAAGAACTGATTGCCCTAACTAATCAGAGTGGTCAAAGCGCCTATACGGGGTCGCTTACAACGATGCCGGCGGACGGCAAGGTTTTGAGCATTTCCGTAGAAAACAAAGGGGACTCTACGATTTATTTGAATATTAAACGGAATGAAGAAGAGACTGTGACGGCTAAGCCTATCCGCAAAGGCGAGCAAATTACGCATACCTTTGAACAATTAGAGGCTGATGGCATTAGCGGGGATTGGTCGATTTATGCCTATAGTAAAATTGGCGCGGCTATGAATGTGAGTGTAAGGGCAGGACAGCTCTAAGGCTTAGGCCTACAGCTGCTGCAAATCCTTCATCAACCACTCGTCTGATCCATCGCGAGATAAAAACCATACATGGGTAAAGCGGCCTTGCGGCTTATAAATGAGCTCCTTGGCACGCAAAATGTCGGACATGCCGAAGGCGGGGGAAGCATTTCGAATAATTAACGCGATCGGATAAGCAGTCGCGTAATTGTTTATTTTCATTTCCTTCGTCTGGATACGCTTGTTCAACTCGGCGATCAGCATTTCGACAACCTCTTGATTGAGATTGCGCGATTGGGAGCGGCCCAGCAGCCTTTTCGCTTCTTCGGAGTCATAGAACAGGTGGGTAATTTCAACGCCGATCATGTGATGGTTCCGATGCTGAAGCACGGCATCCGGTCGTTCGCGCTGATAGAGGAGCCGGAGCTTGCTCTCATAATTATGGTTGTAGAGATTAATGAAAATGCGGACAGCGGTGCGTTCGAGATCTCTTTTTTCCTGGTAGCCCTGCAACGGAATTCCCCTATCTGCTACCTCTCCGAGCTGCTAAGCTTCCTTCGGATCGGTTAAATTTGTATGCTTGTTTAGCAAATATCCCCTAAAGCAAATAAGCAATGATGGCCCCAAGCCCTGCAAGCGTACATAAAACGCCGATAAAAAGCTTGAGCTCGCTCCTCCTTGAAAACGGAGTATAGTTCTATAATAACATGATCGATGAGCAGAACTGTAATTGTTTAGTGAAAAAAAGCCTGCTCCTTCCGCGTTCGGATAGGAGCAGGCTTTTTTTATAGATTTGGCTTTATGAAGCAGCTAGCTATTACAAATAAACGGCTTTTCCTGTGCGAGCGGACTCATAAATGGCTTCCAAAATTTGCGACACGACATAGGCTTGCTCTGGCGTTACAACCGGATCAGTGTCGTCTTCAATCGCTTTCAGCCACATTCTCATTTCCAAATCGGAGTCGCGGCCGGAATCTGCACCGTCAAAGAAAGCGACGCCTCCGGATTTCAGCTCAATGTCGGTCGTGTAAAGACGGCTGTGATTTTCGCCATTGATTCGCAGTCCGCCTTTCATGTCTGCTCCGCCTTCTGTACCGGACAGCGAGCATTTTGCTTCGTCAATATCCAGTGTGTTCAGCGCCCAGCTGGACTCAAGGGAAATCGTCGCGCCGTTTTCCATGACGATCATGCCGAAAGCGGAATCTTCAACGGTAAACTTGGCAGGGTCCCAAGGGCCCCAAGCGTTGGCTGCATTTTCACGCTGCGACAGCTTGTGGTATGCCGTTCCAAGCACAACCTTCGGCTTGTAGTTGTCCATCATCCACAGCGTCAAATCCAGCGCGTGAGTACCGATATCGATTAGCGGGCCGCCGCCTTGTTTTTCTTCATCAAGGAATACGCCCCATGTTGGTACAGCGCGGCGACGGATCGCATGTGCTTTCGCGTAATACACTTCGCCCAGCTCGCCATTTTCACAAATTTTCTTCAGCTGCTGGCTGTCTGGACGGAAACGGTTATTGTAGCCGATCGTCAATTTTTTGCCAGTACGGCGAGCGGTTTCCATCATAAGCTTCGCATCTGCTGCTGTTTTCGCCATTGGCTTCTCGCACATAACATGCTTGCCAGCTTCCAGCGCAGCGATTGCGATGACGGCATGGGAATCATTTGGCGTACAGACGTGAACGATTTCAATGGTTTCGTCCTTCAACAGCTCAGTGTAGTCGGTGTATACGCGAGCGCCTTCCGCACCATACTTCGCGGCAGCCTCCTGTGCGCGATGCTCTTCAATGTCGCAGAAAGCGACGATTTGCACGCTTTTAATGGTGCTAAGGCTTGGCAAATGCTTGCCACCCGCGATACCGCCGCAGCCGATAATCGCAATACGATGAGTTTTAGACATAATAAAATCCTCCTTGAATTTTGGTTTGAATTTGAAGCACTTCAGCAATTGTTTTAAAAGTCTTTAAAAGGCGACCGGAGTGAAAGGTTTGGATTTGAGAAGCAACAGCGATCGAAAACCAAATCTTTTACGCAGCGGAGCTGCCTTTAAATAGCCTTTTACGCAAACGGGGAAGGCAAAAAGATATCGACTTCCTTTTTCGTCTGAGCAGAACGGATAATGCCATCAATAACGGCTTGATTGCGCACGATTTGGCTGCCCGGGATAGGAGCCGGTCTTCCGTCGCGCACCGCTTCGGCAAAATCCCACACCTTGGCATGGAATAAATCCGTTTGGTGCTGAATAACCGGAATCGGGCTTTCTGTATGATGTCCTTGTACATCATGGAACATCGTGATGGAGCCTACACTGCCATCGAATACGCCGCTCCAAGGGCCGGAGCCGGAAGGCGTAACCTTGAGTCCGGCATTAGTACCGAGAAAGAGGGCAGCGCCGAGCGAGTCCATATGCATCGCCCAAGAGATTTTGAAATTAAGCACAATATCGCCTTCGAAACGAATCATTGCCACGCCGAAATCCTCGACGTCAAACTTATCCGCTTCCTTATGGTACAGCGGGTTCGTGCCAAAATGGTTAGACGTAAACGCCGATACCGTCAGCGGCTTCGGATAGCCGAGCGCATTCATCGCCATGTCGAGCGAATAGCAGCCGATGTCGGCCATCGCGCCAGCTCCGGCAATATCCTTGCGGATAAAGGTTCCGCCTGGCATGCCGCGGCGGCGTCCGCCTCCCGTTTCTACATAATACACTTTGCCCAGCTCGCCGGACGAGATAAGGTCGCGAATGATCGCCATATTCGGGTCATAGCGCGGCTGGAAGCCGATGTTGAGCATATTGCCCGTTTTGAGCGCTGTCTCCGCCATCGTCACCGCTTCTTCAAGCGTGACCGACATCGGTTTTTCCAGCATAACATGCTTGCCTGCATTTAGCGCATCAACCGTCGTTTGAAAATGGGCCACATTTGGCGTGCAAATGCTGACGCCATCTAGCTCCGTGTCGAGCAGCTGACGGTAGTCCTCATAGGCCGCCGCATGGGGCAGTTCCCAGTGCTCGATAAATTGCCCGGCGCGGCCGGGAATAATATCCGCGACAGCGGCAACTTCTACGCCAAGCATTTGCTTATACGCTCTGGCATGGGCGCCTGCGATGCCGCCGCTGCCGATAATTCCGATTTTTAGCGTCTTGGACATGGGGAGTATCATCCTTTACTACATGATGGTCATCTGCTGCGCGCGGTATTCAGAAGGGGTCATATCAAAACGTTTGCGAAATACCGCATGCAAATAGTTGGCATTGGCAAAACCCGTTTGCTGGGCGATTTTTTCAATCGACTGCGTGCTTTCGGCAAGCGCATGGCATACCGCCTTGAGGCGCATGTTTTCGAGTGTGGCACTGAAGGACTGGCCGTCCCCGGCCTCCTTGAACACCCGCTGAATATGCCGCGAGCTTAAATTCAGCTTGTCGGCCACGTCCTCAAGCGTGACCTCGCCAGAGTAGTTAGCCTGTATATATTCCATCGCGAGACGATAGCGGTAAGCCTTCATATCCCGGGTGGGTAAGTGGGCCTGCTCCGGCTCCTTCACCGTGTCATAAGCGCGCACTGCGCGAAGCAATATTTGAATGACATTTTGTCTAATTGTCGTATAGCTGCCCGTATAATGCCGCGAGCAAGCTTCATAAGCTTCCAGAAACAGAGGCATAGCCTGATGCACATCATCGGCCGGAAACAGCGGCAGCGTGCGAAGCTTGCTGATGCAATCATCGGCCTCGGCAATTTCCCAATCATCCGCTTCCGTAACAGGGGAAGGGCCGGGCTGCAATCTGCGATCGATAATATCGACATGCAGGCACAGCTCATCCATAATGTCATCCGGGCTTGCCTCCTGATAATGCAGCACATCAGGTCCAGTCAAATAAAACATGCCTTCGTTCAGCGCATACGGCATATCGACCAGAATAACGGTCCCCTTGCCCTGCGGTATAAAATGAAACTCGAACTCGGCATGCTTGTGAAAGTTGACGATTTTGCCGGGAAGAAACTGGGTCAGGTGAAAACGCAGCACATGAATATCGTAATAGCCCCAGCGGATGCGAAGATCAAGCCTCTCAAGCGCATCCTGGCGCTCACGCATCACTTCATATGGAAAAGGTTGCAATCGCGCCAAACCTCCCTTCAAGCCGTTTTTGTTGAAAAATAATCCAGTAGTCTATTATTGCGCCAACTCATCGATACGAATCGATTTTCCTTCACGCACGGAGCGGTTCGCCGCTTCAACCAGCTTCGTTAATTCAACAGCAAGCTGTACATTTTCCTCAGCTTTTGTATTGTTCACAATATGATCGGCAAATTGGTTGAAAGCGCCTGGGCGTGAGTCTGGCAGCGTCTGCTCCTGCCACTCCTTCGCAGCGTCTTCTCCGTTCAAGTTCGTGCGCAGCAGCAGGCGGTCATCTGGTGTGCCGTACATCAATGTGCCTTGCGTGCCATGGATTTCAATGGTGAAAGGCGAAAAAGCGTTGACGAAGCCTGCTTCAACGATACCGACAGCGCCGGATGCTGTTTTTAGCAGTACAACAGCGTTGTCTTCTACTTCTTTTCCTGTTACATAGCCGTATTGGGCAGATGCTTCAACAGGCTGCTCACCGAGGAACAAGCGAGTCAAATACATCGGGTGGCAGCCCAGATCGATCAAGGCGCCGCCGCCGCATTGCTCCAAATTGTAAAAATGCTCAGGCAGCCAGTTTTTCGTAGCGCCATCATGCGACAATCTAACACGGACAAGCGTAACCTTGCCCAGCAGCCCTTGCGCCAAAATGTCCTGAATCGCCAGCGTGTAGCCAGCATTCAGCCTTGGCAGGGAAACGGTAAGCTTCACATTGTTTGCGGATACTGCTTCAATGACTTCATTCACTTCTTTAAGCGTAGGAGCGATAACCTTCTCCGTAAAAATATGCTTGCCAGCGCGAGCCGCCGCAATGATAACGTCACGGTGGATGTTGGACGGAGCGTCTACGATTACTGCATCAATGTCGCTTGCGAGCATCTCGTCCAAGTTGCTGTAGAAGGGAACGCCTAGCTTGTCAGCCGCCGCTTGGCCGCGCTCTGGAAGCTCATCCCATACCGCTGTAATTTCTGTACCCGGATGCGCCTGCGCTTCCTTCGTATAATCCCAAGCATGTACATGCCAGTAGCTAATTTTACCAATTTTAATCATCTCATCACTTCTCCCAACCTAGTATACAAAATTGAGACATCACAGTAAATTTATCATAGAGATTTCAAATTTATTAGTCTAATTAAGTGACTTTGTGTGTATAAGATTGCGACGTAAATTTTTTCGTTGATAACCTGCAATAATTATGCCTAAAAATACATCCTAGAAACGGAATGTTTTTATTTTATGTAAGGATCGTTGCTTTAGAAAAATAACATTTGTATGATTAAGGAAGTTATATGAGAGGGGTATATGAGGAAATGAAAGAAGAAGTTAGTGTGGTCAAAAGATTAAAAGATTATTTTGGAAAAGGAAAAACTAACCTTTCTAAACTTGGTTTCTTTATTTTGTTTAGCACATCGATATCATATGCGGTCCTCTTATGCATCCGCTTAGCGTTTAAGCCCATATTAAATACCACCCCAACAAATCACGTTATCCAGCTTGTTGTCATTATGTATGGAGCCATTTGGTTAGCCATTGTTTATTTTGAATTTAAGCAGCATGTCAGGCTATTTTTATTCAAAACTATACGTCGGAAACTGCTGCCGGCAGTGTTAATCTCAATCATCTTGGATTATGGATTTAATGATCAGAACAGACTATTTTCCGGGGGAGTTTGGTCTGATCTATATGATGTGAATGTAATAGCCATTTCTTTATATGCAATCATTTTGACGATCAAAAAGCTGCTTGCCAAAAAAGATGAGCCCGAGACTGATGCTGCAGATAAAGCACAGAAGTACCAATTTCATTCTAGTCCTTCATTAGGCATTGGTGGAACTGACAGCTTGGGTCGTGAGAAGTTTGCGAAAGATTTGGCAGCGATCCTCATAGATCGTATGGCTATTCCTACGGATCATGCTTTGACTATTGGGCTATATGGGCCATGGGGGTCAGGAAAATCCTCTATTATTGATTTGATTGAAAAGCAGCATATTAGTAAAGAGAAGATTATTCGTTTCCATCCTTGGTATATGGGGAAGGATCAAAATAATATCATTCCTGAGTTTTTAAAGCTGTTAATATCGCATCTGGAAAATCGTCAATCTAATTCCCAGCAAAAGCTTATTTATGGGTTAAAAAAGTATTTGAAATTTTTGACAACGATCAGCATAAGACCACCGGGGTTTATTGTGAATTTTAAAGATTATATGAGCAATCCTGAACTTTCCAAAGATTTTGAAGATGCTCAAGGCATGAGGGAACATATTATTGATTTGCTGAAAGCGGCTCGAATGCCTATGGTGGTTTTCATAGATGATATAGATCGTCTAGATAATAAGGAGATTCAAATCATCTTTAAATTAGTACGGCTTATAGCTGATTTTCCTAATATCACCTATGTTCTTGCTATGGATGAGAAGCACGTAGCGAAATCGTTATCCCAGCTCTATTCTAAAGACTATGAGGAAAAGGTAGGGCTTGAATATATTTCAAAGTTTATTCATGTGCCGCTTTACCTGCCAAGAGTTGATTCCTACCTGATGATTAAAGCTTTTCAAACGTCAATGATGAAAATAATAAACGATTATACAATTGAAGTTGAAAATGATTACATCGATTTTTTAGGGGGAATTGCTAATCACTTTCAGTTCACGCCAAGGAATATGGAGAGGGTTGCGAATATCGCGATGGTTCATATGCCCATGTTAAAAAAAGAAACGAACCCGAAGGATCTTCTAACCTTATTAGCGATTAAGATTGATAATCCTGAATTATTTGCGTTCATTTATAAAAACTCAAGCGTATTCCTAGGTGAGCAAAAAGATGAAGTCGTTCTCAAAGAGCAACGTGAGAAGCTATACATACAATTTCCGTCTTATATTTCCTTATTAAACAAGTTATTTCCCGCTCTCGGGAATTCAAGTGTAAATAAATTTTTGTCGAACAAAAATAAACTAATTTGCTCTTCTGTGCATTTCGATACTTATTTTCAATATGCTGTACCTTCTTTAAAGGTGTCCAACGAGCAGCTTCAGAAATTTTATACTGCGATTTTGGACAGCGATGACGAGGGGGGAACGGTATACGGGGAGCTAGTAACTGATTTGAATCGGGAAGAGTTTTTTCATCAATTGTGGCTGGATATAGCTCCAGAGCAGGTCGAGAAAAACATGAAAATATTAAAATTTGTTCTTGATCAGCATCAAGATCTCACGAAATTTAATAGGCAGATGACAATTTTTATAAATGAAATGTTTAAAGCATTGATAAAAGAAGATAGTGATAATGAAAAAGTTACGTCTATTTTATCAAACTACAAAGATGGTTTGTTGATTGCAGCACAATTAAATAATAATGGTATAAAAAAGGGTGAGTGGGCTCAAAAATATATTTTTGCTCATATGGACCTATCGGTGCTGCTCGAATATTCAGACGATGACGTTAAAAGTGCATTCAATTTGTGGGCGTTCAGTGAGGAAAATGATATTCAAAACATTCGGGCTATGGTAAGTGATTGGGTAAGTAAAAACGGGATATGGAAGATCGTTAGAATGAAAATGACCGATCCCCTTGAAGATTATAGTTTCGCATTTTACAATTATGCATCGTTACTATCCATTTTACCAGTAGAAGTAATAGAGGAAGCTGTGGAAAAAATAGGAGAAATTAGTTCGGAAGTAGAACTGAAATTGTTCTTAAGGACTGGCGATTTCAGAAAAGAACAGCTTGAATTAGCCTACATGCATAGTACATGCTATGCAAATACATTAAAACAGCTTACCCATAGTAAGGGTGAATCTTGGACTTATACATTTGTAAAAGCTGCTGAACTGCTCTGTAAATATGGGAGACCAGAGAACACTTTCAATATAAAAGAAGAGTTAAGTAAACATTATACACAGTAGAGTGATTGAATTTAAAAGAAGGCACACTAAGTAAGTCAAATAAGCATTATTTGTCATGTAAAAGTGTCCTGAAAGAAGGCCATTTATCAAGTAGCTTTCTTGCAGGACACAATCTATTATACAACTGAAATATTACATATTTATCTGTTCAAGAGGCTACAAATGCTTGCGATAATCCCGCGGCGAAAGGCGCGTGACTTTTTTGAACGTTTTGCCGAAGTGGGAGAAGTTGTCGAAGCCGGTGGCGGCGGCAATTTCCGTAATCGACTGGTCGGTCTCGCGCAGCAGGCGCTGGGCTTCTTTGATGCGGGTAATCGTCAAGTAGGTGGAGAAGGAGAAGCCGGTTATTTCCTTAAAGATGCGGCTTAAATAATAGGAGCTGATATAGAACTGCTCGGCAATGGCGCTCAGCCTAATCTCTTCGCTGAAGTGGTGATTAATGTAACGCACGATTTCGGTAATTTTTGCATGCATCGGCGTGGCATGGGAGAGAGGGACGAATTCGTGCTTTTGCAAATAACGGGCCGCATGCAGCAGCAGCTCGGTAACCGCGATTGGCGGATAAAGCTCATAGCCGGGAGGGCATTGCTGAATTTCCTCCAGCAGTCTGCGAATGAGCTGCTCCATCACCAGCTGTTCCTGACGAGGCAGCCGCAGCACATGAATATGCTGCTCGAACGGCGACAGCAGCAGCTCGCGAAGCTCAGGCGTGAAGGTATCTGGGAAATGGTGATCGAAGTGGATGATGACCCGCTCATGAGAGGCTTCGCCTGCGTACAGCGTTTTGTGAACGACTTGGCGGGAAATGAAGATCAAGTCGCCCTGCTCCACCGGATAAGAACGGTCATGGACGAAATAAATCCGTTTGCCGCTGAGCAAATAATAAATTTCATAATAGTCATGAAAATGATCATTGGGCATTGTGAAGGGCTCGGAGCGCTTCATATATTCAATATACAAATCCGCTAAATTCCCATAATCAAAGGAAGCGGGCGTTTTTTCAATCATAGCCTTTAAAGCTCCTTTCGTATAAAACGCAAAATATGCGGCATATTTCGTGAATTAAGCACTATATGAGGAGAATTATAACACTTATATGCGATAAAATGAAAGCGTATTAAACAATCAAGGTGAAACGGCTGTCGCCGTCCTTTAGCGGCGCGGCGCGTTTCAGTCCGAGAAATATAAGCCTATTTATACGTGTGAAACTTATAAATTCTTATATTTCAAAAAAATCAGACAAAGGGTGAGCCGCAATGACACAAAAGAAAAAGTACGTATTGGTAGGAACGGGAGGAAGAGCTGAGTTTTTCTACGCTGCAATTGCAACCGATTTCAGAGATACGTCGGAGCTGCTTGCATTTTGTGATACGAACCAAACGAGACTTGACCATGCCAACCATCGTTTAACCGATAAATATAATTATCATTCCGTTAACACATATAAAGCAGAGCAATTCGAGGAAATGATCGAGATTGAGAAGCCGGATTCCGTTATTGTGACCAGCGTAGACCGCACGCATCATACGTATATTATTCGGGCGCTGGAGCTTGGCTGCGACGTCATTACCGAGAAGCCGATGACCGTAGATGAGAAGAAATGCCAAGATATTATTGATGCTGTTGAGCGCACAGGGAAAAATGTTCGCGTAACGTTCAACTACCGCTATGCGCCGCATCATACGAAAGCCAGAGAGCTGATCGAGAACGGCACAATTGGCAAAGTCAATTCGGTGCATTTTGAATGGCTGCTCAATACGCAGCATGGCGCGGATTATTTCCGTCGCTGGCACCGTGACAAGCGCAACAGCGGCGGCCTGCTTGTCCACAAATCGACGCATCACTTCGACTTGGTGAACTTCTGGATCGGCTCGCAGCCGGATACCGTCTTTGCTTTCGGCGATCTGCTGTTTTATGGTAAGGAAAATGCCGAAGAGCGTGGCGAAACGAAGTTTTACGACCGTGCAACAGGCCACCCCAATGCGAAGGAAGATCCGTTTGCGCTGCATATGGACAGCAATGAAAACCTCAAGGCAATGTATTTGGATGCCGAGCATGAAGACGGCTACCGCCGCGACCAAAGCGTATTCAGCGACGGCATTAACATCGAAGATACGATGGGCGTAATGGTACGCTACAAAAATAATGCGATTCTGACTTATTCGCTTAATGCTTATCTGCCATGGGAAGGCTACCGCATTGCGTTCAACGGCACGAAGGGCCGGATTGAGATGGAAATTGTCGAGCAATCCTATGTTAATTCCGGCGGCGAAAAATCGCAAGAGGGCGCGCTGAAAGGCAAGCGCATTATCGTTTATCCAATGTTTGGCGCTCCTTATAATGTGGAAGTGGAAGAAGGAATTGGCGGCCATGGCGGCGGCGATCCTGTACTGCTCAACGATATTTTTGGCACGCCAGTAGAGGATAAGTTCAATCGCGCGGCGAATCATGTAGACGGTGCCCGTTCGATTTTGACAGGTATTGCTGCTAATAAATCGATTCAGACGGGACTCGCTGTGAAGGTGGACGAACTAGTTAAATTCAGGAGGGACTAACTTGGCTAAGTTTCTGGACGACAATTTTTTGCTAGCAAATGAAACGGCGCGGGATTTGTACCATAACTATGCAAAGGACATGCCGATTATCGATTATCATTGCCATTTGAGCCCGCAGCAAATTTACGACAACATCAGCTTCTCGAATTTGTCGGAAGCTTGGCTGTATGGCGATCATTACAAGTGGCGGGCGATGCGCTCGAACGGCATTGAAGAAAAATATGTCACGGGTGGCGAAGGCGTCAGCGATTATGACCGCTTCCTCGCTTTTGCAAGGACGGTTCCGCAGGCGATTGGCAATCCGCTTTACCATTGGTCGCATCTGGAGCTGCAGCGCTTCTTCGGCGTCGATGAAGTGATTAATGAGCGCAATGCGCCGGCGATTTGGGAAAAAGTAAATGCGAAGCTGGCGGGAGATGGCTTCAAGGCCCGCGATCTCATCGTAAACTCCAAGGTTGAGGTCGTCTGCACGACGGATGATCCTGCGGATTCGCTGGAATATCATTTGAAAATTAAAGAGCTGCCGGACTTTCCGGTAGCGGTGCTGCCTTCATTCCGTCCAGATAAGGCGCTGGAAATTAACCGCGCTGGTTTCTTGGAATGGATCGCGAAGCTGGAGCAGGCCGCGGGCCAAAAGCTGGACAGCTATGAGGCGCTGTTAGCTGCGCTGGAAGCAAGAGTTTCCTTCTTCCACGAGGCCGGCTGCCGCGTTTCGGATCATGCGCTTGATTATGTGCCTTACGGAGAGACGACGAAGGATGAGGCAGCGGCGATTTTTGCTAGCGCTCTTGCCGGAAATCGTGTAAGCCTTGAGGATGAGAAAAAATACAAAACGTATACGCTTGTTTTCCTCGGAAAGCTGTATGCGAAGCATGACTGGGCGATGCAATTTCATATTAATGCCGCGCGCAACAATAATACGGCGATGTTTAATCGCCTTGGACCGGACACCGGCTATGATTCTATCGGTGACAGTCCGCTTGCGTATCCGCTCGTTAAGCTGCTTGATGAGCTGGCGAAGGATGAGGCGCTGCCGCGCACGATTTTGTATTCGCTTAATGCCATGGACAATGAAGTGCTTGGCTCGATTATCGGCAGCTTTCAAGGCGACGGCATCCCGGGCAAAATCCAGCTGGGCTCCGCTTGGTGGTTCAATGATACACGGGACGGCATGGTCGTACAAATGAAGGCGCTCGCGAACTTCGGTCTGCTGAGCCGGTTTGTCGGCATGCTGACCGATTCCCGCAGCTTCCTGTCGTATACCCGGCATGAGTATTTCCGCCGGATTTTGTGCAATTTGCTCGGCGAGTGGGTGGAGAACGGCGAAGTGCCGGATGACCGCGAGCTGCTGGGCGACATTGTCCGCAACATTAGCTACTACAATGCGAAAAACTATTTTAAATTTTAATTGTCAGGTTTAGCCGCATCGGCGTGCTGGAGTCTTCCATAGATTCCAGTACGCCGATTTTTTATTATAGAAGAGCATATTTCTAACAAATCGTTAACATTCATTGCGGCATGTGTGGGAGTTTTAGTCGAATTCATTCGTTTTTGCAGCTTGGCTGCTCAGATAAAGACGCTATACTAGAGGCGTTAACAGGACTTCTATACACAGGAGGAGAACGAATGATCATTAATCCAATACTGAAGGGCTTTAATCCCGATCCGTCTATTATTAGGGTTGAGGATGATTATTATATCGCCACATCGACGTTTGAATGGTTTCCCGGGGTGCAAATTCATCATTCGAAGGATCTCATCAACTGGCGGTTGCTAACGCATCCTTTAACCCGAGTATCGCAGCTGGATCTAAGAGGCAAGCCAAGCTCAGGCGGCATATGGGCACCGAATTTAACCTATGATAACGGCACCTTTTATTTGCTTATTACCGATGTAGTTGCTCGCAAGGGGCCATTTAAGGATCTTCATAATTATTTAGTAACTGCCAGCGATATTTTAGGCCCATGGTCGGAGCCGATCTATTTGAACAGCAGCGGCTTTGATCCCGCTATGCTGCATGATGACGACGGCCGCAAATGGCTGTTTAATATGAAATGGGATTTCCGTCCAGGAAAAAGCCACTTCGCAGGAATCGTGATGCAGGAGTTTTCCCCTGAGCAGGGAAAGCTTGTTGGCGAAGTTCGCCATGTATTCAGCGGCACGGACATCGGCTTGACGGAAGGGCCTAACGTGTACAAGAAGGATGGTTATTATTATATGCTTTGCGCCGAAGGCGGCACGGGTTATAACCATGCGGGAACGCTTGCCAGATCGCGAACAGTTGAAGGGCCGTATGAAGCCGACCCCCATTATCCCCTTCTGACAACCGTTAACGATCCTGAGCATTCGCTATTGAAGGCCGGACACGGCGCGCTTGTTGAGACGCAGCATGGCGACTGGTATATTGCTCATCTATGCGCAAGGCCATTGAAAGGGAGAATGCTCAGTCCACTTGGACGGGAAACCGCGCTGCAGAAGGTGGAATGGACCGATGAGGGCTGGCTGCGGCTTGCCGGCGGCGGACGATTGCCGCAGGTAGAGGTCGAGGCGGCTGGACTTAAGGAGCATCCTTTCGAGCCAGAAGCGGCTGTTGATCACTTCCATGCGCCGCAGCTGAATTTGCATTTCAGCACATTGAGGGTTCCGGCTGATGAGAGCTGGCTGAGCTTGAAGGAGCAGCCCGGATTTCTGCGGCTATACGGGCGGGAATCCCTTTATTCGCTGCATCAGCAAAGCTTGGTTGCCCGCAGGCTCCAGCATTATGACTGCGAGATCGAAACCTGCATGCGGTTTGAGCCGGAACATTTTAACCAAATGGCTGGCTTGACGCTGTATTATGATGTGGACGATTATTTTTATTTGCGGATAAGCCGCGATGAGAAACTTGGCAAGCATATTGCGCTGGTGACTAGCAAGCAAGGGCATTATGAAGAGCCAGAGGGCGCAACCGTAGTGGCGGAAGGCTGGGAGAGCTGTTATTTGAAGGCGGTTATCCACGACGATGAGGTTCATTTCTATTGCTCGGAAGATGGTGAACAATGGATGGCCGTGGGCGAAAGGCTGGATTTAGGGCAGCTGTCGGATGAATATGAGGGCAAGCTTGGCTTTACGGGGACGCTGGCAGGGATGTGCGTGCAGGATTTAAACGGCACGAGGCTGCATGCAGACTTTGATTATTTCCGTTATGAGCCTTCATAAGACGATGAGAAAGAAGCCGACAGCTATTGGGCAGCTGTCGGCTTCTTCTTGTCGGCTAGGCGTTGGCCGCTACTTTCTGTACAGTTTTTAGTCCCAGCTTGCTCATGGCACGCTCCAGCAGCTCGAACATTTCGTCCGTTTCTGCTTCGGTTACCGTGAGTGCGGGGGTAATCCGTACCGTGGAAGCGTTAAGCGCATTAATAATCAATCCATCCTCAATGCAGCAAGCCGCAAGCTGTGGCGCTATGCCTTCCTGCACAGTGAAGGCGAGCAGCAAGCCTTTGCCGCGAATATCGGTGATCGCATACTCGCGGGACAACTCAACCAGCTTCTCTGTCATTAAATCACCCATCAGCTTCGCATTGGTGGCCAAATCCAGACGAATAATCTCCTCTACGACTGCCTGGCCTGCTGCCATCGCAAGCGGTCCACCCGTATATGTTCCACCTTGATCGCCAGGCTCAAAAAGATCGTGCTGCTTCATCGTTAGCGTCGCGGATAACGGAAAGCCGCCGCCAATTCCTTTCGCCAGCGTCATGACGTCTGGTTTAACGCCATAATGCTCATGGGCAAACATTTTTCCTGTCCGGCCAATACCGGTCTGAACCTCGTCGAAAATAAGCAAAATGCCATAAATATCGCATGCCTTGCGCAGCGCCTGCAGGTAAGGCACATCCACCGAATGGACGCCGCCCTCCCCTTGGACGAGCTCCAGCATAATGGCACAGGTACGGTCGTTTATCTCAGCGAAGCACGCGTCAAAATCATTAATAGGCACATGCTTGAAGCCTGGAACTTTAGGGGCATAAAGGCTTTCCCAATGCGCTTTGCCCGTTGCCGACATCATGGCGAGCGTTCTTCCATGGAAGCTGTTTGTCAAAGTAATAATTTCATAAGCGCCATTTAAATTTAGGGCGCCATGCTTGCGGGCGAGTTTAATCGCGGTTTCGTTCGCTTCGGCGCCGCTGCTGGTGAAATAGGCTTTGTCAAAGCCGGACACGCTTGTCAGCAGCTCCGCGAACTCAACCATTGGTTTGTTATAGAATGCGGGGCTTGCATGCACGAGCTGTCCTGCTTGCTTGGCAATGGCCTCCTGCAAAGCTTTAGGCGAATGTCCCAAGCTGGTGACCGCCCAGCCACTGCTGAAATCGAGGTATTTTTTACCTTCCGTATCCCATAAGTACATGCCTTCCCCGCGCTCCATCACGACTTCGGGTCTGTTTGCTGTGAACAGCACTGATTTTTTGGCCGCTGCCAGCAAGGCAGCTGTATCGTTATTTTTCAAATTAGGCATCGTCTAACCTCCGTATAAGTCTCGTTATGTATAAATATACACTTAAGTAAATAAAAATACAATACGCAGCTGCATATTTGCTGAGCGGTCCGTCACAAGACGGATATCGTGGGGTTGTTCTTCAAATAGTAACCAAATCATTAATATTTATAGTAGCGCAGACACAAGGAATACTCGTCTGAAGGTATTCGCTCCGGCGACTTCATGGTATTATCAGAAAACAGCAAAATATAAACAGAGCGTCAGCAGATTATACAAACGTGGGGGAGTTCAGGCAATGAACAATGTAAAGAGCTTTATCATGAAGCGGAAGCTGCTGCTGAAAATGATCTTTTCGTATGTAGCTGTCGGATTTATTCTCATTGGGGTATTTGCTTATGTCATTATCGATAAGGTTTCGGATAATTTGACGGAGGACGTCAACCAGTCGGTCATTCGGATGACCGAGCAGTCTTATAATACGGCTGATATTTTGCTTACCTCGACCTATAACTATTTTGCCAAAAACTATGACAACCAGGTCGTTTATAACGCGATGTATGGCGGTTCCTTCACTTATATAGAGATGAAGCAAATTAATACGCTGCTGTCCGAGATGAAGGAAGCGAACCCATTAATCGATTCGATTTATATTTACAACCTGAATAATGATAGCGTTTTCTCGTCGGAGAAGCCGATTACGCCAATTGCAGATTTTTATGATAAAAGGTTGACGGCGATGCTGAAGGAGAAGGATTTTTATAAAAAAGGCGTATTTATTCCGCGGAATGAAAAGTATACCGAGTTAGCAAAGTCTTATGAGAAGAACTGGATTACGATTGTTTATTCCCAATTCGCCCGCAATTCGATTATTGATGGCGCGCTTGTCGTAAATTTGGATCAACAGATGCTGCAGCAGCTGGCAACGAAGGGAAGCGGCAGCGGCAGCTCGATTCAATCGGTCATTATTAATGATAAGGGAACGGTCATTTCCCACAGCAATCCAAGCATGGTGAATAAAAATTTAAATGAGGAGCCTTATATTCGTACCATATTGGATTCTACAGCGGAAAGCGGCCAACTGAGCGATACGATTAATAATCAAAGCGTCTTCGTTTCTTATTTTAAGTCGGATCGTCTAGGCTGGAGCTTTATTGGCATTGCGGAAAATGAAAGCCTGCTGCTGAAGGTCAATCACTTAAAGCAGTTTATCGTCTGGATGACCGCTATTTTTGTCCTAATCGCCGCGGCCACGGCACTTTTTTCCATTCGCATGATTTATATGCCGCTCAATACGATTATGAAGCGGGTAGGCTCATCGCTGCAGGTTGGACTTAAAGATGGCTCCCAGCTTAATGAGTATGAGCTGCTGACGAAATCCTTTTCCTATTTGGAGGGGAAGGTAACGGATCTGCAGCTTGACGTATCGGGCTATCTGCCCGCCAAACGCAAGGAGGTGCTGCGCTCCGTTATTCAAGGAGGCTACACGGGCCTGGCAGGCGATAAAAAACTGACCGAGCTTGGGCTGAATTTGCACGCTGCGGATTCCTTCCAAATATGCGTCATTCGCCTCGATGAATATGATAAGCGGCTGCAGCAATTTGATTTGGCGGATATTTCCTTATTCAAATACGCGATCTCCAATATAGCGGAGGAAATTATAACGTCGCCGATGCAGCGCGAGGCTATGGACGATAATGACGATACGATCGTGCTGCTTCTGAGCTGGAAGGATGGCGAGCTAGGCGGTACTGCCGAGGTTGAGCAGCGGATGGCAGATATTCAGTCCAAGGTTGCGCAGTATTTGAAGCTGTCGGTTACGATTGCGATTGGGCCAGTTGTGCAAACGCTTAAGGCGATTCCGCTTTCTTGGAATCAGGCCTACCATTCGTCGCGCTATCGTCTGATTTGCGGCTATGGCACTATTATTGCCGAGCAAGGAGAGGCCGCTATCCATGCCGCTGCGGAGCATGATTATCCTTTAGCGCTGGAGAAGCATATTACCGATCAGATGAAGCTGGGGGATAAGGCGAAATTCCAGCAGGCGGTTGAGCAGTTTTTTGCGGAAATCCGCACCTATCAATATGATGAAATTATGCTGTATGTGTATCAATTGACGGTTATGGCGGTGCGGACCAGCAAAGGGATGGTCAGCGAAGCCGAGCTGCTGCAGAGCGGGATGCTGTCGCTTCCGGAAACGATTCAGAAGCAGGAGACGCTGGAGCATATGATAACGGAGTTTGCAGCGGCATGCAGGCGAGTGATGAGCCAGCGCGACCACAGCTCGTCGCAGACGAATGTGAAGGCGGTATCGCTTATTGAGGAGCAGGTGCGCTCAGGCTATGCCGATCCGAATTTGTCGGTAGAGGGCTTGGCGGAAGCCGTGGGATTATCGACAAACTATGCGAGAAAAGTGTTTAAAGATTTTACAGGCAAAACAATTTCGCAGTATATTGCCGATTTCCGCTTCGACAAGGCGAAGGAGCTGCTGCTGTCTACCGATTTATCTGCCGGAAAGGTCGGAGAGCTGGTCGGGATGACGAATACGAATTATTTTTATGCCTCATTCAAGAAGCATACGGGCAAATCGCCCGTTCATTATCGCAAGGCGTACATGCTGGACACGATGCTGAAGGATGTTAAGGAAGATGAAACAACACTGTGAAAGGTTCTATCATGCTGAGAAAAACGGCCGCTCCGCTGTAAGGGGCGGTTTTTTTTAATTCTAAGAAATTATAAGTTTCATCCTTATATCCGCTTAAAATTCTAAGGCAAAGCTCTTCACACGTCCCAGAAGGACGACAAAGTCGTTTTTGCTTGTGCGAAAAAAGCAGCTTTTCAGTGAAAAAGTAACATTTTATAGCGTGTGCGAGCGATGAAATTGCGGATATCGGAACATCTTATTCTAGCTGGGCGCCTGCTGTTTCTGCCATGATGAGGGCACAAGAAAACGCAAGCAGCGTTAAGGAGGTCTACATGTGAGAGAAGCAGCATTACAAAAAACGGGCAGCAAAGCAGCCGGGCAGCAAAAGAAGGACTCCTTTTTTAGTGAACTTCATAAAAACGGCCTGCTTTACTTGCTTACATTGCCGGGACTGCTAGTCGTATTTATCTTCTCGTATTTGCCCATAGGCGGAATCGTCATTGCCTTCCAGGATTTTAATCCAAGGCTGGGACTGTTCAAAAGCGAATTTGTCGGCTTGAAAAATTTCAGCTTCTTCTTTGAATCCAGCGACACGATTAAGGTGATGGTGAACACGCTGTTTCTGAACACGCTGTTTATCGGAATTGGCACGCTCGCTTCCGTCGCTATCGCCATTATGCTCTCCGAGCTAGGCGGAAAATGGTTCAAGCGCATTACGCAAACGATTGTAACGCTGCCTTATTTTTTATCCTGGACCGTTATTTCGATGTTTATCGTGGCGCTGCTATCCAGTGAAAATGGCTTCATCAATAAAATATTAGGCGCATTCGGCATCGCAGAAATTTCCTTCTTTAACGAAGCCGCCTATTGGCCAGCTATTCTTGTGCTGATCAAGCTTTGGCAGGGTGCAGGCTTTGGCTCAATTGTCTATATGGCGACGATATCTGGCATTAATCCGGATATTTATGAATCCGCTTCAATTGACGGAGCAGGCCGGTGGAAAAAAATAAGATTTATTACGCTTCCCCTGCTCAAGCCAACGATTATATTAATGCTGCTGCTTGCTATGGGCGGAATTTTCTATGGCGACTTCGGCATGATCTTCGCGATTGTCGGACGCAATCCGATTCTTTACCCCACAACAGACGTCATTGATACGTACGTATATCGGGCGCTCATGGATCTGGGAGATATGAGCATGGCGGCTTCCGTAGGTGTTTTCCAATCGATGGTTGGTTTTATTCTTGTGCTGACCGCGAATCAAATCGCCAGAAAGTTCAGCCCGGATTCCGCTTTATTTTAAAAATACACGTTGCCGCACAGGAGGTGCCTCACATGATCAAAGAAAGCGCAGCGGACCGCATAGTGAAGCTGTCCATTTATGTACTCATATCCCTATTCGCCCTCTATTGCATCGTGCCGTTTCTCATGGTCATCAGCAGCTCGATGACGACGGAGACGTCCTTGCTCCGCGATGGCTACGGCCTGTGGCCGAAGGAATTTTCGCTTAAGGCGTATGAGCTGATTTTTAAAGATGCAACGATTTATAAAGCGTATGGGGTCACGCTGTTTGTAACGATTGTCGGTACAGCGCTTGCGATGCTCGTTACGTGCGCCCTCGCTTATCCGCTGTCCATCAAGACGCTCAAATACCGCAATGGCATTAACTTCTACGTCTACTTTACGATGCTGTTCCATGGCGGGCTTGTCGCCAACTATTTGCTTATTACAAAATATTTAGGCATGGCAAACTCCATATGGGTGCTCATTATTCCAGCGCTCGTAAGTCCCTGGAATATGTTCCTTATGCGCAACTTCTTCAAATCGATAGACGAGTCGCTTGCTGAATCAGCCAAAATCGATGGCGCAAACGATCTTTATATTTTATTCCGTATCATTTTGCCGATCTCGCTGCCTGCGATTGCAACGGTTGGCCTGTTCTATGCGCTGGCGTTCTGGAACAAATGGTTTGAGGCGATGCTCTATATTTCCAAGGAGGACTTGTTCCCGCTGCAATATTTAATTATGCGGATTATGAGCAATGTGGAGTTTGCCAATGCCATATCATCCAAGGTCAATATTCCCGGCTTTGCGACACCGACTTATACGACGCGGCTTGCGACGACGGTCGTCACGATTGGCCCGATTATTTTCCTCTATCCTTTCCTGCAAAAATATTTTGTCAAAGGCTTGATGGTAGGCGCCGTCAAAGGCTAGCTTGCGCCCGGCTGAATTCGCTTTCAAAAGGCGATTTAGTATATACTTTACACACATAAAAGGGAGGAAAAAACATGAAACAGGTGTTTAAATCATTTTTCCTGATGCTGACCATCGTCGCTTTGGTTTCAGCTTGCTCGAACAACAGCGGTGGCACAAACACACCGGCCGCTTCCAGTGCAGCAGAGAGCGGAGGAGCTTCGACAAACACTGCTTTGAAACCGATTACTTTAAAGGTTATGCTGTTCGGCGACAAGCCGACGGATTTAGGCAGCGTGCTGACGGAGTTCGAGAACCGAACGAAGGATACGCTGAATACGAAGCTTGAGTTCGAATTTAACACAGGTGACGACCATAAACAGAAGATGAAGCTGAAAATGTCTACTGGCGAGCAGGTCGATTTGGCCTTCGACGCGCCATGGCAGAACCTGAGCCAGCATGTCAGCCAAGGGCTGTATACGGAGCTGGATAAATATTTTAACAATGACGATTACCCTGGACTGAAAGCTGCATTCTCGGAGGAGTTTCTCGCCAGCAATAAAATAGATGGCCATATTTATGCCATTCCGCTTACGCAATATTACACCGATATTGAAGCTGTTATGGTTCGTAAAGACTTGCGTGAAAAATATGGCATGGACCCGATTGCAAGCTACGACGATTACAAGGTTTATTTGGACAATGTCAGAAAAAATGAAGGCAGCATGATCCCTCTGGCGCTTAAAGGAGCGCGCGGCTTCTTCAAAATGTTCGAGGTCGAAACGAATTCACAGACGTTCCGCGGAGCCAACTGGGCGGTCAATGGACTCGGCATTACGGGAACAGGCGCCGACTTCAACGTCGCGTTGTCCGAGGATGGCAAAACTGTCGTTGGCGTTACGACAATCGGCGATCCTGCGTCTGAATATGCGAGCTTCCCGGAGCCATTCAACAATCCAGACAATATCTATCAGGCTTATGACAAGTACGTTGCATTCAATCCCTATGTCCAGAAGGATTCACTTAGCGAGAAGGATGCCATCGCGCTGTTCAAGGCGGGAAAAGCCGCTTCGTTTGAAGGCACGATTAACGATATTCCAAGTGTTAGACAAGAGCTGCAGAAAGCGGTTCCTGGCGCAGACGTCGAGCCGTTCGTCTACTTGTCCTGCGCAGCAGACAAAAAAGCAGGCTGTATTCCTACCGATTACAAAGCATGGAACGATCTGGTCATTCCCATTACGGCACAGGACCCAGACCGCACGATGAAATTTATCGACTGGATTTTTTCCAGCCAGGAAAATCATGACCTGTTCGAGCTTGGCATCGAGGGAACACACTGGAAAGCGGAAGGCGAGAAGCAATACAGCCTGACAGAAGGCTCAACGAATTACATTTTCCCTAAATATGAATTGACATGGAATCCGATCCTGTCCCGCGTAGGCTCAGATAATGACGCGCTTACGCTCGACTACTTGAACTATCAAGGCAGCAATGACAGCTATTTCCGTATCCCGCTGTCGGGTTTTACCTTCAATTCCGATTCGGTCAAAACAGAAATTGCCAAAGTGCAGCCGAAGTTCGACCAAGCGGTGCAAATTTTCAGGCACGGGCTTGATCCGAACTGGAAGCAATCCGCCGAGAAATTGAACAAGGAGCTTCGCGCACTCGGACTGGATACCATCCGTGAAGAGCTCAAGAAGCAAATGCAGGCTTATCTCGACAATGGCGGTATCTAATAGAAAGCAGAGCTAGCAGTCGTTGGCTGTATCACCAAGGCTAGCATAACCGTCTATTCATAAATGAAAGAGTCCCCCTCGTGATCGGCTGGTCACGAAGGGGACTTCTTCTTGTTATTAGATGGAGAGCTTCAGCAGAAGGGAGGCATGGGGAGCAAGCTGATAGGAAAGCGAATCCGCGCAGCTTCCTAGATCCTGCTGTTGCCATACATCCCGTACGCTGCGCGTACCGTTAAGCCCAAGCTGGTTTAGCGATACCGATACGACAGCCGCTTCATCGCCTGCATTGAACAGAGCAACAAAGGTGTGGCCGTCGCCTTCAGCGGAGCCTGCGGTCCATACGATGCGGTCTGCGCTATCGCGGTAAACTTGGCGGGCATCGCGGCTGTTTTGGTGCAGCGCGAGCACTTCCTTGTTCGTGAGCAGCGACAGCGTCCATTCGTCATTATCGTTCATTTCCCCGCCGAACATGAGCGGTGAGCGGAAAATAGACCATAGCGACATCATCGTTACCTGCTCGTCGCGGGTAAAGCGCGTCCAGCGGTCAGCGCCGCCGCCGTCAACGGAGCGAATACCAAGATGGCCGAGCGGCAGCATATCGCAATCCGGCCAGTGGCCGGGGCCGACATGGGGAGCCCATTTTTCACAACGCTCGAACATTTCGTACAGCAGATGCCATAAATCCCAATAGTCGTCCGTAATCCGCCACATATTGGCGCCAGCTGTCAGCTCCTCAGCGTGCTCGACTGGAGCCGGGCCAGGGGAGAGACTGAGCACCATCGGACGTCCGCAACCATCAATCGCCTGGCGAATCATGCTGATTTCATCAGCCCGGATGCCATACAGCCTCGAAGCAGCGATATCATCGACTTTTACAAAATCTACGCCCCATGAAGCATACAGCTCAAACAGCGAGTTGTAATACTGCTGGGCGCCATCCTTGTTCGTATTGACGCCATACATGTCGGTATTCCACGGACAAATGCTGCCGTCACCGGCTTGTGAAATCGAGCGGGCAGTTGCGTCGGTGCCGAGAATTTTCGTGTCGGCATGGGCGGCTTGGCGCGGAATGCCCCGCATAATATGAATGCCGAATTTCAGTCCAAGACTGTGTACATATTCGGCAAGCGGTTTAAAGCCTTGTCCCTCCGCAGCGGATGGGAACCGGTTAACGGCGGGCAGCAAGCGGGAATATTCGTCCATTTCCAGCGGCACGAAAGGGCGGTACGAGGAGGAATAGGCTCCGGGCTCATACCACTGAATATCCACCACGACATATTCCCAGCCAAAAGGCTTCAAATGCTCCGCCATATAACGAGCATTGGCCCGTACTTCCTCTTCCTTCACACTTGCGCCATAACAATCCCAGCTATTCCAGCCCATCGGCGGCGTAACAGCCAGTTCGTGATGCTTCAACATCGATATCGTCCCCTTCGTCGCTTATATTGCGGTTCTATTCTTCCATGGTAAGCGAGAGAACGATAGGTTTCCAGCATAAAGTATTGCGTATCCATGTAAAATATTGCGGTTTCAGTCGAACATAAACCGCCACGTGGCCGGCAGCTCCTGCGCTTCGCGAAACTCGCTGGGCGGGAAGCCCGTCCAGCTGCGGAACACCTTGCTGAAATAGCTGCCGCTCGTGTAGCCGACCGCAAGCGCAACCTCATGAACAGACAGGGGCGATTGCCGAAGCAGCTGGGTAGCCTTCTCCATGCGCAGCCGCGTCATATAGGCGAGCAGCGTCATGCCGGTCGCTTCGGCAAAGGTGCGTGTCAGATGGTATTTCGACGATCCGGCGGCAGCCGCAATTTCATCGAGGCTTTCCGGCCTAGTATAATGCTGCTCCATATATGCAGCCGCCCGCTGCACCTTATCGGGCCAGCTGCTGCGCTGCCTGCGCTCGGCAGAACGGCTGCGGCTCAGCTCCATCATAAACTGATACACAAGCGAGGAAGCCTGATGAACATCTTCAATCCGGCCATGCTTGGCCTCGGCATAAATGAGCTGGAGCATGCGAATAACCGGAGAATCCAGCGGAAAAGTCGGGAGCGGGCCAAGCGAATCTAACATAGCTGACCATAGCTCGCCAAGATGCTGCTGCCGGAACAGCACAAAATAAAACTCCCATGGGGTGCCGTTCTCGTCGTCATTTCCGCCGTCACCAATGCTGCCATTTCCATTATCCCGTGCAAAATAGCGATGCTTACCCGGTATTTCCACCATAAAGGCCGTTCCTGCCGGGACGGAGAAGCGCTGTTCATCCAGCTCCAGCTGGCCGCAGCCTGAAACGGTATATTGAAATAAATAAAGCGGCCCGTCCGTTCGCTTCATGCCGTCCCATTCATACAGAAGGCTGTCCATTTTCTCATAGCCAGTCGCATAGAGCTGGTAGATAGGCTGTACGGCGGGCTCCTGAAAGCGGTAGCCGAATACGCCATATTTTTCACTGGAGCTTATAATTGCGCACCTTCTTTTTTTAGTTCCATTATAAAGAAAGCAGCCAGAGGATGACAGTCCCGCATTAAAAAATGAAATGGGCTGCATCGTTGCGCCTATGCGCAGATGCAGCCCATTTCATAAATTTGCTATAATAGCAAGCGTAAACGGCTCAAGCCGTCCACTGGCGGCAAAGCTTTCGTTTCGAGGGCGAAATATAAGCCCATTATAAGTGTGAAGCTTATAAATGCTTATATTTGCCCTAATACGTAGTAGAGAGGATAGTGGAAGGATGAATAAGCAGCAAGCAGGAGAAGCCGGAAACAACAAAGAAACAGCGAAGCGTCCGCTTATTATTGGGCATCGAGCAGCGGGCGAAGCCCCGGAAAATACGCTCGCATCCTTTCAATTAGCTGCCGATCAAGGCTGTGATATGGTCGAGCTGGACATTCATCTTTCAGCTGATAATAAGCTGGTCGTCTGCCATGATGCGACGCTGGATCGGACGACGACGCAGACTGGCCTGATCCGCAGCATGAATTATGAGGCGATCAGCAAGGCGGATGCGGGCAGCAAATTTGCCGCAGCGTTTAGCGGGCAAAGGGCACCGCTGCTGGAGGAGGTTTATGCGCTGCTTCCGAAGCCTATTGAAATTAATGTAGAAGCGAAGGACTCCTATAACGGCGCGCTGGATGAAGCGCTGGACGCTTTTTTGCAGGAGCCTGGACGCATGGAGCGCACGATTGTTTCCTCCTTCGATCATAAACTGCTGGCACGGCTGAAAGCGCGGATGCCGGAGCTGCGGATCGGTCTGCTTTATGGGGCGGCATTAATTGCGCCAGCAGCTTATGCCGGGCTGATGGGCTGCGAAGTATTTTCGCTGCATCCGCATTACAGCAGCATTGACGCCGAGGATACGGCGGAAGCCGCAAAGGCCAATATCGCTGTCTATCCTTATACCGTGAATGAAGAGCAAGATTTTCTAGCCTTGCTAGACAAGCAGGTGGACGGCATTATTACGGATTTTCCCGGCCGCTTAAAGCAGCTGCTGGATAGGAGCTAGGGAAGATGGCGATTCCTTTTGTGGTAGAATAAGGATATCTACTAGGAGGAAGAGGTGGCGCATGATGGAGGAGAATAAGGAAAGAGAGCTGGATGAAATTAAGCTGCGGCTGGAGAAGCTAGAGCAGGAGCACGGAAAACGGCAAAGCTTGCCTGGCGGACTGAAGTTCGCTATAGGTTTTGTTGTTGTTATGTTTTTGATGTTGATGTCTATTGGTGTCGTTCAATTTATTTCGGCAAAATAATAAAAGCAGGTTGAAAAAGCAGCGGGAGGGCCGTGCACTTATGATTTTGGAGGTTGCTATTTTACAGGTCAAGGCAGGGCACGCAGATTCGTTCGAGGCCAGCTTCAAGGAAGCTTCGCAAATCATTTCCAGCATGAAAGGCTGCGTGCATCATGAGCTGCAGCGCTGCCTGGAGGAGCAAAATAAATACCTGCTGCTCGTGAAATGGGAGACGCTGGAGGATCATACAGAGGGCTTCCGCGGTTCCGCGGAATATCAGGAATGGAAGCGGCTGCTGCATCATTATTATGATCCGTTTCCGGTCGTTGAGCATTACACGAGCATCGAGCTGTAGGATGAGTAAGCTATTATTTATATGCAGCCGGAACAAATGGCGCAGCTTGACAGCTGAAACGGTGCTGAATGGTATTGATGGACATGAGGTGCGTTCTGCCGGAACAGAGCCGCAGGCTAGAGTGCGAGTGACCGAAGGCCACCTCGGCTGGGCTGACGTTATTTTTGTCATGGAGAAAAAGCATTTGCGCCGTATGCAGGAGAAGTTTCCCTATGCGTTAAGCGAGAAGCGGGTCATTTGCCTGCACATTCCCGATGAATACGAATATATGAATGCCGATCTTATACAACTGCTGCAAGCTGCCGTTATAGATTATATGCCTGATTGATACTGGCATAAAAGGAAAATTTATAGAAAAAATGAAAGGAGGAACTTCAGCATGCTGGTCAAAAGCTTGCGCGTGCTGCTCATGGTCGCGCTGCTTACTGCAATTGCTGTACAGCCGCTTGCGGCAGCTGCGAAGACGGTGACGATTAAGGTCACCTTCGTTAGTGAGGATTTGGTGTCGAACGATTCTGTGGGGAATGAGTGGGAGACGCAGGTTTTGATCAATGGAAAGGCCGTAGCCGCTGGTGACAGCATCAAGCTGACGCTAAAGCCAAGCGAGCTCGTGAAGCTGGAGGCAACGGCAATCGAGCAGGACAAAATTCCGGATGTCGGCACAGCCAATAAGTCTTTCAAGGCTTCAACGGTGACGTCGGGCAAGAAGCATACGCTTGATGTAAAGGTCGTGGAAAACAGAGGCCGATACTCCGGCAACGCTGCTAAATGGAAGTTTGTTTTTCAAGTGGAGAAGGCGTAAGCAAGGAAATGCAGAGGTAGAAGGCGGGGCTATGGGGCTCCGCCTTTTTTCTTGGCTGGATAGGTAACTAGAGTTGGCATGCTGCTCCTTGCGTAACTCTTATTCGAGGCAAGTCTCATCTTACCGTTTCGAGGGTGGGAACCGCAGCATACGATTTTGGCTGAGAGCTCCGTGGCAGAGGTCATTGTTACTGAGGTCACTGTTCTGAGGTCACTGTTCTGAGGTCACTGTTACTGATGGCGCGCAGCTCGAGAATGCTCACTGTTTTTTTGAGGACTGAGGTTCCGCTATTTTGGCTTTTTAATCGATTTCAGGCCGTAAGCGGACAGGAAATCCGTTATGGCCCTCCTTATCCCATCAAAATGGCTTTTGGCAGCACATTAGCTGCTCCTGAGTCCGCAGACAGTGCCTAAACCCGTGATTTTGTGGAAATAGCGGCTGCTGTGTCCACCAAGTCTATCTTTGTGTCTTTGTACTCGAAGCAAGCCCCTGAAACAGGGAGCGCGACCCTGCCTTCCATTCACCTCTTATTTCGTAAGTGATTGCAAGCGGTGGCCCAATAATTTCTTGCGAATTTCGACATATTCGTTTAAAATTTTCAACATACATAGTACTTGAAGCATGTTAGATTTGGGTAGCGGACTAGTAAAAAAGGCTGGGTTTGATGCGGGAGGAAGAGGATCGGATGATCGGATTTTTCAGGAAACGTTTAGTGGCACGCATTGTTGCGGTAGTTACGCTAGTCATTGTTATTATCTCTGCCGGCAGCGTATTGCTGCAGCTGGCGAACATGAAGTCAGCTGCACAGGAGGCCATTTCCAGCTATAACATCCAGATTGCTCAGAGCTACGTCAACCAGCTGGATACAGCTGCTTATGCTGAGTTTGCCAAAGAACCGAAGGAAAATGATTTATTTTTGACCATACGTGATGAGCTTGATGATTTTCGCGTGCGCATCGGCGCCATGTATGTGTATTTCGTGAAAATCGATGACAAGGGCACGCCGCTTATTATGGTGGACGGCATGAAGGATGCGGATAAGGCATCACCGATTAATGAAGTGACCGATATGCCGGGCGATGCGGTTCAGAAACTGCTGCAAGGAAGCACAGCAAGCTCGCCGATTATTGACAATGAGGAGTACGGCAAATATATTTCCTCGTACGCTCCCTTATTGGACAGCAGCGGCGCATTGATTGGCGTCATTGGCATTGATACGGCTGTATCCGTTGTTAGCGATATTGAATCGGATATTATTAAGTCGAGCATTCCCTTTTATGTCCTGCTGCTGTTCATAACGGTTGCGGCCATTGCGATCGTATTGCGCTTTGTCGTAAAGGGGCTCAGACCGCTGAAAGTATTGAAGGCCAGTGTCGATAAAATGGCGCATGGCGAGCTGGCGCAGGCCAATCAGATTTTGACGGCGTACCATCTCAGAAGCGAGGACGAAATCGGCAGTACGTTTAAAGCGATGATTCATATGTCCGGCAACTTGAATAAAATCATTAGCGATATGGTTGCAGGTGTTGCGGCAACGACGAATATTTTAGTTGATTCGACAGAGCAATTCAGTCGCAATGCGGAGGAGATGCTGGTCATGAGCAAGACGGTTGACCATTCCGTGCAGCATATCCGGCAGGGCGCACATACGCAGAAGCAAGGCGCAAGCGACAGCGCGAATGCGATGGAGGAAATCGCTAAAGGAATCACCAGCGTATCCGAGTCTTCGACCGCTGTTTCGGATGCGGCGACAAGCGCGCTGGCCACAGCGCAATCTGGCAAAGAAAGCATGACCCAGATGAAAAATCAGATGGAGAACATTTCCGCGGTAGCCGGAGATGTCGCTGCAATGGTCGATGTGCTTAGCGGCTACTCGCAGGAAATAGGCGGGGCGCTGCAAGCGGTACGGGATTTTGCTACCCAGACGAAGCTGCTGGCGCTGAATGCTTCGATTGAAGCAGCCCATGCAGGCGAGCATGGCAAAGGCTTCGCTGTTGTAGCCGATGAAGTGCGGAAGCTGGCGGAGGCTTCAAGCTTATCGGTGCAGATGATATCGGATTTGCTGCTTGGCATTCAGCAGGAATCCCAGCACATCGGCACGAAGATGGGCGTTACCGCCAAAGAGATTGGCCAAGGCGTAGCGATTACGGCGGAAGCGGAGCAAGCTTTTACCCATGTGGTGGACGCCTTCCGCACCGTGACGCAGCGCATTCAAGAGGTATCTGCATCGGCGGAGGAGATGACAGCAGGGTCTGAGGAGGCTGCGGCGTCCGTCCATGCGATTGCGCATATTGCATCGGGCGTTTCGGAACGCTCTGATGAGATTTACCGCTTGACCAGCGAGCAGTCGGTCATGTTCCAGAAGGTGGCGCAAACGTCGAGTCTGCTTCGGCAGCAGACGCATGAGATGAGCGAAGCCGTGAAAAAGGTTAACGTATAAGGCAATCGAATAAGAGCGGGGCGCATGCGGCGTCCCGCTTATTTTTTAATATAAGCATTTATAAGTTTCATCCTTATAATGGGCTTATATTTCTCGGACTAAAACGCGCCGCGCCGCAAAAAGGAGGGCGACAGCCGTTTAACCTTGGTTCAGCAATAGAAACAGGTATAATAGACAGGAGGAAAGAGCAGGAAATCATAGAGGAACATAAAAAGAAGAGGAGGAGCTTATGCGCAAGTTGCTCAAAAGAGTAGGGATATTCATAGCCGCTGTAGCTGCTATCATCATTTTTCTTTATTTTCAAAATAATGCTTTGACGGTGTCGTCATTTCAGCTTTCGTCAGCGAAGCTGCCGCAGGGGCTGAAGGACTTTACCATTGTGCAGTTATCCGATGTGCATGGCAAAAGATTTGGTGATAAGCAGCAGCGGCTCGTTCGCAAGGTGGAAAATCAGCAGCCGAACATCATCGTCGTTACAGGCGATTTAATTGATAGCAGGCGTGGAGGCGAGGCGGAAAGCCTTGAGCTAATGGCAGAAATCGTGAAGCTGGCCCCTGTGTATTATGTGACGGGAAATCATGAATATGCTTACGCACGTTACCCGGAGCTGGAGAAAAAGCTGCTGGAGCTTGGCGTTCATGTCCTGCGGAATGAAGCGGAAAGCATCCCTGTTGGAAGTAGTAATACGAGAACTGGAAGTGGAGCAGGGAGCGGGGCTGAGACTGGGGCTATGACCGCAGCTGGAGAAATCCGATTGCTAGGCATCGATGATCCGAAATTTTCATCGTTTGCTGGACATGATGCAGAGGCGGCGGAGCAAAATATTCAAACAGCTATTGAAGACTTTGCCAACATAGCCGGGAAAGAGAGTGCGGGTGCCGCAACGAAAGCGGAGGCGGGAAAGCAAGCAGAAGAAGGGCTTTACACGATACTGCTGTCCCATCGTCCTGAACTGTTTGACGTCTATGTTCGTGAAGGTATCGATCTGACCTTCTCGGGCCATGCCCATGGCGGGCAAGTCAGGCTGCCGTTTATTGGCGGACTTGTCGCTCCGGGGCAGGGTTTACTGCCCGTGTACGATGCGGGCCAATATGTAAACGGCCAGACGAATATGCTGGTCAGCAGAGGGCTTGGCAACAGCGTCGTTCCCCAGCGCTTGTTCAATCGCCCGGAAATTGTCGTCGTTAAGCTGTCAGCTGCAAGCTAGCGCCCGTCGGTGGGGGTTATAGCTCTTCTACTACATGTAATTGAGAAATCCCGCCAATGATTAATGGAACGATTTTGCGGGCTAAGGCGGATGGGGCTTCCTGTCTGCCTTCCTGGCTCCATTAAATGGGCATAAAACGTCGCCCGATTAATCGTCGCTTTTTTTGCAATGTCCATAATGGTCATCGTATGAAAGTCCGTATGATTTAACTGCCACATGAAAGCATCTAATATTAATTGGCGTGTTCGAATGACACGCGGGTCATTGGGGTTGGGCGCGCACTGTTGGGCGATCCGGAATGGGCTGTGAAAATACGCGAAGGCCGATGGAATGAGCTTCAAGCTTTCACACCGGAGGCTCTTGCAACGCTAGTATAACGTATTCGGGCTGACGATAAGGATAGCCGTATGGAATAAAACAAAGAAGCTCTCGCTCCCCGTCAATATAGGAACGAAAGCTTCTTTGTTCTTGGCAGTCCATATTTTAGCCTAGCACCTTGCTCAGAAAAGCTTGCGTACGCTCATGCTGGGGCGTATCGAAAATAGCAGCGGGCGGACCCTGCTCGACAATATACCCGCCATCCATGAAAATAACGCGGTCTGCAACTTCGCGGGCGAAGCCCATTTCATGCGTCACGACTACCATCGTAATCCCTTCATGAGCCAAATCCTTCATCACTTGAAGCACCTCGCCGACCATTTCTGGATCGAGTGCCGAGGTTGGCTCGTCGAACAGCATGACCCGCGGGTTCATCGCCAGCGCACGAGCGATAGCGACACGCTGCTGCTGTCCGCCGGACAAGCGGGCGGGGTATTCATCCTTTTTGGCGGCAAGACCGACTTTATCCAGCAGCGCTAATGCCTGCTTTTCATTCGTCTCCTTGCCCACCTTCTTAATATGCTTAGGCGCCAGCATAATGTTCTCCAGCACCGTCAAATGCGGAAATAGATTGAACTGCTGGAACACCATGCCGACATTTTGCCGCAGCTTGTCAATATTCGTCTTTGGAGCCGTGACGGTCACGTCGCCGATGGTTACAACGCCGGATGTCACTTCCTCTAGCAAATTAAGACAACGCAGGAAGGTGCTTTTGCCTGAACCGGAAGGGCCGATAATGCAGACGACTTCCTTCTCGGTAATAGTGGTGGATATATCCCGAAGCACCTCATTGTCGCCAAACTTTTTCTGCAAACCTTCTACAATAATCATTTCAGGCTCAGCCTCCTTTCAAGCACACGGGACAGGCGTGAAATACCGTAAATAATGATGAAATACAAGACGCCAACCGTTCCCCATATTTCAAAAGCGCGGTAGTTGGTAGAAATGATAATTTCACCGCTTTGGGTCAGCTCCCTAATTCCGATTACGGATAATAGCGACGTATCCTTGATGCTGATCGTACACTGATTGACGAAAGCGGGAATCATGCGGCGGAACGCCTGCGGCAAAATGACGAGGCGCATCGTCTGCACCTGGCTGAGACCGAGGGAGCGGGCGGCTTCCCGCTGCCCTTTATCAATCGACGAAATGCCGGCGCGGAAAATTTCCGCAATATAAGCACCGGCATTGGCGCTGATTGCGATGATCCCGGCTGTCTCCGCAGGAATACGGATGTCGAGAAATGCCGGCAAGGCGAAATAAATGAAAAACACTTGGACGAGCAGCGGCGTACCGCGAATAATATCGATATAAAGCGTTGCAATAAACTTTAAAATTTTACTCGATGATGTATTCATCAATCCCGTAATTAATCCGATTACGAATGCAATCAGCAGCGAGATGACAACAATTTTGACCGTTATCCATAACCCTTGCAACAGCAAGGGCATCGCATCCACAATAACTTGCCACGAGGACATCATGAAATTCACAGCTCCTTCATTTCACAGGATGTCTTCGTCTTTATTTTGCAGACGTTCCTATATATTTGTTAATGATTTCATCGTATTTGCCGCTTTCCTTCAGCTTCTTGATGCCGTCATTGATTTTTTGCAGCAGTTCTTCGTTGTCTTTGCTCACTGCGATGCCATAATGGTCGCCAGTCAGCCTTTCGCCAACGATTTTCAAATTGGCGTTTGGATCAACCGCCAGTTTATAAGAGATAACGGGGTAATCTTCAATGGTAGCATCGGCATTTTTGTTTACAACCTCTTGGAACATCGCCGGACTATCGTCAAAATAATTGAGGGTAATGTTGTATTCCTTCGCTAATTCCTCGGCTTTTTTAGAGCCTGCCGTCCCTTTTTTAATCGCAATGACTTTGCCTTTCAAATCCTCTGGCTTCGTAATCGTGTCATTATCCGAACGTACGACCAGCGACAAGCCTGCTTCGAAATACGTATCGGACAGGTTCACAACCTGCTTGCGCTCATCCGTAATACTGATGCCGGCAATGGCAGCGTCGAGCTGTTTGGCAGAAATCGCCGGGATAATGCCTTTAAAGTTCATAGGCTTCAAATCAACCTTAAAGCCTTCCAGCTCCCCAATGGCATTGATGATATCGATGTCGATGCCGACATATTTGCCATCCTGCTGGTATTCGAAAGGAGGGAATGTAGCGTCAGTTCCAATGGTGTACGTCACAACCTCATTCGAAGAACCCGTGCCGTCCGAAGCGGATGGTGTTTTTTCGTTGCTGCTGCCGCATGCGCTAAGGGTAAGAGCAAGCAGGCCGGTAATTAAAAGTGATCCGATTTTCTTCATAAATGAAAACCCCATTTCCATTAATGTTAGACTTATTGACCTTCTGCCACCTATTTTAAAGATCCGACTATAAAAAATAATAAAATCCGACAGAAAATAACGTCGGAGATATTTGTAAGCGTTTTACATTTACGATTTCGCCATAAACTCTGTCAGATAAGGTTACGCAAGTGGGAGCAGCTATTCGCTAAAACAGAAAAAGACCCCAAATTTGCTCGAAGCTTAGTATAGCCAAGCGTTATTGACATATACGGATCATATAGTGTATATATACTATATATACATTAAACAGCTAAGCATGGTGATGGAAATGAACATTATTTTATCCAACGCTTCGAATGATCCGATCTATGTTCAAATTACCCAGCAAATTCGCAATCAGATTTTAAGCGGGAAACTTGGCTCAGGACAATCGCTGCCCTCCATTAGGCAGCTAGCTAAGGATTTGCAGATCAGCGTCATTACGACGAAGCGGGCTTATGAGGAATTGGAGAAGGAAGGGCTTATTGACTCTGTCGTTGGCAAAGGCTCATTCGTAACCGGCATAAACGCCGATTTTGTTAGAGAGCAGCGAATGAAGCTGCTGGAGCAGCAAATGCTGGCGGTCATTAAGGAGGGGAAGGCGCTCTGCTTGAGCCTGAGTGAAATTCAGCAGCATATGCAGCTGCTATATGAGGAAGGAGATTTGGACACATGAGCGACATCATTAAACTGACCGAAATATCCAAGCAGTATAAAATGTTCGGCATCGAGCCCCTGTCCAGCACATTCAAGCAGGGGTACATAACCGGGCTGATTGGCCCGAATGGAGCAGGCAAAACGACATTAATTAAAATGATTATGGGCATTACCCGGCCGGATAAGGGGGAAATCACGATTTTTGGACAGTCTCAAAGCTTGAAGGAGGCGGAAATAAAGCAGCGTATCGGCTTCGTATCCGATGAATGCCATTATTACGAGCATTTATCGATCCAGTCGATGAAAAATATTATTGCCCCGTTTTATAAAAAATGGGACGATCACGCTTTTTCCCGGTTGCTTGAGCGCTTTGAGCTGTCGCCCAAAATGAAAATACGCAGTCTTTCCAAGGGGATGAAAATGAAGCTGGCTCTAGCCTTCGCACTATCCCATCAGGCGGATCTGCTCATTATGGATGAGCCGACAGCGGGGCTTGATCCGGTTTTTAGGCGCGAGCTGCTGGATTTATTGGCCGAAATCATGCTGGATGAGCGGAAGTCGATCTTATTTTCGACCCATATTACGACCGATCTGGACCGGGTTGCGGATTATATAGCGTTTCTACATCGCGGCAGGCTGGTCTTTAACGAGTCGAAGGAGCAAATTCAGGAGCGGTATGTGCTTGTGAAAGGACCATCAAGCTTGCTTGAAGCTCCAGGCGTCAAAGCGGCTTTTATCGGCATTCGGAAATCGCTGGTCGGATTCGAGGGGCTGACAGATAGGGGCCATGAAATAGCTGCCATGGTGGGTGGTGGTGCGCAGCTTAGCCGGCCTGCGCTGGAGGATATTATGTATTTTACCGCTAAGGGGGAAAAAGGCCATGCTGCTGCTGCTGTTACGTAAGGATTTATTTATTTTGCGCTATTACTTTTTGTTTGTGCTGCTCTATTTGTATTTATTCGGCTTCATGCTGTATAACTATGCTTCCTTCATTTTGGTAGCTGCGCTTTCTGCTATTATGCTCATGACCTTTTCCGCTACCTTGGATGCCAAAAATAAAAGCATGATCGTCATTGCCAGCCTGCCTGTCAGCAGTAAATCGATCGTGCAGGCGAAATATGCAGCTGTCCTTTTATTTGCACTCATAGGAATTGTCGCGAGCGTTTCCGTATACGCCATCAATATAACAATAGTAGGAAGGGAAATGGTGTATGCAGCTTCTTTTATTCCAATCATTTTTTTCATTATTGCTGTTTATGCTTCGCTTTATTATCCGATCTATTACTGGTTTGGTTTTAGAGCAAGTCAACTAGTCGGCATGGTAGCGGTTGCCCTGCCTGTGACTTTTCTCTTGGCTTTGGGAGGTGTGTCCAGCAGCGCGAATACGCTAAATTTTCCAGCTGTAGGGAGTGCAGTCCTTCTAGCGGTGAGCTGTTTGCTGCTATTGGTCTCTTATCGGCTTTCCCTATTCTTTTTGGATAAAAAAGGGGTAGCCTGACCGCTTACGCTTGCTTTATTTTTTCCATCGCTTCCATAAAGAACACTTGAAGAAACTTCTTGATGTTGACTTTGCCTTTATCGGGCGCAGCTTCCTCGTCCATCATTTTCATTTTGAGCCGGACATCCTTAAAGTCAAAATATAACGGGGCATAATGCTCGAACTTCGGATTGCTGTAATCCGTCAGCCCGATAGAGGCGATATTCGTTAGCGCCGTCATGACAGCGCGGCGCATTCGCTGCTCTATGGCTTTGCTTTCCTTGTCAATGTCGCTTTGGCTTTGCTTGCTAGTACGCGCCACGGCCTCATATAATCCCTTTAATGAAGGGAAAGCAGCTGGCTGCGGCT
Source organism: Paenibacillus liaoningensis (assembly GCF_059609455.1). Taxonomy (NCBI): domain Bacteria; kingdom Bacillati; phylum Bacillota; class Bacilli; order Caryophanales; family Paenibacillaceae; genus Paenibacillus; species Paenibacillus liaoningensis. Next base: position 69,567 of record NZ_JCAALU010000005.1, read on the forward strand.
GCGCGGCCAAATGTTCGACGGCGGCAATCATATCACGGCTTCCGGCTTCACTAATAATGCCCATGTCCATTAAAATGTGGCGGGCAGCTTCGCGGATGCTGCGCTCCTGTACGGCTGGCGGGCGCTCAATCATATCGAGCTTGGCGAGCGACTGCTTCATTTCCGTTACATAACGCTCATATTTCCAGCTTTCATTCATCTTATGTAGAACAGCTTGCACTTCAACGCGATTGATGGGCTTATGGATGAAAAATTCAATGCCGCTGCGATAGGCTTTTCCAACCATATCTTTGTTATCGATTTGCGAGATCATAATAAATTTGCCGCTGTAGCGGATAGCCCGGAGCTGGTCGATCGTCGTAATGCCGTCCTGATCGGGCATGAGCAGATCGATCAGCACAACATCGGGCTTTAGCTCATCGATAAGCATTACGGCCTCGACTCCCCCTCCAGCTGTACCCAATACTTCGCCTAAGCCAGATTGCTCTATTATATTGTGCAGCATCCGTCTGCTGACGGCATCATCATCTACGATTACGAAGCTAATGGACATGGAGGGCCTCCTTCAAGTTTGGCGTTGTATCCGGATGGTTTAGCGCAGCAAGCGACAACTCGGCGATAAAAGCGGTGCCCGGCCTATCATCCAGCTGCTCTGCACGAATCGAACCCTTAAATGAACAAATAATATCTCGCACATGGGACAATCCAATGCCGGTGGCTGCAATTCCCGTTTGATCAAATTTGGTCGTAAAGCCCGGCTCGAACACAAGCTCGGACTCCTCAGGCGGTATGCCTTTGCCGGAATCGGCAACGATCATGATCAGCTTGCCGCTGTGCTGGCTGATTTCAATGTCAATGGAGCCGCTATATTCAATGGCTTCAACGGCATTTGCCACCAAGTTGTTCAGAATCGTGAGCAGCGCAATATAATGAGGCGTAATCAGATCTAGCGCCACCTGCTGCTTGATAACAATCCTTTTCCCCAGCATTTCGCTATATTCCACATTGCCTTTCCTCACATAATGCACAACCTCTTCAAGACTCATCTGGGTAAGCGTCTCATTATGGAACAGCTTCAGCAGCCCGGCGAGAATACGCTGTGTATCTTTTTTAACCTCATGAATTTGCTGGGTGACGACGAGCGCCTGCTTGCCAAGCTCGGGCTGCTCCTGCCGCAGCTTGTCGTACAGCTCGAAGCTGCTCGCTGTAATGCCTTCTATATTATCCATCGATTTCCGCAGGTAAAATGCTTCTCCATACAAGCTGGAACCGACATTCAGCATTTGCTCCATACGTTTCTCCTGCTCGGCATGGAGCATCTTGAACTGCTGGATGGCCATGCTGTTGTAAAGCCCGATGACAAAATAGCTGCGTATGACGGCCGTAATGAGCAGCAGAGCCAGTTCATTGAAGTGATAGGGCGCCGTGCCGAGAAAAATATTTCGAAACAAAAGCTCCAGCAAATTGGAGGAAAAATCCACAAGCGTAACGAATGCGCCCAGCGCCAGCGGCTGAATTTCCTTGGTACGTCCGAGCAGCTTGCCGATACACCAGGCAAAGAAGGTATAGTAAAGGGCGGCGGGAGCATTATTTTGCAGGCTCGCCAAAATGGATGTGGAATTCGTGTAGATCAGCCACTCCACAGATTGGAAAATGACAGCGGCAATGCCGGCCAGAAAGCCTGTTTTCACAAACGAAAGATGGCGAAATTGCAGCAGAAAAAATAAAAAGATGCTGACGCCGAGGCCAATGCGGTAAAAATCCCCGCTAAATGGTGTAATTCTAAATTCGGCGCCTATAGCTGTTGCAAGCGCGATGCCGACCATTTGTATTTTTTCATTGCGAAATAAAGCATGCATGCAACTCGCTCCGCTCCTATAGGCGATCTTTGATGATATATACCCTAACATAAAAAAGGGCGTTTTTGAATAGTATGGCTGCGCCCCCGCAAATAGATATAAACGAAGAATACGGTAATTTGTATTGTTTAAGTTTGAAAAAGTGTGTTATTATTAAAACGAACATTTTCAAACCTATTCAGGTGCGCCTGACCCCATTTATTTTATTATCCTTGAGGAGGAACAATTACTATGGAAATTCGCCACACCACTAACCCAACGGATGTTAAGCAATATACGACGGAGCGTCTTCGTCAAGAATTTTTGATCGAAAGCCTGTTTGAGCAGGATCGCCTTACTTCGGTTTACACGCACTATGACCGCATGGTTGTTGGCGGCGCGTTCCCTGTGAACGAGAAGCTGGCACTCGAAGCGGGAGATACGCTGAAAACTGAATATTTTCTGGAGCGCCGCGAAATTGGCTTCCTGAATATTGGCGGCGATGCTGTTATTACGGTTGATGGCGAGTCGTACGAGCTTAGCCGTCTTGATGTTTTATATGTAGGTAAAGGCAAGCGCGATGTGCAGCTGGCAAGCAAGGACAAAGCGAATCCAGCGAAGCTGTATTTCTGTTCAGCACTGGCGCATGCGGAATATCCGACTCGCAAAATGACGATGGAAGAAGCGAATCCGACTCACCTGGGTTCCCTGGAAACATCCAACGAGCGCGTATTGTACAAGTATATCCATGGCGATGGCATTCAAAGCTGTCAATTAATGCTGGGCGTAACAAGCCTCAAAACAGGAAGCGTTTGGAACACGATGCCTTCGCACGTGCATGACCGTCGTATGGAAGCTTACCTCTACTTCGATGTGAACCAAGATGCACGCGTATTCCATATGATGGGCGAGCCTTCGGAGACGAGACATCTGGTCGTTGCCAATGAGCAGGCGATTATTTCGCCGCCATGGTCAATCCACTCGGGCGTAGGCACTAGCAACTATACGTTCTGCTGGTCGATGGCAGGCGAGAACTACACGTTCACGGATATGGATGCTGTGAAAATGGAAGAGCTTAAGTAACATGCTTGCCGCTGAACGTCATCGACAAATTATTATTCAGCTGGAGGAGAAGGGCAGCGTCAAAGTATCCGAGCTGAGCGAGCGTTTCAAGGTGACGGAAAAGACGGTACGCGAGGATTTGGAGCGGCTGGAGGAGAAGGGACTGCTCAAGCGCATGCATGGGGGAGCGGTGCTTCCTCCAGATGATGAGAGCTTATTCCCTTTGCAATATCCGAACAGCAAGCATCAGCAAGAGAAGGTGGCAATCGCCGAGCAGGCGTTAACCCATATTGCTGAAAATGATATTATCGCGCTGGATGCTGGCAGCACGACGCTTGAAATCGCGCGGCGGCTCAAAAACATGCCGCTGACTGTACTGACCAACGACTTGCTTATTATTCGCGAGCTGACGGCGAAGGAACAGATCCGCCTCGTCATTCCGGGCGGATACCGTTTTCAAAATTTGCTCATCGGTACGGATTGGCAGGAGTGGGTCAAGCGGCTGAATGTTCATAAGCTGTTTTTATCGACGACGGGTATTCATCTGGAGTATGGGCTGACGATTTTCACCGAGGAGCTGGCCAAGCTCAAGCAGGTTTATATGGAATGCTCGCGCGATATTTATTGCGTAGCTGACCACAGCAAGTTCGACAAGGGTGCGCTGCTTACGTTTGCCGAATTGAAGGATGTCCATACGATCATTACCGATTCGCACATTGATCCGGCTGTCGCTGCCAAATACGAGCAGCAGGGCGTGCGAATTGAAAAGGCCTGATTTTGAAGGATAGATAAGGATGGTGTAAAGATGAGCTTTTTCGATTTAACAGGAAAAACTGCGATTGTGACAGGCGCCGGACGTGGTCTGGGCGCGGCGATTGCTATAGGCTTGGCGAGAGCGGGAGCAGATATTGCGCTGGTTACGAACAGCACGCCTCCTGCAGACGTAGAGAAGGAAATTCAGGCGCTTGGCCGCAAAACGGTATCGATTCAAGCGGACGTATCTGACCGCAGCCTGCTGCCGGGCATTATCGATCAGACGCTGGCAGGACTTGGACGCCTCGACATCTTGGTCAATAACGCGGGCATTATCCGCCGCACGCCTGCAGCTGATCACAGCTTTGAGGATTGGCAAGCGGTGCTTGACGTCAATCTGAACTCGGTCTATGTGCTCAGCCAGCTGGCTGGCCGCCATATGATTGAGCAGGGCTCAGGCAAAATCATCAACATCGCGTCGATGCTGTCCTTCCAAGGAGGCATCAATGTGCCAGGCTACACTGCGAGCAAGCATGCGGTTGCTGGTTTGACCAAGGCGCTTGGCAACGAGTGGGCTTCAAAAAATGTGCAGGTGAACGCGATTGCTCCGGGCTACATGAGCACGGACAACACCGAGGCGCTTCGCGAGGACCCGGTACGCAGCAAGCAAATTCTCGACCGTATCCCAGCCGCTCGCTGGGGCGAATCCGAAGACATGATGGGGCCGGCGATTTTCCTCGCCTCCGCTGCATCAAACTATATGAACGGCCACGTCCTCTGCGTAGATGGCGGTTGGATGAACCGCTAGCCTTTGTATTGTGGATCAAGGTGAAACGGCTCTCGCCGTCCTCTGGCGGCGCGCGGCGTTTCAGTTCGAGAAATATAGAGAAAGTATGGCAAAATCATATACTTTCCTATATTTTAAAAAAGTAACCGCCATAGCGGCTCTATTATGGAGCTGCTGTTGGCGGTTGCTTATTTTTTAATAGGCCTCTGTTTGTTCAATTAGCATTAACTTGTTCATTACAAACGTGAGTCACCGCTAAAATTGGCTATAAAGGGATTGTTGGGATCGTACACGTTAAACTCATAGCCCGCCTCTTGGAGGAACTCCAATCCATAGAATCCACGGTCCAATCCCACATTCGAAAACCGGATGCGGATATGTCCCCGCGAAACTCTTCATCGATCTGTGGCTCACTCCCATATGGGGCTCGAATCAGATTCGGGGCGAAACCTACAATGTCTTCCACTAACTGCTGTTCTCTTTGAAATTCCTCAATAAAATGAGTTGAACTACCACTCTTATATAATATGTTGAAGTCATGCGACATACTATGTAGTCCAGGATAGCTGCCTTCGATGACAATTCGCTGAACTTCGTTCTTGTGCCCATCCAACTGTGTTCCAATCATGAAGAAAGTTGCTCTCGCCTGATACTCTTTTAGAATATCCAGAATCTCATTTGTATATTTGCTTGGCCCATCATCAAACGTGAGGTATACCACTTTATGAGAAACAGGAACTTCATCCGGCGTTCGAGATGAATTTATACTGAGACCTTGCATGGAGTCTTGTTTCTGAGAAATCGGGTATAAATCGCCCCTAATCTCGTCGGTAACTCGGCTGAATAATAGATAGATGACTCCAAAAATCATGCTTGCGAGTATGATTAAAACGATACTAATTTTTCGGTATCGAAGTTTTCTCTTTCGCGATAGTTACGACTGTATTTATTCGTCGAAAAGATTCGTTATTAACGAATACACTTCGTTCATTTATAGAAGAATTACAGCTTGTCTAAAATACCTAAATCAGACTAATGATTAACCAATTATTTGAGCGTATCGGAGATATGCTTACCGGGATGCACGCCAACGAAAGACAGAGCTACGGAAAGCCTAATCAAGTCGGAGGGCATTCATGCAGGAAGCCGCACCTTAAGCATCAACAAAGGTTCGTTTTGCAACGTTACAGCCATGTTCAAAATCAGTGCTAACAGGGAGTGACTTTTGTGATATGATAGTAGTAATGTTCAAATGAAGTTTGATATTCCTTTCTCCCCTGAGAATGTATGTTTTCTGCTCTCAGGCTGATTTTTGCTGTTGAAATCGCTTTTTTTTTCAAGTTGTTTGAGAGTAAAACTTATTGGGGATGATCGGATATCCAAAACTGACGATATAGCAACGAGGCGATAGGATTGTAACCTATTCCCTATTCTTGTGAATGAATTGTAAAGGCTTTATAATAGTAAATATCTTAACACTTTAATAATAAGGCTAACTTTGATCAGGAAATACGTGAATCAGAAAAGGTGTTTGATTAGCCCGCATAGCAGTCTAAGCAGGCAGGAAAGCCTACATTTTTTCTTCAAATATTAGTGTAAGGACGGTAGAAATGAGCAACAGACAAACCAAAACAGACGTTATCTTAATTGGTGCCGGTATTATGAGTGCGACTTTGGGGTCACTGCTGAAGGAATTAGTACCGGACTGGGAAATCACAGTAATTGAGCGGCTTGCAAGCGCAGGAGAAGAAAGCTCTAATGAATGGAATAATGCAGGAACAGGGCATTCTTCCTTGTGCGAGCTTAACTACACCGTCGAGAAAGCAGACGGCTCCGTAGACATTAGCAAAGCTATAAAAGTAAATGAAGAGTATCAGGTTTCCAAGCAGTTTTGGTCTTATCTTGTGGACAGCAATTTAATCCGCAATCCGCGGGATTTTATTACGCCATTGCCTCATATGAGCTTAGTACAAGGGGATAAAGATGTAACGTTTTTGAAGAAGCGTTTTGAAGCGTTGTCTAACAATCCTCTGTTTGAAGGAATGGAGTATTCCGAAGATCCGGGTAAGCTGCTGGAATGGATTCCGCTTATTATGAAGGACCGGACCTTGAATGGGCCTATAGCGGCTACAAGAATTGAATCCGGTACGGATGTTAACTTTGGCGCTTTAACGCGCATGTTGTTTACCCACTTGAAGAGTAAAAATGTCGATATCAAATACAAGCATAATGTGGATGATATTAAACGTGCTGGCGACGGCTCGTGGGAATTGAAAGTACGCAATGTAGATAATGGCTCTGTTGAGCGCCGGAATGCGAAATTCGTCTTTATCGGCGGCGGGGGCGGAAGCCTGCATTTACTGCAAAAATCCGGTATTCCTGAAGGAAGAGGCATTGGAGGATTCCCGGTAAGCGGCATATTTATGGTGTGTAAAAAACCGGAAATTGTCGCGCAGCATCATGCAAAAGTTTACGGTCAAGCTCCAGTTGGCGCGCCACCGATGTCGGTTCCCCATCTGGACACTAGATTTATCGACAAGAAGGAATCGTTGTTTTTTGGACCCTTTGCCGGTTTCTCGCCAAAGTTTTTGAAAAACGGCTCGATGATGGACTTGCTAGCTTCCGTAAAAACGGATAATTTGGTCACGATGATGGCAGCAGGCGTGAAAAATATGTCATTGACCCAATATTTGATCAAGGAAGTTATGCAATCGAAAGAACAGCGCATGGAAGCTTTACGCCAATTTGTCCCGAACGCCAAAAGCGAAGATTGGGAGCTAGTAATAGCTGGCCAGCGTGTGCAAGTCATTAAAGATACAGCTGCCGGCAAAGGAACGCTGCAGTTTGGTACGGAAGTCATTAATGCCGCTGATGGCTCGATAGCTGCCTTGCTCGGCGCATCTCCGGGTGCTTCAACCGCTGTTTCCGTTATGCTTGAGCTGATGGGGAAATGCTTCCCGCAGCATATGAAAGCATGGGAACCGAAAATTAAAGAAATGATTCCTTCATATGGCGTGCAGCTGTTGAACAATCCAGAGCTTATAAGCGAAATTCATACTTCAACTGCACGGACGCTTGATCTGGGCAGTGAACGGGACCCAGTCAAGCAGGCTTCTTTCTAAAACCCGCGAGGCTAAAGGCCGTTTCGCATCACAAGCAATAGAATAAAGTAGATTATAAATGAATGGCGTCCGGAATTCCGGGCGCTTTTTATTTTTGTTGCTGGACTCCTTAAGCGGTCATGGACAGGACTATTTTTTAAAAAGATCAACACTTTGGCCCTCATTTGTTCGTTATTAAAGATTATCATACAGAACGGTTTTAATCCGTTGCTAAACGTACAAAAGCGCTTTCATTTGCCGATTGAGAACGCTCTAAATCCTCCTTATACTATAGTTGTCAGATAGAAAGGATGATCAGAATGGGTAGATTGACAGGTAAAGTAGCCATTATTACAGCGGCATGGGGCTTGCTGGAGCACAATTATTTGCCAAAGAAGGTGCAAAGGTTGTCGTAACGGATGTAGCCGAGGACGTGCTGCAGGCTAAAGTGAGCGAAATTGTGGAAAATGGCGGAGATGCAATCGCATTGAAGCTGGACGTATCCAGTCCAGAATCGTGGAACGCGGTTGTAGAAGCAACGATTACCAAATACGGAAAAATCGATATTCTCGTTAACAATGCAGGCATTCATATCGCCAAGGGCGTTTTGGAAGCTGAACTGGCGGATTGGGATAAAGTGATGTCCATTAACACTTCAGGCGTATGGCTTGGCATGAAAGCAGTCATTCCGCATATGCAAAAAAATGGACGAGGGTCGATTGTGAATACGTCGTCCATTGCAGCGATTATCGGCGGAATTGCTGATGCGCAGGGTGCGGCATACAGTGCATCCAAAGGTGCGGTACGCTCACTGACTAAACATACGGCACAATGGTTTGCCAAAGATAACATTCGTGTCAATTCCGTTCATCCGGGAGCGGTATTTACGGGGATGGTCGAGAAAGCTGGCATTAAATCGCAGGTTGAAATGGGCGAGCATTACAAGAACCTGGCGCCTTTGCCTCCACATGCCGGCGAATCGCTGGATATTGCCTATGCGTACTTGTATTTGGCTTCGGACGAATCCAAGTTCGTAACGGGTATAGAACTGCCTGTCGATGGCGGTTGGATCAGCAACTAACAAGGAATAGAATGATAAGAGCTTCTGGCGATGGCCGGGCTCTTTTTTTTATTTTGCCGGATGTTTAGGCATCTGTTTATTGCCCCAATGCAGGCGGCCAGAGTCTAGGCTTGGCCGAGATTCGAACGGTAAACTTCATGAGAGCGGTTTAATCGCGTAAATTCTAATAACTGCTCTGCCATATAAGAGGAGCTGTATTTAAAATGGCTCTGCACCCATTCGGCAATGAGGCCAAAGACAGCATTAGCCTGATAACAGGCAAGCAGCTCTTTATCAATTTTCGGGTTTGGAGACATTTCAGTAACATCATCCAAATACAACCTTTTGAGCGTTTCGTAAACGGTGTTGCGGAAGTTCGCCAAAATGCTCGTTGTTACCAATAATGTATAAACAGTAGCATTGGCAAGCACGTGATCAAAAATTTTGATGGCTGAAGCACTTAAGCTCTGTATGTCGAAATTTTGATAATGCAAATATGGAGAACGGTAGGACTGGATAAGATCAGTCATCACATCGGCCAAAATATCATCAAGCAGCTCTTCTTTGATCGCATAATGTTTATAAAACGTGCCACGATTCAAATCGGCAGCCTTCACGATATCGGTAATGGAAATATCCTCGAACGATTTACGGAGCATGTTTTCGAGCAGCGCCTGCTTTAGAGCTGCCTTCGACTTGTGGATTCTTCGATCTATGGATGGCGATGAATGGTGCATATATATCCTCCCTCTGTAAAAGCATGTATTCTCAGTCATCCGATTGATTATCATTATACAAGAAAACAATCGATGCCAAAAGACAGAAGGGCTAACCAAGTCAAGCGTGGACGTTTAGCTTTTTTTTGAAGGAAGGTGGTGTTACACTAAATAGGGGAGGCGAATGAAAAATGAACATAACAATCGACCAACAAGACAGTTCCAAGGTTGCCGTTATAGAAAGCTCTGACGTGATCATCCGCGATGTTCAGGATGCGCTGGATTTAATGGCTTCTGTTAATTACAATCACGAATGCCATAAAATCATCCTTCAAAAAGCAAACATAACGGAGGATTTCTTCGAGCTCAAAACTAAGCTGGCTGGAGAGATTTTGCAGAAATATGTGAACTACAAGGTGAAGCTGGCCATCGTTGGAGATTTTGATACTTATGACAGCAAAAGCTTGAAGGATTTTATTTATGAATGCAATAACGGCAAGCAGGTACTATTTTTACGAGACAAACAAGAGGCTGTTAACGCTTTGCACAATATAACTTAACCATACAATCCGAGAAGCCCAGCAGTGCTTATCATTTGACAGATAAAAAATGCGCATGGTAAAATAACCCCAATCTATAGGAACGGGAGGGTTACGTGTGTTAAACTAATTTTTCGATTTTTGGCTCTGCACAACGAATGGAATAGACGTGTTACGGCTATGTTCTGTGCGAAGTAATCGAAGAATGGTTTACCTCATGGTAACCTTATTTAGTTATATGCGAGTAGTGACTGACGATTCGTCTGCCGCTGCTCCTATTCTCGATTACTGAAAGCACAGGCAGCTGGCCTGTGTTTTTTTATATTTTTAGTAATGGAGGAATGAGACGATGAGTGAACAGCTGTTAAGTATAAACGGTGTTAAAATATGTACGGAAAGCTTTGGAGATCCCGCTGATCCAGCTCTATTACTCATTATGGGAGCCCAAGCATCAATGGTATGGTGGGAAGATGAATTTTGTCAGCGTCTTGCAGCGGCTGGACGTTTTGTTATTCGTTATGATAACCGTGACGTTGGGCGTTCTACCGTTTATGAGCTTGGTCAGCCAGAGTATACGTTTGAAGATATGACGGATGATGCGGTTGGTATTCTTGATGCTTACAGCATAAAGCAAGCACATATTGTCGGGATGTCGATGGGAGGCATGCTAACGCAAATTCTCGCTCTGCGCCATCGCGAACGAGTGCTAACCGTCTCGCTTATTGCAACGTCCAATTTTGCAGAGGGTCTTCCTCCAATGGAAGAGAAGGTCGCGCAGTTTTTCGCTAATTCCGAAGAGATCGACTGGTCTAATGATGAAGCGGTGATTGCTTTTGCAGTCAGCAAGTGGAAAGTTTTAGCGGGCTCCAAGCATCCACTTGATGAGGATCGCATTTATGAATTGGCTAAACTAGAGGTAGAAAGAAGCAGCAATATGGCGAGTATAAACAATCATGGCGTGTTGACAGGTGATTTTTCCTATCTGTCCAGAACGGCTGAAATCGATGTCCCTGCGCTCATTATACATGGCACTGAGGACCCGATTATTCCATATGAACATGGAGTTTCACTTGCTGCTGTGATATCTGACTCAATCCTGTTAACTTTGGAGGGCTCGGGGCATGAAATTCATTATGGCGAATGGGATAAGGTAATTGAGGCTATAATTAACCACACATCGTGACCTTAATGACCGAGAGGAGCAGTGGTCGACGTTTCGTCAGCCGCTGCTCCTCTTTTTGGTGAGACGACGAGCATGAGCCAACTCGATGAACATCTTTTCCTGAGGCTATACGATAACCACTATTTTGGCTGTCATGAAGTGTTTCGATTCTAGAGGGGCTGTGCTACAATAGATTAACAAAGTATACCGCTTAACTTGTTCTAATTGCGTTGAAATGGTAACGCTTACAAAAATTATTGTCATTGTAGGGGGTTTAACATGCTTAAGCTAAACAACTGGTACTTCCGGTTGCTTGTATCATATTTTCCAATTTTGGTGCTTACGGTGTCAATGATTATTTTTTTATCGTTCATTGCACTTAATGAGATATCACGGTCCGAGACTGCCAAGGCAGACAACATCACCACCGGCTATGTGGTGGAAAGCGTCGAACGCGCTATACGTGGAGCGGAGTTTAACGCGATGAACGAAGCCGTCAAAAATAAAAGCTACACTGCGTTTTTAAACGGCTCCTCCGAAACGAGCGACAGATACGGCGTCGTTCATAGTTTGCGTTCACTTGTAGAAGAAAACGACTTTATCGAATCGGCCTATCTTTATAGGGAATCCGACGATATGGTGCTTACAGCGAGCGGGCAGACCGAGCTGCCGGATTTTGGCGATCGTGATTTTATTCAGCAAGCGAAAAAAAATCTTGATTACCAAGGATGGTCGGCAAGCCGGGAGTATCGGGAATATGACCGGCTAAAGCCCGTCAGGGTCATTACGATGCATAAGCGGACGCCGTTCCCGTTCGGAAAGGAAGGCATATTGGTCATTAATGTCGATTTGTATGCAGTTGAACAAATGATCGGCAGCATGACAAGCCATCAGGTTTCATTCATGCGAATTACCGATGGAGCTAATAAGCCTATTTATCCCGTCAACAATGGCTCAGATGAATCAGGAGGCGGCAGCATTCTGACGACAGTCACTTCGGACTCTCTTGGCTGGACTTTCGAGAGTGGGATTCAGGACGGTCATTTGCTCGGCTGGGTATCGGTCGTATCCTATGCATGGGTCGTTATGGCTATTTTGACATTCGTAGCGGCTATTATCTATATCATTTGGGTAACGCGCCGAAACTACAAGCCGATCCGGTTAATGATGAATCGTATTCAGGCGCTGCAGCTGCGGAGCGGCGACGGGGGAGCGGTTTTGACAGATGATCTGACGATGATTGACCGTGCGCTTGAAAATTTAATTGTGCAGTCGTTGGATCACGAAAAGAAGCAGCGTGAAAGTGTGATGCTTCAGCGCAGACAGCTTTTTAATGAGCTTATTAGCGGGGAACAAAATGGGCAAACTAATGAGCGGATGCGTAAGCTGGATTTGCTGCCGAGCGCCGGACGGTATGCCGTAATGGTTGTGAAGCTCAACCGTTATGACGATTTTCAGTCTGAAAACACGCTTAACGAGCAAAATGTTCTGAAATTTGCGCTCGGCAATGTTATGCAAGAGCTGGCTCACAACGAAGGCTTGCAGGGCTGGGGAGAATGGCTGGCGCCGGATCTCATCGCCTTTGTGTTTGCGGTTTCGGATGACGAATCCCGAATGCTGGATCAGCTTCGAACTTCTGCAATCGTTGCACAGCAGTGGGTAGGCGAGCATTTGCGTTTCATGCTGTCGATTGGAATTGGTTCAATCGTTGACGAATGGAGCCGTATCGGACAATCTTACCGCGATGCCCTCTCCGGTATGGAATATCAGCTCTGCATCGGACGCGAGGCGGTTACGTTCAGCGGCGATATTCCGCAGGGCAAACAGTACGGTACGTTTCATTACATTCAAATGTGTACCGATTGTGTGCAGGAATTTAGGCAGACGAATGAGAGCTGGCGCAATACGTTTGAGCAATTATTCAAGCGGCTCAATACGGATACGCTCAAGGATGAAGATATTCATTCGCTCATGCAAATATTTATGCAAATGCTCAGCCGTGAGCTGAAGGATTTGTCGGAATCACTGAATGAATTTCTGGAAGGCGATCGCTCATCTGTATTGCTTGCCAAGCTAAAGACTGCCTCGACTTTGGCAGAAATGAAGGATCAGCTGCTAGAGTATTTGGCTGATCTATTCGATGCATATGTGGCGATGAGCGAGACGAAAAGCTACAAGACGATGATAACGGATATGAGAGCCTACATTCAGGAAAACTTTGCCGATCCAGACCTTTCGCTCAATCATTTGAGTGACCGCTTTCAAATATCGGGCAAGTATGCAAGCTATCTGTTTAAGCTGGAGTACGATATGAAGTTCGTCGATTTTCTTGTGCAGCTTCGAATACAGCAGGCTGAGCGTCTGCTGGCGAATACTGATGAGACCGTTCAAGGAATTGCTCTTCAGGTTGGCTACGCCAATTCGATCACCTTCGGACGGGTATTCAAACGGATAACCGGTGTAACGCCAGGCGAATTCCGAAAGCTCAAAATGCGGCCTTCTGTTTTGAACTAAGGTGTGCGAAGCAATAGGGTTTTAGTTCTTTCACATGTATGCGAATTGAAAAGTTGTTTGTTGAAGCGGCAGTCCGAACAAGGAAAGATGTTCGGACTGCTGCTCTATTTGTTTAGCCGGAATATAGTTTACCTGCGGAAATGGCTTTATGACGGGCTTTTTCGGCGTTGATGGAAAACGGTTTATGTCGGGAAAATGATCTATTCTAATCGCCAAAAGCCTTGCTGGGCAAGGGTTCGGCTTAACGGTTTGCCGCGCCGAAACTGGTTTATTGCAAGCGCACTACAAGCCGTGTCATACTGAGGCCACTTCCTAATCACGGTTTGCAAGCGACGATTGAAAGCGCGTTCAAACATGCTTCATTCTTCGGTTCATAATCGAGTACAGGAAACAAATTAACGAAAAAGAAAGAGGGGTTGAATCAAATGATGAAAGTTGTGAAGGGGAAAAAGAAAACCAGCGTTTTGCTAGCACTTACGCTTGCAGGTACTATGCTTCTTGGTGCATGCGGCAGCAACAATGAAACTGGAAACAAAACGACAGGTGGCGAAGCAGCCTCCGGTAAGCCAGTAACACTTAAGGTGGAAGTATTCGATCGTGGCAATTCTCCTTCTGGTTCGACTATTACAAAAAACTATTTGACGACATATGTTCAGGATAACTTCGGGAAGCCAAATAACGTTGACGTGCAATTTGTACCGATTCCACGGTCAGAGGAAGTACAGAAGCTTAACGTTCTAATGGCGAGCGGAAGCGATGTTCCGGATATCGTATTCACTTATGATTCGGGTACGTTTTATCGTTATGCGCAGCAAGGCGGTTTGACTGACCTTGGCGAGCTGCTTGATCAATACGGCCCGAACCTCAAAAAATTTCTAGGCGATGATACGTTAGCTTATGGTAATTATCAAGGTCAGCAATTCGCACTGCCAGCGAAACGTGCGCATTTAGGGAAATATTCATCTTTCGTCCGTCAAGACTGGCTCGACAAGCTAGGCCTGCCTGTGCCGCAAACGACAGATGAGCTTTATACGACTTTGAAAGCGTTTAAAGAAAAAGATCCGGGTCAAACTGGCGGCAAAGTTATTCCGCTCGGAATGGCGCTAGCATCTGCTCAATATGAGCCGCTTCTGTGGTCCTTCATCCAGCCTGTTACTGAAGAACAGCGCTACACGCTGACACAGCAGCTCGGATCCAATGATTTCCCGATCTTGCTTCCTGGCTTTAAAGACGCTTTGCAATTCATGAACAAGCTCTACAATGAAGGGCTAATGAGCAAAGACTTCAGCCTTGATGAAGACAAGAAGAAGCTGAACGAAGACGCAGCTAAAGGCTTGGTCGGTTTCTTCAGTGAAGACGATATGAACCCGTTCTATCCAGATGGTTTGTACTCGACACTGCAAACGAACATTCCTGACGCTAAGCTTTCCTCTGTTGATGTTTACTCGAACTCCGAGGGCAAGCATCCGAAGCCGGAATATGCGCCAGTTGGTCTGTACCTTATGATCCCGAAAAGCAGCAAAAATGCAGTAGAGGCAATTAAGTACCTGGATTGGATGGCTTCGGGAGACAACCTGCTTAACATTCAAAATGGTGTAGCTGGCGAAAACTATGATCTTCAAGACGGTATCCCGGTAGCTAAAGCCGATGCTTCTGATGATATCAAAAATCGCGTATACAACTGGGGTGACATGGCCATTATCTCCAACGGCAAACAGTTGGGTGATACGGAGAAAAACGTAGAGGCTTATGTACTAGGCATGCCTGAGCAATTCCAAGAAGAGACTCGCAAAGCACTGACGATTTCCAGATCTGATACGATCAAGCCGGTCTTGTTCGACCATCCGATCGAAGCCCAAGCCAAATATGGTTCGGCGCTGCGTGACAAGTTCAATGAAATTGTCGTTAAAGCAACGATGGTGAAGCCGGATCAATTCGAAAGCACATTCGAATCGATCATGAAGGATTATATGGCAAACGGCGGTCAAGCGATTTTGGATGAACGCACAAAAGCTTATGAGGCCATGAAATAAAAATAACGCCTGCATTAAGCAGCTCGGAGACGATCGATATTTCTTAAGTCCCGTCTCCGGGCTTAATCGTAAGCAGATAGGAGTGGATAATATTGAACATGCGCGTGTATTTACGCAGATACTGGCAATTATATATGCTGCTTATTTTACCGGTTACCTATTTCTTGGTTTTCAAATACGGACCGATGTACGGCATTATTATTGCGTTTAAGGATTTTAACTTTTTCCAAGGGATTAATGGTTCTGAATGGATCGGGCTTGATGCTTTCAAGGAAGTATTCGCCATGTCGGACTTTTACAAGACACTGCGCAATACGCTCATGCTTAATTTTTTGGATTTGCTTTTTTCTTTCCCGGCTCCTTTGTTTATCGCCATTATGCTATATGAGCTCAAATCAGCTTGGTTCAAAAAGATTTCGCAAACGATTTTGTACATTCCGCATTTCATTTCGTGGGTTATTATCGGCGGGATCGTCTACCAAGTGTTTGGTACGCAATCCGGTATGGTTAACAATTTCGTAACTTCGTTAGGCTTTGAAGCGATTCCTTTTCTTACGGACAAAAGCGATTGGTTAATTACGTATTTAATCGTCGGAGTTTGGCAAAGTGCCGGCTGGGGGACGATCATTTATTTGGCGGCTCTTACAGGCATCAATAGGGAGTTGTTCGAGGCGGCTGACGTTGACGGAGCAGGCAGACTGAGAAAAATTTGGAGCATTACGCTGCCATCCTTAAAACCAACGATTGTTACGCTTCTCATTATTAACGTGGGCAATATGATCGCCATCGGATTTGAACGTCCTTATATTATCGGAAATACCGCTGTACGTGATTATTCGGACGTGCTCAGCACCTTCGTATACCGTATCGGCATTGAATCTGGACAATATACGCTTGCTACGGTCGTAGGCTTGTTCCAGGCAGTTGTCGGACTTGTGTTCGTCTTAGGCGCCAACTACTTATCCAAAAAACTGGCAGACCAAAGCATTATTTAAAATATAAACTTTTATTTTCTATGAAAATTGGAAAGGAGCGATAAGACATGAGAGATCAACAGGCCAGCCGATCATTTGATATTGTCAATACGATCGCCATTTTATTATTCGTGCTGCTATGTTTGGCTCCGTTTCTTCATATAATCGCTATCTCGCTCAGCTCAACACGTTCCATCATGTCTGGTGAGGTCAGCCTTATTCCTGTCGAAATCAACTGGGATGCCTACAAGAAGGTATTTTCAGATGCGTCGATGATCCGGTCACTCGGTTTTACCGTTATGCTGACGGTTTTATTTACAATCATGTGCATGATAATGACGATTGCGGCGGCTTACCCGCTTGCTAAAACGAAATTAAAAGGCCGCAAACTGGTGATGTTCATTATTATCATTACGATGTTTTTCAGCGGCGGACTTATTCCAGAGTATATGCTCGTACGCAATTTGGGCTTGCTCGACTCGATATGGGCGCTTATGCTGCCAGGTCTCGTTAGTCCGTTTTATTTGATTATTTTGATCACGTTTTTTCAAAATATTCCCGATTCGCTGGAGGAGTCAGCGGAGATTGACGGAAGCTCGTACCTCCGCACTTTGGTTAGCATTATCGTGCCGCTGTCGCTGCCCGTTATTGCTACGCTGAGCTTGTTTTATGCAGTAGGCCGCTGGAACGGTTTTACGGATACGCTCATGTATATTACGAGTCCAGAGATGTATCCGCTGCAATTGAAGCTTTATCAGCTGGTTCAAAACAACATGGTCAGCGAGCTGCTGGTAATGGAAGGCGCAAATGGACAGGCAAAGCTGCAGCCGGAAAGCTTGAAGGCGGCGAGCGTTATTTTCGCAACTGTGCCAATTATGATTGTCTATCCGTGGCTTCAACGGTATTTCGTTAGTGGCGTTATGCTCGGTGCGGTCAAAGGTTAACCGAATCTATCTTTCAGGAGGAGCTTATGGGAAACGACAAAGGCCAATATTCGTTCTCGACATGCTGGAATATTAAACGTCACAACGTCGGCAGCAGCATGATCGATGAAATTCGGGAGCTCGGCTTTCGCTACGTTGAGCTGAACTATAACGTCACGCAGGAGCTGCTGTCGACGATTGAGCCCATGATTGAACGGGGAGAAATTGGAGTGTCGAGCGTCCATAATACGTTTCCGCATGTTGCGGACCCCGACTATGGTACCGATTCTGTGCTGCTCGGCTTTGAAGACGAGGAAAAGCGGCAGCGTGCAATCGAGCTGCTGATCCGTTCGGCGGAATATGCGAATCGCTATGGAGCGAAGGCGGTTGTCGTGCATCCGGGCGAGGTGCCGTTCGACTATAACATCGATAACGAGCTCAAAAAAATTTACCACGACCAAGGCCCGGAATCCTCTGCTTACTTAAAGCTGTGGAACGAGATGCTGGAGCGCAGGGAATCGTTGTCGGAACATTACCTGCAGCGCATAGGCGATAGTCTGGATGATATTTGCGACCAGATCGCGGCTAAGGGCTGGGACGTATCGATTGGCATCGAAACGCGTTCGCGCTGCTATCAGATGCCGACGCTGCGCGAGGCGAAATCGGTTTTTGACCGGCTGAAGGATGCACCGGTCGGCTTGTGGTATGATTTTGGCCACGGCATGATGATGGAGCGTATGGGCTTGTACGATAATGCGCGGGATATGGAAGCCATTAAGGACCATGTAGTCGGCATTCACATTCATGAGACGGTTGGATTGTCGGATCACTGGTGTCCGTATATACACAGCGGCGACATGAGCTATTTCGATCGTTTCCTGCCTATTATCGCGGCAGCTCCTGTGAAGGTGTATGAGCTAAAAGCGGCATGTACACCGGAAGAAATCGAACAGAGCCACGAGCTGCTGCTCGCCAAATTGTCCGAGCGCGAGGTGTAGGATGATGGACATTAAGCATCTGGCGTCCTATGCCCCACGGCTTTATTTTGATAAAAAAGAGCCGTTTTATCCGGTGCGGGTCGGCGTTTCCGTCCAGCGCGAAGGCGAGCAATCGCCGTCGTTTCGGCGTAAATTTGAACGGCTGGATGCTATTGTCGATTATGTAATCGAATTCGCGATTTATTGGGATTATGACATTCAGCATCTGTACGAGCTGGAGCATGTATGGATTTATGTAGGCAAGGACGGCGCCGTAGTGGATGCGGAAGCGAGCTTTCACGGCAAATACATGAAGGCGCTGCTGCCTGACCGCTCCAATCTGGAGGGGAAAACAGCAAGCCTGTACTCGCAGCCTGGAAAGCACGCCTTCTCGCCGCTGCCGATTATTTTCGAGCTGCTGCCGAACGTGCGCACTGCTACAGACCGCGATGCCGGGCTGGATGGTCTTACATTGCCGGAGTGGTACAAGGCGCTGGGGCAGTATGATGAAGAGACGAATGTGCTAGTTCGAGCCTATCAGCAGGCGTATCATCGGTTCACGCCATCGTTTGAGTTCGTTCCTTACGAGCTTGCGGAGCGTGAGCCGTTGTTCGTTCCGTGGGAAACGCTGTACGAAGAAATACCTGAGCGAATTGAGGCGGAGCTGGCTATGATTAGGCATACGCTTAGCGGATCAACGGAGAATGAGGAAGGAAGATGAACATGCATGAGAAGCTGGTTGCCGTCAACGATGGCTGGGTCAAGCAAGGAATCGATAATCAAATAATGGACAGCGGCAGCCGCTTCTACGGCGGTGTAGCCGATCCGGACAACGGGGTTGCTTGGCCGACCCACATGGGAACGCCAACGTTTATGGCGATATGGGCATGCTCACTTGTTGATGAAAGCTCCAACTTTTATCATGACGAAAAGCTGCTGCGGCGTTTGGAGCTGGCGGCGGCCTTCACGGTCCGCGAACAGCATGAGGACGGGACGATATCGCCGGGTTGGACCAATATGCATTCACCTCCCGATACCGCGTTCGCGGTCGTTGGACTTGCTCAATTGCATGAACTGCTGGTGCAGCATGAATGGGCGGAGCTTGAGCGTGTTCGAGCGGACATTAGAAAGTTTCTAGAACGGTCTGTACCTGCGCTGCTGACCGGTGGCTGCCATACGCCGAACCATCGTTGGGTGCTGACAGCGGCGCTTGCCTTCTTGCACAGGCTGACGGGCAATGCCGAGCTTGTAGCTCGTGCCGACCAGTGGCTGGCTGAAGGCATGGATTGCACGGAGGATGGGGAATGGACGGAACGCAGCAACGGCATTTATAACGGCGTCAGCGACATTATGCTGTTCCATGCGGGCGAGCTGCTTGGCCGGCCTGAGCTCTTGGAGCCGGTTCGCCGCAATCTGCGAATGATGGCCTATCTGATCCATCCTGACGGAGAAGTCGTCACGGATTATTCTGGACGCCAGGACTTTGGTCAAGCATTCGATATGTCCGGCTATACACTCGCTTCCTGCCTTATGGCACAGCGCGATCAGAATGCTTTATTCGCTGCCTTGGCTGAGCTGGGAATCGCAGCGCTTAACCATCCGGGACCAATCCCAAACAATGTTTTGCTCGGATTTTTGCTTCATCCGGAGCTGAGAGAGCTACGTGTGAAAAGCGGCAGTCTGCCAGATCATTACCGGGTTGTCATCAACGGGCAATTTAATCGGCAGCATTATTTAAGTCAGATGGAGTCGGCTGGACATGGCGGGCGGATTTATCACAGCCGTCTGCATCCTGATTTCGGCGCTCCGGTTGCCCGGCAGCGGGATGGGGAAACGAGCGTTACGGTCATGACGGAGACGAATTCGTTTTTCGCGCTTCGACATGGGGCGGCACGGCTGCTTGGTGTGCAGGTCAGCAGCTCGTTTGATCCGGGGTTCATCAAGATGAACCATTTGGAGCAGCTCGAATCCGGCTATGTTCTGACGGGTACGGAATCAAAAGGCTACTACGGGCCGATCGCAACTGATCGTTTGCCTGAAATAGCAAGCCATTCCGTCAGCCCATGGTATTTGCTGCCGCATCAGCTGCGTGAGGTAACACATTTGCAGCAGCATGATGTGCGAATTGAGTTGACGGAAACGTATGATGGCTGGCAGCTGCGTGTTCAATGCGACAAGCCGGATGTGCTGCTAACCCAAATTTCCTTCGTATTCGGGAAGGAAGGGCAATTCGCTGGCGGCGAATTGGCTCCTGCCGAGACAGGTACGCAATTTTGGAAAGCAGGCACTGTAAAATTTACAGCTGGCGGCGACTGGATTGAGATGGAGGGCGGTGCGCACGAGCATTGGGCCAAATCGATCCGCGGGGCTGCATTCCCGGCAGATTGCCAGACGCTGGTTGTCAACGTGCTGACACCTTATGATCGGACGTTTCATATCCGTTTGTCTCCAAGCGATGGGAATGGGGCAAACGGGCAGTAACCGTATATATGGAGTTGCAGCTAACTGATTGACTATCGCGCTTCAGGAAGATGCTCCCCCAGAAGGGGTGATTACAATATTGTTTGTACTTAAATTGGGGGCGGCTTTGCTGCTTGGGCTGCTGATCGGTGTAGACCGCCAGCTCCGGCACAAGCCGCTTGGCATCAAGACGAGCATGGTGATCGCGGTCGCAAGCTGCTTAATTACGATGGTGTCGATCGAAGCGTCGACTGAGCTTGCCCATCCAGGCATGACTAACATGGACCCGATGCGGCTGGCGGCACAAATTGTGAGCGGCATCGGTTTTATCGGCGCAGGCGTCATCCTGAGAAGAAATAACGATGTCATCTCCGGCCTGACGACAGCTGCAATGGTCTGGTCGGCGTCGGCGCTTGGGATTGCGGCAGGAGCAGGCTTCTATAAAGAAGCGTTCACTGCCGTAGGCTTCATCATCATGGCAGTCAATCTGGTGCCGTTCGTGGTTCGGGCATTAGGACCGAGAAAGCTGCGCGAGCGCGACCTATCGGTCTGCATGACGTTTGACCGTTCGGCTGAGCTGGACGGCTTGATGACGAAAATTCGATCGGAGCACCAGATCAAGCATACGAAAATCAAAGATATTGGCGACGGCCGCAAAGAAATTCAGCTCGTGCTGTCATCGCGGGAATTGCACCCGACAACCTCTGTCTACGAGGATCTTCGGCGCTATAAAAATGTCGTCTCCGTCGAGGTCGAAAACATTAGCTCATAGGAGCATTTTTTCATGTTTGGTAAAGCGCTTAACTTAAAATTGAAAAAGGCAGCCGATTGTCATGAGCAAGGAGAATGACAATCGGCTGCCTTCTATTTCACCCGCGAAACGGTAGCTTTGCCGCCAGAGGACGGTGCCAGCCGTTTACACTTGGTCTAGGCGGACTCAGCAGCAGCTATTTGCCCATTTTAGGCGATTTTGGCGGGCAAGCGGACAGGAAAGCCGTTAATGCGGTTTTTCTCGCTATAAATGATCATAAAGGGGGTGATTAGCGGCTGCTGAGTCCGCGAACCTGCTCATTCCCCTTTATCTGCAACAAATAGCTGCTGCTGTGTCCGCCAAATTTCTATTTGCTTTTCTGTTGTTACTACAGCCTTCATCAGTGCCCGTCCGCGCTACACTCGATTCGTTTGAGCTCCTTTATTGAAAGTCAAAAAATACTTCCTCATCTTTAATAATGATCCACGCGTTTTTATCCAAATCAGCGACGTTTTGCAGCGTATATTTTATATAGAAAATATCGTCTTTCCAATATTCTTTGACATAGACGGCTCTTAAGGCCGCGTCCCCTTTAATCCGCTCTGGCAAGGAGATGTCCACACCAAAATAGTCTTCCTCCTCCTTGCCACGATAGGGGTTATTCTGCAAATATTTTAACCGAATGGAATCTGATGCATTGCGTAAGTAGGCATTTGATTGCAGTTTCTTAAAGGCGTCGAATGAGGCGCATGATTGCGTACATGATTTCGTGAGTTTCTCCGAATGAATCTTAAAATCATAATAGCTTTGCAACGTTTTAATAATAACATCCTCTTCATCGTTTAAAGCAGAAGGATCAGCGAGCTGTTTTTTTCCTGCATAGGAGGCTTGAAAATTTTCGATTTTATTAATATTATCTTTTGCTATAAAAATAGTTCGATTAGTACCTGTATGGTATCCGATATAATAATCAGCTGAAATATCCATTTTAATGAGTGTCAGCGTTTCATTATCCAATGAGACTCTGGACATTTCAATTGTACTCTTCTGAGCTTCGTATTTTGAAATATTAATATATTGCGCATGGATGCCGCTTAGGTATATGGAAAAAATCAATATGATAGCTGTAACGAAAATGATGCTTATCTTTGTTGCCGGTGCATTCATTTTGAAATAGGAAGCGGTTTGATACGAAAAATAAAAAATAAGAAAAAAAGCGCCATAGAAGAATATATTCTGCACGGCCAGCGGTAGATTTGAATCTTTATCCAAGGTTAAAATTTGAAAAACTATCATAGTAATAATAAAACTAAGAAATAAAAGGCCATGAATTAATAATAATAAGGGATGCATACGATTTCGTAAAACGAAATACCGAAAACGTCTAATCCTCACATTTGACCGATTAGGTGCCCTACGAGGCTTTCTCCGATCCTTGCGGGATGCAAGTACAGCTATTGTTACAACAGGAATTGATAAAAAGAAGGAAATATAAATGCCGTTTATCCAATACAGGCTTTGAGAAACAGGATAAAATGTTAAAATATCTTTGAAAATGAACATATCACCGAAATAAGGTTGAAAAGAGCCTTGTACATACACAAGTCCGGCGGTATAGACGACGAAAGGCATAAACCATAGCTCCTGCAGCAGCTTTAACATGTTCTTCAACTTATCAGGCATTTCAGCAATCTCCCTTACAGCATCTTAGTAAAATAATCCTATCCTTTTTTATCGGAATTCGCATGCCAAAAATGTATAATACTAGTTTTTCAGCGCAAAAAAATACTCTGAGGGCTGAAGGCATTCAGCTAGCTCAGAGCATATATAATTCGATAGCCTGTATAATAAAACAGCTCGCGGAAGAAAAAGGGCAGTTTCGTGCGCATGCTGCTATATGCGGAGGTCGTAGTTGGCGAAGAGTATGCCGTCATTCCCAGCTCGCTGGCCATCATGAGTGCGCGCTTCATATGAAGCGGATCGCTGACAATGATGAAGGTTCCTAGCTCATATGGCTTCGCAACGACTAGCGAATATTCGAAATTTTCCTCTGTAATAAGAGATTGGACTTCGATCAAAATATGCTCAGGCTTCACGCCTTTTTCAATCGCATAGCTCCGTGATACTTCTGACTCTGCAAGCTCATTCGCAGACCCGCGTCCTCCGGTAAAAATAATATACTCGGCAAAGCCTTGCTCGTACAGCTTTATAGCATGATTCAGGCGTTCCCGCAGCACAGGGGATGGCTGATCGCCCCAGACCGCCGTGCCCAGCACAAGGATCGCATCAGCAGGCTTCGCTTCATCCTTCATACTAAATGACCAAATTTCATAGGAAAACCAGCACAGTACCGCTGCGGCAAATGCTAAGACGCAAAGCAACAGCGTTTTGATTTTTTTCGAAACAAGCCTCTTTTTCATGAACTGCCCTTTCCTTATAAAATGATTTTTCCTCGCCGCATGTTATCCGATCATAATTTTCCCTTCCGGATAGCGATACAGCTCCTTCTTCTCCTGAGCAGGAACGAGTGTGAACGCCAGCGTCAGCGGGCCAAGCCGCCCAGCGAACATCATAATAATAATCAGCACCTTGCCAATCACCGTCAAATGCGGCGTTAAGCCAAGCGACAATCCAGTTGTACCGAAAGCGGACGTTACTTCAAATAGCAGAACGAGGAAATCGACATCCTCGGTGGTAGATAAAATCATCGTAAATAAAATAATCGCCGCCAGCGAGGCAATCGTAATTGTCAGCGCTTTGTACACCCGGTCCTTTGCGAGCCTTCTGCGGAAAAAGACGACATCCTCGCGGCCGCGAATCATTGCAAACACCGCACCGATGAGAATCGCAAACGTCGTCACCTTAATGCCGCCGCCCGCAGAGCCCGGAGATGCGCCGATGAACATGAGCAAAATAATGAGAAACTGCGTCGCATGGCGCAGAGAAGCAATATCCAGCGTATTTGCGCCGCCCGAGCGCGGCGATATGCTTTGGAACAACGAGCTGTACAGCTTGCCGCTTATGCTAAGCGGCTCTAGTGTTTTGGTATTTGTAAACTCGAAAATAAAAATAACGGCTGCACCTGCGACAAACAAAATGCCTGTCGCATACAGCACAACCTTGGAGTGAAAAGACAGCTTGCGCGTTTTTGTGTAATCCCACATTTCCGCCAGCACGATAAAGCCGATCCCGCCGAGAAAAATGAGAGCAATAACGATCACATTAATAATAGGATCGTTAACATGATTCACAAAGCTGCTGAACGGGCCGTTCAGCGGTCCCATAATATCAAATCCGGCGTTGGTGAACATCGACACGCTATGGAACATGCCGAAATACAGCGCCTTGCCGAAAGGCATTTCCGTTGACCAGCGCAGTGCCAGAACAAGGGCGCCGATTCCTTCGATGGCAAAAGCATAAATGAGCACGCGCCGAATGAAGCGGACGATCCCTTCCAGCGAAGATTGATTCATGGATTCCTGCAGCAGCAGCCGCTCGCGCAGCGATATCCGTTTGCGCAGGGCAAGGGCGAACAGCGTAGACATCGTCATAAAGCCGAGTCCGCCAACCTGCATAAGCACGAGAATGACGAGCTCGCCAAAGGTTGAATAGTGTATGCCGGTATCGACGACGACAAGCCCCGTTACGCAAACAGCGGATGTGGCAGTGAATAATGCGTCAATGAGCGGCGTTGCCTGATGGGTTGACGAAGCCAGAGGCAGAGAAAGCAATAGGGTACCCGCCGCAATAATCGCGAGAAAGCCAAGCGTAAGAATTTGCGGCGGAGTCATTTTTAGAAAAATGGTTCGTAGTTTGAGCACGCAGGTAATCTCCTTTATATGTAACGAAACAATGGTGTAGTTGAAAATTTGAGCTGATGCTGCCGAAGGCAGGCACAGCCGTTTACGCTTGAAATATAAGAATAATAAGTTTGACTCTTATTATAACGCTTATATTTCTACGAGAAACGAGCAGTTGTCGCCAATACCCGACAACGCCGTTTGCTCTTGAAATATAAGATCAATAAGTTTGATTCTTATTGCAACGCTTATATTTCTACGCGAAACGAGCTTGTGCTGCCGAAGGCAGGCACAGCCGTTTACGCTTGCCACCTCATTATCTGGTATAATAGGGCAATATGCAACAGGAGGGCGCTGGGGCCCGCGATTAGGAGGACAACGATGAAATCAAGATATATAGCAGGTATTTCGCTTGCCGTTATGGGGGCAGGCTTTATTACTACGAGATGGTGGCTGCCAGACAACACGTGGACACATCTACTGGAAAGCGGCTTTGAAGCGGGGCTGGTCGGCGGAATTGCCGACTGGTTTGCGGTGACGGCGTTGTTCCGCCATCCGATGGGCATTCCCATTCCGCATACGTCCTTGCTGCTCAAAAACCGGGCGAAAATCGTGAACTCGCTCATCAGCGCTATGGAAAATGAACTGCTGAATAAAGAAAGCATTACCCGCAAGCTGTCTGGCTTTCAACTGTTCGCAGGGGCAGCATCGGCGGCGACTCGGCTGATTGGCAAGCGCAAGTTCAGGCTGGCAGCGGTTGATTTTGCCCAGTCGGCAGTGGAGCGCTTGCCTTTGGAGCGGGTTAGCGGTGTGCTGCATGGATTTTTGGCGGATTATGTGAAAAAGCAGGATTTTACGCCAATCGTGCGCAAGCTGGCGGATCGTTTCGTCCATGAGCGTTGGGATGAACGGGCGCTGGATTACGGCCTGGAGCATGTAGGCCATTGGATTCGCAAGCGTGAAACCGAGGAAATGCTCGGCAAGCTCGCCTTCAAAAAGCTGGAGGAGCTTAAGGTAGGCGGCTTCATGGGGTTTGCACTGCAAGCTTTCGTCGGCTTTATGAACGAGGAGAAGCTCGGCGGTTTGATCCAGAACATGCTGCTCTCTACGATGCAGGAGCTTTCCCATCCTGGAAGCCCGCATCGGCAGAAGCTGCTGCTTGAGGTGAGAGCCCAGGCGGAGAAGCTTGCCGATAACGAAGAGCTGATGCTCAAGCTGAAGCAGCTCATTGAACAGGGGGTGGACAGCGTTGAAACGGAGCGCTTCATCCATTTGCGTCTGGAGGAGCTGAGACAGCTCGTGCTGGACAAGCTGGAGGAGCAGCATCGCAGCGGAGGGCGCGCCATTGTGCAGGGATACCGTTTTGCAACGGATTATTTGAATGGCAAGCAGGAAATGCTCGCCAATTGGGAAGATGGCATTCGCGGCTATCTCGTTCGACTTATTGAAAATAATCACTATCGCATCGGTGCGCTCGTTCGGGATAATCTCGACCGGATGGATGACAAGGCGCTCGTCTCCATGCTGGAGGAAAAGGTCGGCAACGATTTGCAGTGGATTCGTGTCAACGGCGCATTATGCGGTTTTGTCGTAGGCGTTATTTTGTCCTTCTTCTAACAGGAAGGTAGCCATTTACATTTATAGGGGACAGCCTGAATTTTTTGTGATAAGATCAAACTACAAAATGACCAATGAATACAAGGATTTTGAAAAATGATTGACATGGAACGAGGTGCCTTTGCGCACGTCAAAGGGTAACAGGGAATCGGGTGCAAATCCCGAGCGGTCCCGCCACTGTAATCGGGGAGTTTTCCTTCACCAGCAGGAGTCACTTGGCCTAAGCTTTAGGGCAGCCAGGGAAGACGAAGGAAAATAATGATCCGCTAGCCAGGAGACCTACCTCGTTCCAGCACCACAGTGCCTTCGCGGAAAGGATAGGTGTACGAACGAAAGCGATTGCTACCAGTCTGTTTGCTGGCGCAACCGTCTATTTCTGCGTACACATGGCCGTTTTCCCAGCGAAGGGAAAGCGGTCATTTTTTGTTGTCTTTAGGCATGAACACATTGGGGAGGGTATTGAAACGAATGGTCAAGTTAAAAAGAAAGACAGCAGTTAGCACCGCTTTGCTGGTTATTGGCTTCACGCTTTTTTTACTGGTGAATGAGCCGCAATCCGCTTATGCGATGCACATTATGGAAGGGTTTTTGCCTGTGGGGTGGGCGATTTTTTGGTGGGTGGCCTTTATTCCTTTTTTCATCCTGGGTGTACGCGCCATTCGGAAAATTACAAAGGAAGCACCAGAGCTTAAGCTGATGCTGGGCTTGGCGGCAGCTTTCACCTTCGTGCTGTCCGCGCTTAAGATTCCTTCCGTTACAGGCAGCAGCTCGCACCCGACGGGAACGGGGCTTGGAACGGTTATGTTCGGGCCGCTGCCCATGAGCGTATTAGGTTCTATGGTATTGCTGTTTCAAGCGGTGCTGCTTGCACATGGCGGGCTGACGACGCTTGGGGCGAATGCTTTTTCAATGGCGGTTGCAGGTCCCGCTGCTGGCTATGCCGTCTATCGGCTGCTGATGCGTTCAGGCAGCAAGCAAGGCGTGGCGATTTTTTCTGCTGCCGCTGTTGCCGATCTGGCCACTTATATCGTTACTTCGATTCAACTGGCTGTTGCTTTTCCGGCGGTTGAGGGCGGCATTCTCGCATCCTTTATGAAATTTGGCGGTATTTTTGCGATTACCCAGGTTCCGCTTGCTATTAGCGAAGGCTTGCTGACGGTATTGATCTGGAACTGGCTGCAATCTTTTAATACGGACGAGCTGTCTATTTTGAAGCGGAGAATGAAAGGGGATCGCGTGTAATGAGCCGCAGTGCCAAAAATATTTGGATATTAGCCATTGTTGTTTTGCTTGCCGTTGCGCCTTTAATATTCATTAACGCCGAGTTTGGCGGCGCAGATGGCGCGGCGGAGGAAATGATCCAGACGATTGCGCCCCATTATGAGCCTTGGGCGTCTCCGCTGACTGAGGTGCCGGGAGAAACGGAAAGCATGCTGTTCGCGCTGCAAGCTGCGATTGGCGCTGGCGTAATCGGCTATGTGATTGGCCTTTTTAAAGGGAAGTCGGGGAAATCAAAGCAGCAATGATGAAATGGATTGATACGATTTCTTATTCCAATAAGCTGCGGGATTTACCCGCCATTTGGAAATGCGGGCTTGCAGCCCTTCTGCTGCTGCTTGCCTATATCGCTCATCCGCTCGTACAGCTTGTCATTTTCGGATGGCTTGCACTGTGGACGGTCGGCTATGCGAAAGTGCCCGCTAAGCTTTATGCGGCGCTGCTTTTCTCCTCTTGCCTGCTGTTCATTCTCAGCTTGCCCGCGCTGCTCATTGAATTCAGCAATAGCAGCAGCGAAGCGGGAAGCTTGGCGGCAGCGAAAGCAGGCTGGATGCTCGTTTCATGGGAGCCGCTTAGCCTGTATGTGCCAGAGGCATCGTTAGGGCTGGCCGGACATATTTTTACGCGTATTCTTGCTTGCCTGGCATGTATGTTTTTTATCACCTTGACGACCCCCTTCCCGGATCTGCTGCAAGTGCTGAAGCGGTTGAAAATGCCGCAAATTGTACTGGAGCTCATGATTATTATGTATCGCTTCATCTTTCTGCTGCTGGATACGGCGGGGGCTATGCTGGTCGCGCAGCGTGCACGCGGCGGTCAACACGGTTTTAAAGGCAAATTGCAGGGTACGGCGGCGATTGCTGTGCGGCTCTTCGTCAAAACGATGCATCGATACAAGGGGCTCTCGAATGGGCTTATGGCAAGAGGATTTACGAATGAAATCCGTCTTGCGCCTAGTGTAAAGCGGACGGTTCGCCTCCGATATTGGGCGGAAGCGGGGCTCGGCTTAACGATTTTGCTGGCAGCAGAGCTATGGCTTCGGTATGGAGGTGAATAAGCTGGCGGATAACGATCGGGCATCAACCATTATGGAAATGAACCAAGTGAGCTATGCTTATCCCGGAACGGACAAGACCGCTTTAAACGGGCTAGAGCTGCGTATTCCGGCGAACAAGAAGATAGCGCTGTGCGGGCATAATGGCTCGGGCAAGTCGACGCTCTTCTTGCAGCTTATTGGCATTAATCGTCCGCAATCCGGTTTTGTCAGCTGGCGCGGCGAGCCGCTTTCTTACAAGCCCAGAGAGCTTGCCAGCTTGAGACGGCGCGTCGGCCTTGTTTTTCAGGACCCGGAGCATCAGCTCATTTTGAATACCGCTTATGAGGATATTTCCTATGGGCTGCGCAATGCGGGGCTTCAAGAAGTGGAAATTGACAGACGTACGGCGCGCATCGTTCAGCAGCTGAACTTGCAGGAACTGGCGCATAAGCCGCTGCATCATCTCAGCCTTGGGCAAAAGAAGCGAGTCGCTCTTGCCGGCGTACTGGCCCTGGAGCCGGAGTTAGTGCTGCTTGATGAGCCGGCTGCTTATCTCGATCCGATATCGGAGCAGCGGCTGATGGCTGAGCTGGACCGCATTCATGCCAGCGGCATAACGCCGGTTATGGCGACGCATGACATGAATATGGCCTATGCTTGGGCGGATTGGATTTTCATCATGAATGAGGGCCGCTGTATATTGGAGGGTACGCCGGAGACGGTATTTCGCGAAGGCGAGCGTCTCAGAAGCCTTGGACTCACGCTGCCAATGGTGCTGGAAGCTTGGGAGGCACTGCCGCCTGAGCTGCGAGGAGAACAGCAGGCGCCGCGTACGCTCGCGCAATTTAAAGCGGCTGTAAAATCTTTTGTTGTATAAAAACGCAAAAATTCGTATATTTATACATGTTGCTTGAAATATAGGAAAGGATATGATTTTTCCATCCTATCTCTATATTTCTCCGTTTCACCTTGTATAAATAAAGATCGACCAACTAAATAGCGAGGAATAGGGTGCTCTTGCGTAACGTCTTGAGCTTAAAAGGGAAGTCCGGTGCAATACCGGCGCGGTCCCGCCACTGTAACAGCGGAGTTTTGCGCAATAAAGCCACTGGCATGATGCCGGGAAGGCGAGCGCAGCGATGATGATGCTGGAGCCAGGAGACCTGCCTTATTCTATACACTGCAGTACCTACGGGAGATAGGGAGGTGTTAAAGATGGCAGCCATCGTTTGTTGAAACGAGGGGCGTCTTTACCCACATTTCTGTACAGGGTAGGACGTCCCTTTTTGCAGTTTCTGGCTGGCAGCAAATTGGATGTATAGGGAAAGGCCGCCGCGAAGAAATTCGCTCGCACTGCCATAAGTATATATCTGAGTTTGTTGATGAAATAACAAAGGATTATAACATCCATCCACAAGGATGAATAATGAAAAACAGGAGGCAATAACAATGAGTCAAGTAAAAAGCAGCAGTTTGGGATATCCGCGTATCGGTGAAAACAGAGAATGGAAAAAAGCTCTGGAGGCGTTCTGGAGCGGCAAGCTTGCGGAAGCGGCTTTCTTGAAGCAGCTGGAGACGATTCGTCTAAACCATCTCCAATTGCAAAAACAGGGCGGCATTGATCTCATTCCGGTAAATGATTTTTCGTATTATGACCATATCCTTGATACAGCTGCGATGTTTGGCGTTGTGCCTGAGCGCTTTGGCTATACAGGCGGCCCCGTATCGGTAATGACCTATTATGCAATGGCGCGAGGCAACAAAACCGCTTCGGCATCCGAGATGACGAAATGGTTCAATACGAACTATCACTACATCGTTCCTGAGCTGAAAGGCATTACGCCGGCGCTGACCGAGAACCGTCCGTTGATCGCTTACCGCGAAGCAAAGGAAAAGCTGGGCATCGAAGGCAAACCAGTCATTGTTGGACCTTATACATTCCTCAAGCTGTCTAAAGGCTATGCCGCTTCTGAGCTTGCTACAGTTGCTGCTCAGTATGTTCCGCTGTATGCACAGGTGCTGCGCGAGTTGGAGCAAGAAGGCGTACAATGGGTGCAAATGGATGAGCCTTCGCTTGTAACAGACGTTTCCGAAGCAGATTTGGCGCTTGTGCAAAGCATTTATGCCCAGCTTCATGAAGCGGCACCTAAGCTCAATTTGCTGCTGCAAACGTATTTTGAATCGGTTCAGCATTATGCTGCAATCGCGGCTTTGCCTGTACAGGGCTTAGGTCTGGACTTCACAGCTGGCGCTGAAAAGAACCTGCAGCAGCTGGAGTCAATCGGCTTCCCACAGGACAAAGTGCTGGGTGCAGGCGTTATTGACGGCCGCAATATTTGGCGGGCGGATCTTCAGGAGCGCAAAGCGCTGCTTGCCCGTATTGCTAAAGTCGTGCCAAACGACCGACTGATTGTAAGCTCCTCTTGCAGCCTGCTGCATGTACCTGTGTCAGCGGCTCTTGAAACGGCACTGCCGGCAGAGCTTGCAGGCGCACTGGCGTATGCCAATGAGAAGCTGGAGGAAATTGCCGTTCTGGCAACTGCGCTGAATGAAGGAGAAGCAGCGGTAAAAGAGGCGTTTGATCGCAATGCAGCAGCTTTGGCTGCACTTGCCGCATCGCCGTCCCGTGGCCGTGCGAGCGTCCATGCCGCTGTAGCGAGCATTGATGCGCAGCCATCGGAGCGCAAAGCGGTATTTGCAGAGCGCCAAGTGAGCCAGAAGGAACGCTGGCAGCTGCCATTCCTGCCGACAACGACAATCGGCAGCTTCCCACAAACGGCGGAAGTTCGCCAAGCGAGACGGCAATGGCGTCGTGGTGATTTGGGCGAGGAGCAATACCGCGTATTCATTAAGGAGCAAATTCAGCATTGGATCAAGCTGCAGGAAGAGATCGGCCTTGATGTTCTCGTTCATGGAGAGTTTGAGCGTACGGATATGGTTGAGTTTTTCGGAGAGAAGCTGGAAGGCTTTGCTTTCACGAAAAATGGCTGGGTGCAATCCTATGGCTCGCGCTGCGTAAAACCGCCAGTCATTTACGGCGATGTGCAGTTCAGCAAGCCGATGACTGTCGAAGAAACCGTTTATGCGCAGTCGCTGACTTCTAAACCGGTGAAAGGCATGCTGACGGGCCCGATTACGATTTTGAACTGGTCGTTCGTTCGCAGCGACTTGACTCGTGAGCAGGTTGCTTACCAAATCGCGCTTGCCTTGGCAGAAGAAGTGAAGGCGCTGGAGGAAGCGGGCATTGAAATGATTCAGGTGGATGAGCCTGCCCTTCGTGAAGGCTTGCCGCTAAAACGTGAAGATTGGGAGCACTATTTGAACTGGGCTGTGCTTGCCTTCCGCTTGTCCACTTCTGACGTTAAGGATACGACGCAAATTCACACGCATATGTGCTATTGCGAGTTCCATGACATCATTGATTCCATTCGCGCGCTGGATGCCGACGTTATTTCCATCGAAACGTCCCGCAGCCATGGCGAGCTGATTCACAGCTTCGAGGAGCACACGTATGAGCTGGGTATTGGCCTAGGCGTATACGATATTCACAGCCCTCGCGTGCCGGAGGTAGAGGAAATGACATCGATGATCAAACGCGCTCTGAACGTGCTTGAGCCAGAATTATTCTGGATTAACCCGGACTGCGGACTTAAAACGCGTGGTGTAGATGAGACTGTGGCATCGCTGCGCAACATGATCCAAGCGACTGAGCAAGTACGGGAGCAGTTGGCTAAGTAATTGTAATAAGCATGGTTATTAAAAAAGCTCCGCTTGCGCTGATTGGCGCAAGCGGAGCTTTTGCTTTACTTGGAAGCGGGGAGGGTCAAAGCCGGGGAGCGGCGTGCCACAACAGGCAGGCAAAAGCATGCCATTAGGAGGGGATGTTTTTGCCTGCCTGCTTCAGCCGCCCGCTTAAATGGTCTCTGCCGCAGGATTCATCAGGCAATAGCCAATGCCCCATACCGTCTGAATCAAGGAGGCAGATTCGGGGTGGACGCGGTTCAGCTTCTCTCTGATCCGCTTCACATGCGTATCGATCGTCCGGTAATCGCCGAGCGATTGATAGCCCCAAATTCGCCGCATTAAATCCTCGCGGGAAATGGGCTGATTGATGTTGGCTGCCATAAAGCGCAGCAGCTCATATTCGCGGAACGTCAGCTTCACCTTGCTGTTTCCGGCAATGACTTGCCGCGAATCATAATCGAAGACGAGTCCTGGCAGCGTGAGATCGGGCGTCTGCTTGCGCTGCAAGGCGCGATAAGCAAACTCCGAGGTGCGGCGGATGATCGCCTTAATGCGGTACATTAGCTCGCGCGGGCTGAATGGCTTAACGACATAATCGTCGGAGCCGGCTTGGAAGCCGTCGAGCCGGTCATCCTCTTCGCCACAGGCGGAAAGCATAATGACGGGCGTCGATTTTTTCTTCTTAAGCTCGCGGCAAAATTCAAGCCCGTCCATTCCCGGCAAATTACGATCGAGCAAAATCATCGAATAATTGTATTGCATCGCCTTGAACAAGCCGTTGATGCCGTCCGAAGCTTCTTCGACGATCCAGCCTTCTTTTTTCAAAAATAACTTGAGCAGCTTGCGGATATGCTCCTCATCATCAACAATCAAAATGCTATATGGTTGCTGAAATGCCATGGCTCAACACCTCATCTTTATCTTTTAATTCATTACTGATAACAATTATCATTATCATTACATGCGATCCCCATTGTTGTCAATAATAAAACCACTGTTTCTTGTCACAATACCCGAAGGATAGTCGCGAAAAAGACACAATTGCCTATGAGAGCGGATACAGCGGAGCTGCTGCTCCCAACTGCTGTCAGGCTGTCCTCTTTCGAGCAGGCGGGGAGCAGAGTATAATGGTGGAATGCAGGTTACGGATGAAGGAGAGAGACAGGTGGCCCCGTTATTGACATTGAATAACGTATCAAAATATAGAAAAAATCCCGAATGGCTTTTTGAAGGGATTACAGCGCAGGTGCAGGCTGGGGAGCGTATTGCGCTGCTAGGCACATCCGGTCAGGGCAAAAGCACGCTGCTGTGCATCGTATCGCTGCTAGGTGAGCTGGATGCGGGAGAGCTTATGCTCCAAGGACGGACAAGCAGCGAATGGAAGCCCGAGGAGTGGCGGCGCATCGTCTGTTATGTGGCTCAGACGCCGATTATGCTGCCGGGAACGGTCGAGTACAATTTACGCACGGTCAGTGAACTGCAGGGGAAGCCGTTTGATGAAGCGCTGGCAAGGCGCTGCATGGAAGGCGTTGGCCTTGGGCATATCGAATGGAGCAAGGAGGCGGAAAGCTTATCCGGCGGCGAGAAGCAGCGTACGGCGCTCGCGCGGGCCTTATTGCTCCGTTCGCCGCTGCTGCTGCTTGATGAGACGACGTCATCGCTTGATCCGAAAAGCAAGCGGCAGGTGGAGCTGTTTCTAAGCGAATGGTGCTCAGAGGAAGGCACGGCGTTCATCTGGATTACCCATGATCTGGAGCAGGCGCGGCAAGTAAGCGAGCGTATCTGGTTTATGGCGGAGGGCAGGCTGCTGGAGCAAAGCGCTACGGAAGCTTTTTTCACCAATCCCGGGTCGGAGCAGGCGCGCAGCTTTTTAGACAGTCAGCATGCGCCAGAGCAGAGGGATGACCAGCATGAATAATATTGCGCTCGCCTGCACGCTAGTATTCGTCGCCATAACGACATTTATCTCGATGAAGCAGAAGCTTGGCTTAGAGAAGGAAATCATTACTGGCACGATCCGCTCCGCTGTACAGCTGCTGTTTATCGGTTTTTTGCTTCATTTTATTTTTGAAGCGAATCATCCGATTTTTATTGTGCTCATTATTATTTCAATGATTACGGTGGCGTCGTGGAATGCCGGCTCCCGCGCATTGCCGGTTAAGGGCATTCGGCTGCGCATTGCGCTGGCATTGGCAGGCACGGAGATGGTAACGCTCGCACTCCTGCTCTCGCTCCGCATTATTGAGGCTGAGCCACGGTATATTATTCCGGTCAGCGGGATGATTATCGGCAGCTCCATGATTGTATGCGGCCTCTATTTGAACCATATGAAACGCGAGCTTGAAGCGTCGCGGGGCGAGATTGAGACGCTGCTGGCGCTTGGAGCGACGACGAAGCAGGCGATTCGCCAAGCGGTGCGCCGGGCCGTGCGCTCCAGTCTCATTCCGACGCTGGACGGTATGAAGACGGTCGGCCTCGTGCAGCTGCCAGGCATGATGACAGGGATGATCGTCGCCGGGGCAGACCCGATTGAGGCGGTGCGTTATCAAATTTTAATCGTCTTTGCGATGTCGGCTTCATCGTCGCTGACGTCTATTGTGCTCAGCATGTTGACGATGCGGCTGTGGTTCGCTAAAGATAACGGCAGGCTGCTGTAGCAGCTTGGAAGGCGTTCAATTAGAGGAGGGACGATGAAGTGGAAAGACGAGGCATTTTTCAGGGGCAATTGATGCAGGCCGAGCAGTATCCGCGAGTGGTAGCCTATTATTTTAAGGAGTGGAATGGCTTCGAAATGGCTTATCATCAGCATAGCGCAGTGGAAATTATGTATGTGATATCGGGCGATTGTACGGTAGAGCTGCTCAATAAATCCATTCCGATGGAAAAAGGGCATTTCATCGTCATCGACTCGATGGTCGCCCACCGTCTTCACGTCGCTCAGGGCACGGCATGCCGGATGCTCAATGTTGAATTTATTTTTAGCCATACCGGTGTGGGGCTACCTTCCCTTAAGCGGCTGGCGGAGACTGACCGTGCGCTCGCGGAGCTGTTCGCAGTGAAGCATGATTATTTGCTGCTTTACGATCCGAGCAATGTGTATCAAATGCTGAAGGCACTCGTGCTGGAGCTGGACGGCAAGCGGCGCGCGGAGCAGCTTCTCACAGCGCTTCAGCTGACGCAGCTGCTCGTGCAGATCGGCAGGCTGGCACAGGAAACCTCAAGCCAGTCGCATGATGCGGCGGAGTTTTATGTGGGAGAGAGCATCGCCTATATTCAGCAAAATTATGACCGCGACATTCAGGTCAAGGATATTGCGGCGGCTGTAAGGCTGCATCCGGGGTATTTTCACCGCATATTTAAAGCGGGAACGGGCTGCTCGGTTATGGATTATGTGATGCGTTTTCGGATGGAGAAGGGGAGGATGCTGCTGGAGCAGACCGATATTCCGGTCAGCGATATTTGCCATTATGTCGGCGTCAACAGCAGCCAATATTTCAGTACCCTTTTCAAAAAATATACGAATGAGACGCCGCTCGCTTATCGCCGCGCTGTGCGCAAGGAAGTGGAGCGCTGAGATGGCGTACTTATCTAGTCGATCATTCATCTTATATAGTTAGGATTTTATACAAGAAAGCAAAATAGAAGTTACAATTGTGCAAACGCCTCCACGTTGCTGGTGCTACAATTAGCGTATTGTTCACTACTATATTGCAAGCCATTGGAGGCGTTAATCAATGTCATTTAAAGTTGCGTTTATTGGAGCAGGAAGTATTGGTTTTACTAGGGGATTGCTGCGTGATTTGCTGACCGTTCCAGAGTTCAACAACATCAAAGTTGCGTTTCAGGATATTAATCCGCAAAATCTCGATATGGTTACCCAGCTTTGCCAACGGGATATTCATGAAAATGGCCTTGCGATTGAAATCGAGCCTACGACCGATCGCCGGGAAGCATTGAAGGATGCACGTTACATTTTTGTAACGATTCGTGTCGGTGGCTTGGAAGCTTTTCAGACCGATGTCGACATCCCGCTCAAATACGGCATTGACCAATGCGTGGGCGATACCATTTGTGCAGGCGGCATCATGTATGGACAGCGGGGCATTGCCGAAATGATGAATATTTGCAAAGATATTCGCGAGGTGGCGGAGCCGAACTGCTTGCTGATGAACTATGCTAACCCAATGGCGATGCTTACATGGGCATGCAATAAATATGGCGGCGTACGGACGATTGGCCTGTGCCATGGCGTTCAAGGCGGACATGCGCAAATTGCCGAAGTATTGGGCCTGCCGCGTGAAGAAGTAGACATTATTTGTGCAGGAATCAACCATCAGACGTGGTATGTGCAAATTAAACATAATGGCGAGGATATGACAGGCAAGCTGCTGGAGGCATTTGAACAGCATCCGGAATTCAGCAAAACAGAGAAGGTCCGCATCGATATGCTGCGCCGCTTCGGCTATTACAGCACAGAATCAAACGGCCATTTGAGCGAATATGTGCCTTGGTACCGCAAACGTCCGGAGGAAATTCGCGACTGGATCGACCTTGGAACGTGGATTAACGGAGAAACGGGCGGCTACTTGCGCGTATGTACGGAAGGGCGCAACTGGTTTGAGACGGACTTCCCGAACTGGATGAAGGAAGAACCGAAAGCGTACACCAAGGAGCATCGCGGCCAGGAGCATGGCTCGTATATTATCGAGGGGCTGGAGACGGGACAGGTGTACCGAGGCCACTTCAACGTCGTCAACAATGGCGTTATTTCCAATTTGCCGGATGATGCCATTATTGAAGCGCCGGGCTACGCGGATCGCAACGGCATCAGCATGCCGCATGTTGGCGATTTGCCGCTCGGCTGCGCGGCTGTTTGCAATGTCAGCATTTCCGTTCAGCGTCTGGCCGTAGAAGCGGCCATTCAGGGCGATGACAAGCTGCTGCGCCAAGCGATGATGATGGACCCGCTGGTCGGAGCGGTGTGCAATCCAAATGAGATTTGGCAAATGGTCGATGAAATGCTTGTTGCCCAGGAGCCATGGCTTCCGCAATATGGAGAGGCGATTGCTGCCGCAAAAAAACGTCTGGAAAATGGCCTTGCCATTCCGGTACGCAGCTATGAAGGTGCCGCTCGTCTGAAAACAAAATCGGTCGAAGAAATGCAGAGCAACCGCGAGGAAGCGAGCCGCAATGCGGGCGAGTCGGATAAGGCG
The DNA here is from genome assembly GCF_059609455.1 of Paenibacillus liaoningensis. Classification (NCBI taxonomy): domain Bacteria; kingdom Bacillati; phylum Bacillota; class Bacilli; order Caryophanales; family Paenibacillaceae; genus Paenibacillus; species Paenibacillus liaoningensis. The sequence goes on from NZ_JCAALU010000005.1 coordinate 107,905, forward strand.
ATCGATCGCCCAGCCGCCGCAGCCACTGAATAGTAAAATATTCCAATATTTTAGCTTGTGTACAGGGAGGAGTGGATTTGTTATGATAAACAATAAATTGTTTGGTTTACAAAATACGAGTTGACTACAGCTGTTTGGACTTGGAGTGATTGGCCGTGGGGAAGCAAAAAAAGATTACGATGCAGGAAATAGCGGATCGGGTAGGCGTATCCAAATATGCGGTATCCAAAGCTTTATCGGGAAAATCGGGCATTAGCGCCGTTACGCGCAGCAAAATATTTGAAATGGCCTCGCAGCTCGGCTACATGAATCAGAAAAGCGCCAAAAAAACGGTAAGCAGCAAGCAGACGGACGAGGAAGAGCATCAAATCGTCGGCATTCTCATTCCGAATATTCGCAGCCAAAATCAGGAATCGGGCTATTGGGGCAAAGTGCTTGACGGCATTTCCAAATGCTTGGAGGCGAAGGGGCTTGGCTCCGTCCTCATTTCCGATGATTCGCCGCGAAATTTCAACCTCGTCATGAAGCCTGAAGGCTTAATGGGCATTATTGGTGTTGGTTTGATCGCCACGCCGATGCTGGTTGAGCTGCGCAACAAGGCGATTCCGTTTATTTTAGTTGACCATGAGGATGAGCTGCTGGAATGCGACAGCATCTTTATGAACAACTATGATATTATTCGCAAGCTGGTCAAGTTTTTGCTCGGCAAAGGCCACACCCGGATTCAATTTATCGGGGAGCTTGGCTATTCCCGCAGCTTTATTGACCGCTGGAGCGGCTTCCGCTCGGTTATGGACGAGAGCCGGCTTGACTATGTGCCAAGCGAGGGCTTGCTTAAAGTAAAACCGACGTTGGATGCGCATAATCTGAATTTGCTGCAAGCCAGTCTCAAAGAGCTGGAGGCGAGCCATTTTCCAACTGCATTCGTATGTGCGAATGACCAAATTGCCCTGCTCGCAATGAACGCATTGCAGCAGCTTGGCAAGCAGGTCCCCGAGCAATGCTCTCTAACGGGCTTTGACAACAATCTTGAAATATTAGGGGAAACGCCAATCATTACGACGGTAAATGCAGAGAAAGAGGCGCTTGGCATAAAGGCCGTTGAGCTGCTGCAATGGCGGCTGGAAAATGGGCATATGCCCTATGCGAAAATTTTGCTGCAAAGCGATTTAATTATACGGGAGAGTGTAGGCGATCCTGTAAATAAGTAGAAATGTATTTGTTAGGTTTTTAGTTATAGCTCAGCAAAGCGAAAATAGCTTCAGTAAGACGGTTGGCGGGGAACGATTCTCGCATAACCGTCTTTTTTTGTGCAATAGACTGAGTTTTTCTATTTGTTATCGTTGTAAACGCTTTAAGTAAACTTTTATTATTTATTGTAAACATAACAATAACAAAAATTTAGGTTGACAATGTTTACGCTTTCATACTACTATTGGTTTACGATATACAGGGTTCAACAAAGTTCGACCATTTATCCCGCGCTGAAAAGAGGTCTTGCCATGCTTAATAAAAAACAAAGCCGCTGGAAAATTACGGGGCACGATATTGCTGGCTACGTATTTATCTCCCCTTGGCTGATCGGCTTTCTGCTGCTGACGCTGTGGCCGATTTTACAATCGTTCTACTTGTCTTTCACCGATTATTCGCTGCTGGATTCACCAACGTGGACCGGAACGGATAATTACGAGAGCATCTTTACGAAAGATCGGCTGTTTGTAAAATCGCTAACGGTCACCTTTACCTTCGTTTTGCTTGCCGTTCCGATTAAACTGTTTTTCTCGCTAATGGTTGCGCTTTTACTTAACAAGAAGGTAAGAGGCCTCAACTGGTACCGGACGGCGATTTATTTTCCATCGCTAATCGGCGGCAGCATCGCGGTATCTGCATTGTGGAGAAACATGTTCGGCCTAGATGGCTACGTCAATCATGTGCTTAGCTGGTTCGGCATTGAAGGAATTGGCTGGATATCTAATCCAGATACGGCACTAGGTACATTGATCTTGCTGAACGCTTGGCAATTTGGATCAACGATGGTTATTTTTCTAGCCGGCCTTAAGCAAATTCCGAAAGACCTTTATGAATCGGCTTCCGTCGATGGAGCGAGCAAGCTTCGCCAGTTTTTCAAAATTACGATTCCGATGCTCTCGCCTGTTATGTTCTTCAACCTCGTGCTGGGCATTATCAATGCCTTCCAAATGTTTACCTCGGCATTCGTCATAACACAGGGCGGCCCGGCGAACGGGACCTATATGTACGTGCTGTTCCTATACGAGAAGGCATTCAAGCAGTATGAGATGGGTTATGCATCAGCACTTGCCTGGATATTGCTCGTCATTATCGCGGCCTTTACGGCAATTAACTTCCTAGTATCGAAATATTGGGTATTTTACGAATCGGATGGGGGGAAATCCAAATGAGATCAGAAAAGCTAGCTGCATTTCGCAGCCATTTGATTTTGCTCCCGTTCTCGCTGCTTATGCTTTATCCGGTGATTTGGTGGGTCGGGGCATCTTTCAAAAGCACGGCTGAGCTTGGGGAGCCGTCGCTATGGCCAACCGTTTTCATGTGGGAAAACTATACGAATGGCTGGAATTTCTCGCCACAGTTCACCTTTGCCACTTTCTTCGCCAACACCTTAATGATGGAAGTGTGGAATGTCATAGGCGGCGTTGCTACAGCTGCGCTCGTTGGCTACGGTTTTGGACGTTTGAACTTCAAGCTTCGCAACTTCTGGTTTTCGATATTGCTGCTCACGATGATGCTGCCGGCTCAGGTAACCGTCGTGCCGCAATATATATTGTTCAACAAGCTAGGGTTCACTGACAGTTACGTTCCGCTTGTCCTCCCGCATTTCTTCGGCGGCGGCGCCTTCTTCGTCTTCCTGGTCGTCCAGTTCGTGCGGGGCATTCCGCGTGAGCTTGATGAAGCGGCGCAAATTGATGGCGCATCGGTATACGGCATTTTCTTTCGCATCATCGCTCCGCTTATTAAGCCGGCGCTCGTCACCGTAGGGATTTTCACCTTCCTGTGGAGCTGGGATGACTTCTTCTCGCAGCTGCTTTACCTCAGCTCAGTCGAGAAATTTACGGTTGGCCTCGCGCTGCGGATGTTCATTGACCAATTCGAGGTCCAGTGGGGGCAATTGCTTGCGATGTCTCTATTGTCTGTCGTCCCGTCAGCGATTTTGTTCTTCGTCGCCCAAAAGCATTTCGTAGAGGGTATCGCGACTACGGGCATCAAAGGGTAAAGCGTCAAAAGGGTTTTAACTAGCGGCTTCACTATATTTATATAAAAGAGGGAGTGTTCTACGTATGAAAACACAAAGAAAATGGTTGAAATGGCTTCCCGTTACTCTGATTTCGGTTCCCCTCGTTCTTTCCGGCTGTGGCTCTAACAGCGGCGGCAGCTCAGCTACAGCAAGCACTGCGCCAGCGGCTTCGTCTGCTGGAAATGCGGATGCTGCGGCAAAGCTGAAGGTGATGTGGTGGGGCTCGCAGGCAAGGCATGATGCCACGCTTAAGGATTTGGAGCTGTATACGTCCAAGAACCCGAACGTGACGTTTGCGCCTGAGTATACAGCTTGGGACGGTTATTGGGAAAAGCTGCCGACGCTCGCGGCATCGAACACGCTGCCAGACGTGCTGCAAATGGATGCGGCTTACATTCAAGGCTATGCGAAACGCGGCCTGCTAGCTGATCTGTCCGATATCGATTTGACAGGTGTCGTTGATCCGCAGGTATTGGAAAATATTAAAATTGGCGGCAAGGTGTACGGCATTCCTCTCAGCTATAACGGACAAGGCATCGTCTACAATAAAGAGGCGCTGGAAGCGGCGGGTGTTAAGCTTCCGACGAACAATTGGTCATGGGACGACTTCTTCGCCTATGCGAAAGAAGCGCATGAGAAGCTGCCGAAGGGCCAATACGGCATTGACGACATGACGAACATTTGGGAATTTTATCAATATTACCAAACCTCCCAAGGCAAAGGGCCGATCTTCAAAGATGGTACAACGTTTAATCTCGATAAAGATACTTGGATGAAGTTCCAGCAAATTTATGCGGACTTCCGCAAAGATGGCATCGTGCCTGCGGCGGACCAGCAGCTTTCCTTTAAGGAAAATGATCCGCAGCTCGATTCGATGGCTTCAGGCAAAGTTATGCTGAGAACCGCATCTGTCGGCTCGGCAAGTGTCATTGAATCATTGCTCCCTGGCAAGCTTGGGGTGAACAGCATTCCGATCGGCGAAGCTGGAGGCGGCTGGGCGCAATCGACGATTTTCTTGTCTGTGAGCGAAGGCTCGGCTAGCAAGGAGCAGGCGAAAGCGTTCATTAAGTGGTTCGTGGCCGACAAAGAATCCGGCAAGACACTCGGCTTGACACGCGGTATTCCAATCAACGAAGAGGTGTTCAAAGAGCTCGAGCCGACGCTTGCGTCCGGAGACTTGTTTGCTAAAGAGCTGCTTGAAGCGGCAAAACCGAAAGCATTGCCTTTCTATCCAGCTCCTGCAGGTGCGGAGGACTTCGTAAAAACCTACAAATCCGAAATGGAAGCGGTTATGTTTGGCCAAGCAACATTGGAAGAGGCTTATCAAACGCTGCTCGATAAAGGGAAAGATGCAGAAGCGAAGCTGAACAAGTAAGTATAGCTTCACGAAAATATTAAAAAGTGCGGCGAAAAAGTCATAGCGCGGAGAAGGCCCGGCTGAAAAATCGCAAGCGATTGGAGGCGGGTCTTCTTCGCGCTTAACGTATTCTTTTTCAACACACATATAGAGATAAATTGGAGGAGGAGAGCCATATGAAAATAACGGAGTGGCGATTGCAGCATTTTGAAGTAGGGGAGAAGCCTCCTCTTCAGGTGGCGGCACCTGGACTTGACGACCGTTTTTGGATGACGGCGAAGGTTCCCGGAGATGTACATTCCACACTGATTGATCGGCGGATTATTGAGCATCCCTATTTTGGGCATAACGACATCAAATGCCGCTGGATCGAGCAGAAGGAGTGGTGGTATCGTGCGCAGTTCGACTATGAGGTCCATGAGGACCAAGGGGAGCGGCATGAGCTGATTTTTGAAGGCTTGGATACCTTTGCAACGATATTCGTCAATGGACTGGAAATAGGGACAGCGGAAAATATGCACCGCATTTATGCTTTTGATGTGACGAAGGTTGTGCGCCCGGGCAAAAACGCCATTGCCGTCCGTTTTGAACCGCTGCATCTGCATCATCAGGATAAGGAGCAGTTCCAGTGGTCCTCCTATACGAAGGAACGTCCATGGCTGCGCAAAGCGGCGATGAACTTCGGCTGGGACTGGGGGCCAAGAATGGTCACTGTCGGTATTTGGGGCAGCGTTCGTCTGGAGCGCAGGCGCGCAGCTAAGCTGGGCAGCGTATTCGTTCAAACGTTATCGGCTGGCAAGGAAGAAGCGGTTCTGAAGGTAGCAGTCGATACGGTTGCCTATCACAAGCAGGCGCAGCTGACTGCTGAAATCAGGCTGTTTACGAGAGAGGGAGAGATTGCGGCATCCGCAGCGCTTTCCGTAAAAGGAGGAAGCGAGACAGCGGCAGAGCTGGCAGTAAAGCAGCCGCAGCTGTGGTGGTCGCATGATCTTGGCGAGCCGTATTTGTATGAGCTTGAGGTGCAGCTGCTTGCGGACGGTGAGCAGGTTGACAGCTATCGCAAGCCCTGCGGCATTCGGACGATTGAGCTGCAGCTGGAGGATGAAGCTGGAAAGCCCGCTTTTGCCTTCCTGCTGAACGGCATCAAGCTGTTCGCCAAAGGCTCCAACTGGATTCCGGCAGACAGCTTTATTGGAGCGGTGAAGGATAAGCGCTACACCGATCTAATCGAGCTGGCTGTCAATTCCAATATGAATATGCTGCGCATTTGGGCTGGTGGCATCTATGAGAAGGATATTTTTTACGAGGAATGCGACCGTCTTGGTGTGCTCGTCTGGCAGGATTTTGCCTTTGCGAACGCGCTTTTTCCAGATTTCAACCGTAATTTCATGGAAAATGTGAAGCAGGAAGCAATCGATAATGTGAAGCGTTTGCGCAATCATCCGTCGCTTGCTTTATGGTGCGGCAACAACGAAATTGACTGGCTGTATGACATGAAGTCGGCTGGCGGGGATATTACTTGTCCCTTCTATGGCGAGAGCATCTACCATGAGCTGCTGCCGGAAGTGCTGGAGCAGTATGACAGCAGCAGGCCGTATTGGCCGTCGTCGCCTTATGGCGGCAATGATGCGAACGACCCTGACGTCGGCGACCGCCACAATTGGCAAGTTTGGCATGGTTCGGTGTACCCGCGCAAATTCGGCGAGGCGCCGCTGCTTGATTACAGCATTGAAGGCGTCACGTTCAAAAATTATAAAAAAGATTTCACCCTGTTCAGCAGCGAGTTTGGCATGCACGCATCTGCTAACCGCTATACGCTGGAGCGCTATATCCCGGAAGGCGAATTTTATTGGGGCAGCGTAGAGATGGCTCATCGCAACAAGGATACGAACCATCAGAAGGGCATTTTGCTCATGGAAGGCTATACGGGCATTCCGCAAAATATTGAAGAATATATGAACTTCTCCATGCTCACGCAGGCGGAAGGCTTAAAATATGGCATTGAGCATTACAGGCGCAATAAGCACCGCACGAGCGGATCGCTTGTCTGGCAGCATAATGACAGCTGGCCGGGTACGAGCTGGTCACTGATTGACTATGAGCTGCTGCCGAAGGCTTCTTTTTATTATGCGAAAAAGTTCTATCATCCGCTCCTTCTGTCGCTCGATTATGAGCCAGGACAGCCGCTTCGCGTATGGGCGGTCAATGACCGGCTGGAAGCGTATGAGGGCAAGGTGCTGTTCCAGTGTTATGCGCTTGATGGCAGCTTGAGGTATGAGCAGAGCTTTGACGTCAGCCTGCCGCCGAACAAGGCGGTTCAAATTGGCGAGCTGACGGAGCTTGAAGTGCTAAACGGTGCTATGCCGGAGCGGGTTATCGTGAAGCTGTCTGCCCCGCAGTGGGACGCGCCGGACAATTATTATTATTTGCGCGACCATCTGGAGCTGAGCTTGCCGCAGAGCACCCTTGCTGCAACGTTTAATAAGCAGGAGCAGACGGTTACAGTAGCCGCTTCGGGCGGAGCAGCGCGACTTGTGAAACTCGATGTGAAGCAGGGCAACGTTCGCTTCAGCGATAATTATTTTGACCTGCTGCCGGGTGAAGCGGTCACGGTCGCCATGCAGCAGGCAGACGGACAGCCGCTGCAATACGAGACTCTGGAAGTGTCAGCTCTCAACGCTGACAAGGCTGAATTACATTTTATTTAAACTTATATAACGATAGTGGAGGACACGATGAACGAAGCGAACAGCGTTTTATCCGATTGGAGCTTTAGAGCTTGTGGCGAGAAGGAGTGGCTGCCCGCGATTGTGCCGGGAAACGTGCACATGGATCTTCTGCGGCAGGAGAAAGTAGCCCCCCCTTTTTACGGTACGAATGAGCATGGGCTGCAGTGGATCGATAAGCAGGATTGGGAGTACGAGACCACGTTCGGGGTAACGCCGGAAATGCTGGCACAATCGCATCTGGAGTTGGTATTCACTGGACTTGATACGTATGCTGATGTGTACGTCAACGGCAAGCATATGCTGTCGGCAGATAATATGTTCCGCATCTGGAAAATGAATGTGAAGCCGGTTTTGCAGCCGGAAGGCAATGTGATTACAGTCAAGTTTCGTTCGCCTGTTAACGAGGATTTGCCGAAGCTTGAGAAGCTGGGCTATCCGCTTCCGGCGGCGAATGACCAGTCAGAGCTTGGTGGACTTGGCGACAAGAAAATCAGTGTTTTTGCCCGCAAAGCTCCGTATCATTATGGCTGGGACTGGGGCCCGCGATTTGTGACGAGCGGCATATGGAAGGAAGTGAGGCTCGTTGCCTGGTCAGAGGTGCGACTGACAGATCTGTATATCGAGCAGCAGGAAATCACCGCAGCCCATGCGAGCCTAAGGATTGCAGCAGAAGTGGAATGCGAGCAAGCTTGGCAAGGGGTGCTGCGGGTAAATGCCGACGGCAGGGTCTGGGAGCAGCAGGTTCAGCTGGCGGCGGGCTTGCAGACGGTGGAGCTGGCGGCATCTATTGCGCAGCCGCGGCTTTGGTGGTGCCGAGGCCTCGGCAAGCCGGAGCTGTATCATTTTGAAGTGCAGCTTATGCAAACAAAGGATGGGGTCGAGCAGCCCGTAAGCAGCCGCAGTGTAACGACGGGTTTGCGGGCAGTGAGGCTGGTAACCGATCAGGACGAGCAGGGCCATGCCTTTTATATCGAGCTGAATGGGGTTCCGGTGTTCGCGAAAGGAGCCAATCATATTCCGAATGACAGCTTCCTGCCTGACGTGACCTATGAGCGTTACCGTCATGAAATTGCGAGTGCTGCGTTATCCAATATGAATATGCTCCGGGTGTGGGGCGGCGGCATTTATGAGGCGGATGCCTTCTATGAGCTGTGCGATGAGTACGGATTGCTCGTTTGGCAGGACTTCATGTTCGCTTGCAGCATGTATCCCGGAGATGAGGCTTTTCTGGAAAATGTGCGTCTGGAGGCGGAGGAAAACGTTCGGCGTCTGCGCAATCACCCATGTATCGCCATATGGTGCGGCAACAATGAAATCGATACGGCCTGGTCACATTATGATGAAAATATGGGCTGGGGCTGGAAGCGCGACTATACGCCTGAGCAGCGCGAGCAGCTGTGGGCTGATTATGAGGCGATTTTCCACCGGATATTGCCGCAGGCGGTCGCGGGGCTTGGCAATGGTATTGCGTATTGGCCTTCTTCACCTATGCGGGGGCTGACGGGAGACGGTGAGCAGCATGCTTTCAACTTGTCGAAGAGCGGCGATATTCACTATTGGGGCGTCTGGCATAACGTAGAGCCTTTTGAAAAATACAACGTCCACGTCGGCCGATTCATGAGCGAATACGGCTTCCAATCGTTTCCTGAGCTGCAAACGGTGCAGCAGTATGCGGAAGAAGCGGACATGGCCATTGAATCGGAGGTAATGCTGGCGCATCAGAAAAACGCGCGCGGCAACCAGTTGATCAAGGAATATATGGATATGTATTTGCGCCAGCCGAAGGATTTCCCGGCATTTCTTTATTTGAGCCAGGTTTTGCAGGCGGAAGCGATGAAGACAGCGATTGAAGCCCATCGGCGGAAAAAGCCATTTTGCATGGGGTCCCTGTATTGGCAAATGAACGATTGCTGGCCTGTCGCCTCATGGGCGGGAATGGACTATTACGGGCGCTGGAAGGCGCTGCAATATTATGCGGCACGCAGCTTCCGCGACATCATGCTGTCGTTTGACTGCGCGAGCAGCGGCCGCGTCGATTGTTATGTATTGTCAGATCAAAATGAACCTTTCATCGGCGAGCTTGCGCTTGAGCTGCGTTCATTCACGGGCGAGGTGCTGAAGCAGTTTGCCGTTCCGGTATCGCTTCAGCCAAACAACGGCCATATCGCCTGCTCCTTAGAGCTGGAAGCGCTGCTTTCCGAAGGCATTCAGCCAGGTGAAGTCGTTCTTGTGGCGAAGCTAAAGCAGGGTGGACTGCTCGTGGAGGAAAAGGAGCATTATTTCAGGCCGATGAATGAGCTTGAGCTTGCGGCTCCGGCCATAAAGATCAGCGAGGTTCAAGGCAGCGGCGGCACCGCTTATGTGCTGGAGACGGATACGCTGGCCAAGCAGGTTCGACTTTCTGCGTCGATCGAAGGTATTTTCAGCGACAACTATTTCGATCTGCTGCCGAACGAACCGCGTACGATTACGTTTTACGCGCGAAATCCGCAAGGAGATCAGGCTTTCAGCGCTGCGTCGCCGGGCGAGCTGAATGTCCATTCGATGACCGATTTTATTTAAAATATAGGAAAGTATATGATTTTCCCATCCTTTCTCTATATTTCTCGGACTGAAACGCGCCGCGCCGCCAGAGGACGGCGAAAGCCGTTTCACCTTGAAAGGACAAGCGGCCGATAGAAAAAAAGGAACCTTTCCTGCCAGCTGAAACATGGCGGGGAAGGTTCCTTTGCGTTATGGTGATCTAAAATAAGCTAAAAAATAGAAAGGTAGAATAAGGAGCGGCTAAGTAAAATAGGTTCCTCAGAAGCGCCGTCGTCCGGTTCAATTTCTGCGGTCCAGCTTTTGAGATGATGAATCGCATGATCGAATAGGTTGTACACACTGTGATGATCGGCTTGCTCGCTCCGAAGCGACCGTCCTGTAATAGACAAGGTGCCGATAAAGCTGCTCAGCGCGCTGCACCACAGGCCCCAATCATTAGGGCGCTCCATCTCGTCGACAAAAGTCTCGCCAAAGCCAATGCCTTTGTCCGTCGTTACCCGCAAGCAGGCACGGTTTCCGGCGTCGTCTACATTGAGTGCTGGAATGACAAACAGCTCAATGCGTTTGACCGTAAGCTTCATTGCGTGCTTCGCCTTAGGCGGAGCGTCCGGCGCATGAAGGACAATCATATTCATCTCTCCTCACGTTCGCTTACGGAGTTAGCTGTCGGATTCGGGCCAGTGAGCTGCCCTACCAGTGCGAGATGCACCGGATTCACCCCTTGCGATTCAAGCTTTCGCTTCAACCACGTTGTTGGTTCCCCCGCTTTTTCAATTGAAAAATTAAGCGATTTAATATTAGAGTGCTAGAATTCGGCTAGGGATATATATTAAACCGTTATTCCTCAATTGTAAACCTTTTAGTAGTAAATAAAATAAATAGTACTGCTGCCTTATAGGCAAACGGGCGCTGCCGTCATTTGGTGGCAGCGCCCGTTTGCCATAGAAATAGCTGCGGATTTATCAGAAAACACCTATTTGTAGACTGACCGCTCATGTATACGTTGTTGTGAGCTAGTGCATTGGGAAAATCCAGCCAACCCATAGAGCAAGAAGAGTGAGGGTAAACAGCAGCACAGGCGGAATGATGACAAGCGTTACTTTGACATAATCCATCCAACTGATTTTTACTTTGGATTTCTGCACAAGATTCATCCAAATGAGTGAGGCTAGCGTGCCTATCGGTAAAATGAGTGAGCCAATATCGCTCCCAATGACGCTGGCGAGGTAGGCGATTTTGAGGGTAAGCGGGTCGAGGTTCATTTCAGTAAGCGTGATCGTGCCGATCATGAGTGCGGGATGATTGTTGACGAGTGTAGACATGGCGGAGACGAGCCCTCCGATTAAAATGCTTGCATTCATCAGGCTGCCAGTAACGAGCGGCTCGAACACCTGAACGAGTCCTTGCGTCAGGCCAATGTTGTGCAGGCCATAAATAATGATATACATGGCGAAGGCGAATATGAGTATATGCCAGGGGATTTTACGCAAAATGTCGTTCGGTGGCATTTTCAGGTAAATCCAGCGCCAACAAAGGAGCAGCAAGGAGCCGAAAACAGCGACCCACTCAACGGGGATGTGCAAATAGGATGCAGCAAATAAGCTGAGCCGAACGGAGAAGACGAAAAGCAGAATCGATTTCATAAAGCGGCTGCTGTATTTGGGCTGTGCAGGCTTGCTTCCGGCAGGAGTGAGTAAAGGATGGTAGCCAGAGTGAATAGGGACGATTGAAATCGTATGGGGTACTTCCCGGGGAAGCTGATGGTAAAAGTAGAGGAACAGCAGCAAGGTGAGCAGCAGCAGACCTAGTGTAGCGGGGATAAACATCATGACGGTATGCATGTACAAATCCATGCCGACGATTTTCAGCGCAATCAGATTTACAATATTGCTGACTCCGATGGGAGCGCTGGAGGCGGTAGCGATTAATGCTCCTGAGAGTAGGTATGGAATTTTTTGGTGGTTTTTCAGTCCCATGTGATGCAGCATAATGAGCAAAATCGGGGTTGTGATAAGAATGCTGCCGTCATTGTTGAAAAATAGCGTCATCAGAAAACACATCAGGTTTACATACCAGAACAATCTGAGTCCTGAGCCTCGTGCTCGAATAGCAAGCCCTTCGGCTGCCCAGATGAAAAAGCCGAAGCTTTCTAGCACGATAGCCATGACGATCGTTGCCATAATAGTGATGGCAGCTCCGCTTACAGTGGCGCTAATATGCGCTAGGTCCGACAACGAGATGACTCCGCTCAATAGGACGAGAATGGCGCCAAACGTAGCAGGAATGGCTTCATTCAGCCCTCTGGGTCGCCACAAAATGAGCAAAATAGTGAAAAGGAAAGCAAACAGGGACACGATAATGGAAGGTAGCGAGATCAAATGTTAATCACCTCGAATTCTTGATTAAATTCATAGTGAAGCAGCAAAGGGTTATTCATTTGCGGCAGCAGCAGTATGCTGAGCGGTTTCTATGCTAATGCTGTCATAGCGATTATCTGTTGCCGTAGAGGATAGGGTTAGAATAGTAGGCTGTTTAATCGGTGGAGGAGGCTTAAGAATGAAATAGAGGGACAGGCCTGATGAGCAAATAATGAAGACAGTAAGCAATCGGGTTTCCTCCTTTCTAGTGATAACGCATATGAGGACAATTATCATGGGGAGATACGAATAATATATTTATATGTGGCCTACTGATAGAGGGTACTAGACGTTAATAGTAGATTGCTATAATTCCGCGAAGCGTCCCCCACTCCGAAAACACAAAACAACCCCGGCCCGATGGAGGGCCGAGGCTGCTTCGTTAACCTTTTACTTGGATATGGACATAGGCGCTACCCAATTGGATGACCATTGCTGCAATTCGCGAATGACCGGCTCCAGTGCGTGTCCCTTTTCAGTGAGCGAATATTCAATGCGAACTGGAATGTCTGGAAAGACGGCGCGGCTTACAATGCCCTCAACTTCAAGATCCTTAAGCCGCTCAGACAGCAGTCTGCCGCTAATGGGAAGGGCGCCTTGAATGCAGCTGAAGCGCTGCGGCCCGGACAGCAACTGATAAATGATCAAGCCGGTCCATCGTTTGCTTATAATGTCCATCCCTTTGTGCAGGCGCGGACAAAGCCCGGATTTCTCCATGTAGATCACCTCATTATAACTTGCTATTAAGTATAGCTTTAATAGTATTTATATACAAGCAAACTTTTTGAACGCTCATAACTTGACGTAATGGAATTTCAAATATATAATTAGTTACTAATGGTAAGCGAAAATTTGTTCCCCTATGATTGTTAATAAGGCAAGGTGCATGTATAGCAGATGAAGCTTAGCCTTTCAACCTATTATATCAAATACAGATGAAGAAGGTGCACACTAATGATTAAACCATCCATTCGTTCTATTATAAATGACAAAATAAAAACAATTGAAGGCGATTCATACGATATCCACGTTGTCGGACCGATTCAGCTCCCGGTTGAGCTTGATGGCGAGACGAAGATTTTCCAGTGGTACAGCTGGCTGAAGCGTGAGAAAAATAGCGCGCAGGACGAAGCAGATCTATACAGCGAGCTGGCAAATGGGCATTATGCGGAGCTTCAGCAATCCAGCGTGCTCGTCTATGGCGATTTTGCCGAAGGCGAAGATGCGCTGATTCGCATGCACAGCATTTGCCATACGGGCGATATTTTTGGCAGCCAACGCTGTGATTGCGGCTTTCAGCTTAAGCAGTCGATGCGAATGATTACCGAGCATGGAACGGGTGCCTTATTTTATTTGGCCAATCATGAAGGCCGTGGCATTGGCTTGTTCAGCAAGGCAATGGCTTACCTGCTTCAAGAGGAAGGACTGGATACGGTTGATGCGAACTTGGAGCTGGGCTTTGCCGAGGACGCTCGCGATTACAGCGAATCCATTGCAGTCTTGAAGCTGCTTCGCTCGCAGCCCGTATCGATTATTACGAACAACCCGCGCAAAGTGGAGGCGCTTCGTGATGCTGGCATGCACATTGCCCGCCGTGTTCCGCTTTGGGGCCAAACCTCGGTCTACAATGAGAAGTATTTGACAACAAAGGTTGTGAAGTCAGGGCATTATTCGGCCGAAGCCCAGCATGAGGATAATCAGGTCAAAGCGCTGTAAGATCAGGAGATATTTTGAAGATAAGTTAAGGATACGGATGTGTTTTAAAAAAAGTTTGCGCGGAGGCCTGCTTCCGCGCTTTTTTGCCGTAACTTCCGCTCTGTTCATGCGTCTATTGGATATTGACGATAATGTGGCATATACTATTAGGGTGAGAGGGCTAGGTGAACATGACGATTGAGGTGAATAACGACGTGCGTAGTCGTAACTATAGATGGAATATTTTGGTTCTTATTTTTGCATTATTCATTGCAGGCTGCAGCGGCAACAATAAAAATACAGAGGAACGACGGGATTCCCATGCTGGGGCTCAGGTTTCGCCAGTTGTTCAAGGTGTCCCCCAAGAGAAAGACAATTTGCTGGAGCAATACCGCCAGACGGTGCAAAATGCGAAGGAGCCGTTCGAAATAGTCTCATTCCTGAACGAAAATATGTCGAAAGCGGGACAGGAGCGGGCGGATACGATGATACGCGAGCTGAATGCGTATTATAACAATGATCTAGAACGAACGCAGGACGCTTTTTTTGAAAATAATGTGCAGGAGGTGCTGCTCCAGCAGCAATGGCCGATTACGGCTTCCAACGCCGCCGAAATTCAGGATGCCGCTGTGAAGCAGCTTGTTATTACGAAGCTGATGGGCGGCTACAAGCTGATTATGGTAGAGGGCACCATTTATCCGATCATTGATTTTGAATTGCAAAAGGTTTACAAAAATTACGTATCACAGCAGATGAACGATTATATTTTTTTGCGGGCGGTAGAATCCAATGAGGTATCAGCGAAGGATGCCGGACTGATCATAACGTGGGACAAGCTGGCGAATCGCGCCGTTTTGTCGGAAAACTATATTAAGACGTACCCAAACTCAGCAGAGCGCCCGGAAATCGAGCAGCTTTATTTAAACAGCTACTTATCGATGTATATTTATGGCCTCAATAATACGCCCATATTCGATATGGAAACGTATCGGCTGCTCAGCGAGGTCAAGGCGAGCTATCAAAAGCTGGTGAAGGAGCACCCGGAAACGGTAACGGCTCAAATTGTGTCTCAGTTTTTGGATGTGCTGGCGACGACGGATGAGCAAGTTTACAACCGGATCAATGGACAGCAGATGGATATCCGGGCGGTCAAGCAATTTCATGAACGTTTTCAGGCGAAAGCAGAAGAGCTGCTTGGTGCTTAAAAAGGCCGATTTATGACGTCAGAAACGGGCAAATTTCTTTTGCGTTTCATAGGCATTTCAAGTATGATGGATGTTAAAGATTAGCGACGTACAGTCAGAAGGAGCCTTTACATGAATTCAAAAACAAGTCATTGTAAAATCGTCGATTGCACTATTCGCGATGGCGGATTAGTAAACAACTGGGATTTCAGCGTAGAGTTTGTCCAGCACTTGTACAAAAGCCTGAACGATGCTGGCGTTGATTATATGGAAATTGGCTATAAAAACTCGCCAAAGCTGCTCAAAGGCGCAGAAAGTGCCGGTCCTTGGCGTTTTCTGGATGACGAGTTTCTGAGAACCGTTATTCCTAACAAAGGAACTACGAAGCTGTCTGCACTCGTTGACGTAGGCCGTGTAGACGAGAACGATATTTTGCCGCGCAGCGAAAGCTTGCTTGATCTGATCCGTGTCGCTTGTTATGCGAAAGATGTGGACAAGGGTCTTGAGCTGGTTAAACTATTCAGTGACCGTGGCTATGAGACGACGCTGAACATTATGGCCTTGTCGAATGTAATGGAAAACCAACTGCTGGAAGCGTTCGAATTGATCAATGACAGCGTTGTTGATGTTGTGTACATCGTCGATTCCTACGGCAGCCTGAAGCCGAATGATGTAAGCTACTTGACGGAAAAGTTCCGCAAGTATCTTCCAAACAAACGTCTGGGCGCGCATATGCACAACAATTTGCAGCTAGCATTCGCTAATACGCTTATTGCTGCTGAGGGCGGCGTCGAGCTGCTTGATTCGTCCGTATATGGCATGGGCCGCGCAGCAGGCAACTGCAACACAGAACTGCTCGTATCCCAACTGCAAAACCCAAGATACAAAACACGCCCAGTACTCGATATGATCGAGAAATACATGATTCCGCTTAGTGAGAAGGAAGAGTGGGGCTACATTATTCCTTATATGATTACTGGTATTTTGGACGAGCATCCGCGTTCGGCAATGGCGCTTCGCGATTCCGAGGACAAGGATAAAGCGGTTGATTTCTATGACCGTATGACAACGCCAGAATTATCGCATAGCAAATAATAGCTGCCTTACAGCAGCTATACAATTGAAAAGCCCTGGAAAGTCCGTCCATGTTGGAAGGCGGCTGTCCAGGGCTTTTTGTATTGGATTGACGGGCTTTAGGCCTGCTGTACAAGCTGCTTGGTCATCGTGACATGAGGCATGCCTTCCTCCAAAAAAATCTCCGAAACCGTGCGATAGCCCAGTTTGCTGTAGAAGCCTTCTGCATGGGTTTGGGCATTTAGCTTGGCAGCGGTAAGTCCTTGGGCTGCGGCTGCTTGCTCCATCGCTTCGACGATGATTTTACCAATGCCAAGCTTGCGGTAGTCTGCCAAAATGCAAATGCGCTCCAGCTTGGCTGCACCGCCCACTACTCGTATTCTTCCTGCTCCTACTGGCACTTGATCGCTGAGGGCAAGCAGGTGCTGGGCCGTATCTTCAAATTCATCATATTCATTGGCAGCAGGGACGCCCTGCTCGTCAACAAATACGCTGCGCCGTACTTCAAATACGGCATTCCGGTCTTCCTGATTTTGAACCAGACGTGTAGTAATAGACATGTCAGTTAATTCCTCCTTTTTTCAATATTTCCACGATTATTGTTCGTTATTTATAAGACGCAATTCGCCTTCGCCGCGAATCGCTGCCGCATAATGCTTCTCATTAGGGTGGAAATAAGCGGTACCTTCGAATTTGCGATTGTCCAATGAGGTGACGCGCAGCTCAATTCGAATGTCCTCGCTTTGATTGAACCATTTCAATACATCGGCATCTGCAATGCCGTTCGCATCGACGTACCACAAAGCCGAGCCAAAGTCTGTCACTAAAAATAAGTCGGCATTTGTAAAAGTAAGCTGACGAGTCCCCTGCTGATAGGTCATTTCAATATTGGTTAACGCTATCGTTTCCATCCGTTTATCCTCCTAAGAAAAACGCCGCATATGGTCTGGACAAGCCAGCGCTGCAGCCTGTTAATCATTTTAATGTTGAATATGCTTTTATGCAACAATCATTGCCCCGCAATCGTCTAATGGAAAAAGATAGAAGGGGGATTTAAGATGCAAAATACAAATAAACTCATCTTAATTCGCACAATGGTCATCATTATCGCTTTCATGCTGGCAGCAGCTTGCTCTGGCAGCATGAATAACGGCTCTGATCGGAGTAATTCCACGAAACCGGGGGATACAGCAACAGGAGATAACACAACGGAAGATACTGTAACTAAAAATGCTGAAGATAGCGGAGGGGACCAAGCACCAAGCAAAGGCGAAACAACGGAGCCTGCTCCTGAAAGTGAACGCAGAGAAAGTGGAGACAGGCGTTATACTTCGCAACAGGCGGAAGTGAAGGCAGGACAGCTTACAGCTGGTGAATGGGATGATTTGGCCGCATGGCAGCGCTTCGGCAATTTGCTCAATAGCAAAGAGGGCGATGACAATGCCCGCTATTGGTCGTTTCACGCTTTTAACCGGCTTGAGGTCGTTGTGACATCAGGCGGGCGTGCAGTATCCGATGCTGTTGTAAAGCTAAGTGACAATCAGCGCGAGCAAGTATGGGAAGCGCGTACAAATACGGATGGAAAAGCTTATTTATTTGCCGGACTTTATAATAAAGAACAAAACGATAAGCAAAGCCATTATAAAGTCGAGGTGCAGGCAGGCCAGTACCAAAAGAGCATAGACCAGATTAGCCTGCCGGAGCAAGGCACGCTCAAGGTTGATTTGGGAGGCGAAGCTGAGCTCGCCAATTCAGTCGAAATTATGTTTGTTGTGGATACGACAGGCTCAATGGAGGATGAGCTGCGCTATTTGGAGGCCGAGCTGAAGGATGTAATCGGCAGGGTAGGCGAGCAGCATGGCCAGCAATTGGATATACGGCTCAGTGCCAATTTTTATAAGGATAAATTTGATGATTATACGGTGAAGTCGTTTCCGTTTACGAAGGATGTCGATCAGGTGGTCCGGAAATTGGCAGCGGAAAAGGCTGATGGCGGCGGCGATTATCCCGAAGCGGTGGATGCAGCGCTGCGCGATGCCATTCATGGACATGACTGGAGCGACCAGGCGAGGACAAGGCTGTTGTTCCTCGTATTGGATGCTCCGCCGCATTATAACACTAAAGTAGTTAATGAAATTCAGGAGCTGATCCAAACGGCAGCGGCCGAGGGCATCCGTATAATTCCCGTCGCCTCCAGCGGTGTAGATGTACAAACGGAATATTTGCTGCGCTTTATGGCGGTGGCGACGGGAGGGACATACTTGTTTTTGACGGATGACAGCGGAATAGGCGGCGGCCACTTGGAGCCTGCTGCCGGGGAATACGAGGTGAAGCCGCTTAACGATCTGCTAGTTGAAATGATTAATCGGTACGTTCAGCCGTAATATCATGCTCATAGTTATAAGCAATTAGAGTAATGGCTGCTCCGGTTTGGTCGGACAGCCGCTGCTCTAATTGTTTTATTTCTGCAAGGGCATCCTCATTATGATTCAAATCAGCGATTGTGTAGCTGCTGTTAAACACCATGTAGGCATTTCCTCCTCCTGTACATAGTTGATTGTACATATATGATGCCGTTCCTTCTCCTTCATGATGCACGCTCCAAGGGTAGGTTATACAATGTTTCAGCCGTGCCTTGTGAATTGTCCTTTGCTGTCTTGTAAGGTAAAATGTTGCAAGAGGATAACTGAAGGAAGGGATTTGCAGCATGATTTTAAAATTAATTTCCCGGAGCAAACAGCTTATACAACATTCACCTGCCAGAATATCATCTTTGTATGCGGTGCTGGCTTTGCTTCTGTTTAGCGCTGTGCTGTTAGCTGGCCTCATGCCAGCCGATGCACATGCAGCGCGAATCTTAGAGCCTAAGCAGATTTCTGGTGCTTTCCCAACACTGGCGGCAAGCTTTAATCCGCATGAGCAGGTTGGACATGACCAGATGGAAAATATGGATCACGGCCATGACAGTGGACTTAGTGTCGGCACAGCCTTATTTTATACAGCAAGAATTGTGTATTACACCGCGCTGCTGCTGGCGGCCGGAATGATGCTGTGGTTCAGCGGCATTCGCTCAGGAAGCGATGAACAGCGCAAACGAATGCAGCAATGGAGCCTGCCAATGATGCGGGTGCTGCTGCTGGCTTCTCTAATGTATGTATTCGCCAGTGCGCGAAGCTTGATGGAAGGCTACGGAGGCGGAGGGGCGGAATGGGTGAGGCTGTTCACCGAAACGAATACCGGCCAAGCTTGGCTTGCGCTTCTTATCTTGTCGCTACTTGGCTTTGTCGTTATTAAAGCAAACGATACATTCAAGCTCATCTGGGCGCTGCTGCTGCTTGCTATTGAGAGCTGGAGCGGCCATGTGGCGGCGCTGCAGTCGAATATGAATTTGGGCATCGTGCTTGATTTTATCCATCTCGCTTGTGCGGCTGTATGGAGCGGGGGCTTGGTGATTTTGCTTGGTCTATGGTTTGCTGATCGGAAGGAATCGGGACGGTTTGCAGAACGCTTTACGACAGCAGCTTGGATATCCATGGCGCTGCTTGTCATTACGGGTGCGGCGATTACGCTGTTGCTGCTGCCAAGCCTGTCGTATTTATTTTATACAAGCTGGGGCATATGGCTAATTGTGAAAATCGCGCTGGTCGCGCTCGTCATCGTCACAGGCGCTTTGCTTCGGGCACGTGTTCGGCGGGGGGAGCTGCCACACGGCTTGATGCTGAAAGTGGATGCAGGCTTAATGCTGGCGATCACGCTCATTGTCGGCGTGTTCACCTATATGAGCCCACTACCAGACAATACGCCAGTCCGATTTCATAAGATGGGGGAAACGCGACATTTTACCGTTAATATAACGCCTAATGAGCCAGGAACGAATCAATTCGAGGTGAAAATATGGCTGCCGGAGCAGCTGGGAGAGCCTTCTGAAGTAAAGCTGGTGCTGCATTCGCGTGACAGACAGCAGCTTGCGCCACTTGAGGTGCCGCTGGCGATTTTTGAGGATAAGTCGTATGAATCGTTTCCTGGTTTTGTGAGAACGTCGTACCATGCAGAGCAAATGGACATCCCATTCCCCGGGAAATGGACGGCCGAGCTGCAAGTGGTCGATAAGAGTGGGGAAAAGGTGGAAGAAAGCATCGATTTTGAAAACTATTAATGCAAGCTGGGAGCGGTAGCGAGTGTCATATCGATGGTTGAAATGGTTGATCTTGTGGATTCCAACACTTATAATTGGGCTTTGGGAATATGTCCGGCATGCGTTCCTGCTGCCATACATTTCAATGGATTTGGGCAATGTGCTTGCTCCTGTGCTCGTGTTTCTAGTTACACTGACGCTGCTGCGCGGTTTGTTCAAGCGTTTAGAGCTAATGCAGGATGCGCTGCAGCGCGAACGGCTGTCGAAATCTTCATTTGAGCAGCGCGAGAAGCTGGCGCGTGAGCTGCATGATGGCATTTCGCAGTCGTTGTTTCTGCTTTCCGTGAAGCTGGACAGCTTGGAGCACGCCCATACACCGGAGGGTGTTCGTCAGACGACTGAACAAATTCGTGGAACAGTCCGGCACGTGTATGAGGATGTTCGCCAGTCCATTGCCAACTTGAAATCGTCAACAGCTGCAAGTCCTGCTGAAGGGCCTTGGCGAGCAGCCATTCATTCCCTTGCCGAGGAGCTGCGGGAAGCTGGGGGCTATACTGCTGAAGTTAATTGGCAATTGTCTGAGCATGCGCTGTCGGACAAAGAGAAGGTCGAGCTGATGGCAATTGTGCGCGAGGCGCTGATGAATATTCGCAAGCATACACATGAGGCGCATGTGAGCATCGCCTGTTATCCGCTTGAAGGCGGAGCACTGGGCAGCTTTCATTGTATCGTAGTGGATACAGGGCGAGGGGCAGACGCCGAGCAGTTGGAGGCGAAAGGCCGCTATGGCATTCGCATGATGCGTGAACGAGCAAAGCAGATGGGCTGGACGCTTCGTGTAAAGAGCGAGCGGGACCAAGGAACTTGTGTGGAAATAGCAACGGAGCCTTTAAGCGATAGTTAGCATGAAGACAACGATTAAAAGGAAGCACAAATGATAATGTGGGGAGAGTGAGCAGGTTGAGCAGAAAACAGGTATTTACAGGTTCTCCATGGGAGCCGCTTGTTGGCTACTGCCGCGCCATTCGTGTTGGCAACCGGATTGAGGTCGCAGGAACGACGGCGATGAAAGATGGCGAAGTAGTAGGCAAAGGAGATCCATACGAGCAAGCTCGGTTTGTGCTGCAAACGATCGAGAAAGCTTTGGCTGAACTAGGGGCGAGCATGTCCGATGTTGTGCGGACAAGAATGTTCGTTACCGACATTTCAAAATGGGAAGAAATCGGCAAGGCGCATGGCGAGTTTTTCCGCACGATTCAACCAGCATCCACGATGGTAGAAGTCAAAGCACTCATTGATCCGCTATTATTGGTCGAAATAGAGGCCGAAGCCATTATTCAACAATAGGCGAGTCTAAAAACAGCTCCTTGCTCATCGTAAAGATGGACGGAGCTGTTTTTCGTTGCTTTTGTTTAGGCTTTGTTAAACCTTTATAATGTAGATATTCCTCATGAACAAAGGAGAACTGAAAATGAGAAAACTCGTTCTATTTCTGCACGCATCGCTTGACGGTTTTGTAGAAGGGCCGAATGGTGAAATGGACATTGGCTGGGTTTCCTACGATGCTGATTTGGAGAAACACGCGAAAGAAATTCTGAATACTGCCGACACTGTCATTTGGGGGCGTGGGACTTATCAGATGATGCACAGTTACTGGCCATCTGTGCCTTCGAACCCATCAGCTTCGCAGCATGAACGGAATCATGCCGAGTGGATCGAAAAGACAGCCAAAATCGTTTTTTCCACGACGCTGGAGAAAGTCGAATGGAATAATTCCAGACTCGTGAAAGAAGATGTCGAGAAAGAGATCAATAACCTCAAACAGCAGCCAGGCAAGGATATGGTCATCCTCGGTAGCCCTAGGTTCGCACACCACCTTATGCAGCTTGATTTAATTGATGAATATAAAATTACGGTTTCTCCCGTCCTGATCGGTAAGGGATTGCCGTTATTCCAAGGTCTCAAGGAGAAGATCAATCTTAAGCTAATCGAAAACAAGACCTTTGATTCTGGAGCCATAGGTCTCGTTTACCAGACGGTAAGATGACCTTGTCACTTAAGGTGATTACGCTAAACGGGAGACGTTAGCTTAATTAACCGCCTTTTCGCAAAGGCGGTTTTCTTATGGTCATAAATCAACATTAGAATTTAACATAGCCTTTGTTTAAAAATAATATATTTTCAGAGGTGTTGTTTAAATATCAGTGCAAATAAGTTAAAGCGGTTTCAAAGCCTATATATCTGTTGTAACATGTAGGGGATCAAAATGTGAAGGGCGGGGTTTAAATGCAAGTGAAGCAAGCACCGAAAGGCGTCTGGCCCGTTATGCTTACACCGTTTACCAAGGATAATGAGGTTGATTATCCGGCTCTGGAACAGCTGATTAATTGGTACATAGACAATGGCGTGCATGGGTTGTTTGCGGTTTGCTTGTCCAGTGAAATGCTTCATCTCTCTTTGGAGGAAAGGGTAGCGGTAGCGCGCTTCGTGCAGGAAAAGACGGCGGGAAGAGTGCCTGTCGTGGCTTCAGGCCACATTTCGGAGTCCTTTCAGCAGCAGCTTGAGGAGATTAGGCAAATTTCAGCAACGGGCGTGGATGCCTTCGTACTCGTAACGAACCGTCTGGCTGCCGAGGATGAAGATGAAGAAGCTTGGAAAAAACGTGCGCAAACGATTTTGGAGACGTTCCCTGATGTGACCTTTGGGCTTTATGAATGTCCAATTCCTTATCACCGCCTATTGTCGCCAGAGCTTGTCAAATGGTGTGCAGAGACGGGCAGATTTACTTTTATGAAGGAATGCAGCAACAATCTGGAGCAAATTAAAGCGAAAATCAAGGCAGCGGAAGGCACTCCGCTTAACATATTTGTAGCGAACAATCCTCATGTACTTGAAGTAATGCAATTGGGTGGCGGCGGATACAGCGGCATGCTCGCCAGTTTCCAGCCTGATTTGTATGCTTGGCTGACGGACAACTGGGACAAGCAGCCGGATAAAGCTGAATGGCTGCAAAACTATCTCGGAGCATCCTGTCTCTATGAAGGCCGTCATTATCATATCGGCACCCGCTATTATTTGCAGCTTGAAGGGCTGGAAATTACGCTGAAAAGCCGCTCGAAAAAAGCATCGGATTTCAAAGTGACACATGAGCGCGAAATCGAGCAGTTCAGGAAATTCAATCAATTTGTCAAGCAGACTTTATTAGAATAGCGGCTGCTTGAAGCAGGCGGCGCCATCTTTCAAAGATGGCGCTTTTTTGCTAGCTAAGTAACTTTTTTAGATGCTCCACGTCTAAATAATTTACAGAGATAAGACAACCGCTACTTTTTGATGACGGAGGTTATGATGATGTTGAAAAAATTCGCGTTGGGCTTAATGGCAGCGGCACTGCTGGCTCTTCCAGCCCTTTCGGCACCTGTTTTTGCGGCTGATCGGCCTATAGAGCTTACGAATGGAAAATTGAAGGACAACCGGATGCTTATTCCGCTGCGCGATGTTGCACAAAATATGGGGGCTGCTGTAGAGTGGAGCCAGAAGCTTCAAACGATTGAAATCCAAAAAGACGATATTGAAATGCTTCTTACGATTAACTCAAAAAAGGTGCTTGTCAATCAAGCTGAAACGGAGCTCGACGTACCGGCGCAATTAATCAACAACACGACCTATGTTCCTCTGCGGTTCGTCAGCCAAATGCTGGGTGCAAGTGTAGACTGGAATTCATATGGCCAAGTCGCAACGATTACATTCGAAGGGAAGCAGCTTGTTGTATATGTGGAGCCGGTTAAGCTTTTGGCCGCTGAAAAAGCATCGGCAGCCCGCCTGAAGCAGCTGTCTGATAAATTAAACGAAGCAGCCGATGTATCATCCGTGAAGCAGATTCGCACTTATTTCAAGCCTTATTTTACCGACCGACTCATTAATGTCATCATTCAAAATAAAGGCCTGGAGTATAATTATACGTTTAAAGATCCAGTAACGTCTGGCAGCTATAGAACCAAAACAACAGGAAGCTTTCTTCAATCGCTGGACATTGGCCATGATGCTTGGGAAACGGAATTCATTATGCGAGGCACTAAAATAATCAAGGTGAATGGCATATGGAAGGCGGATAGCGTCAGCTTTACCAAAGGCAAAAATCCGATTTCGGGAGCTTAACTCGGGCAAATTGCGTGCCAGTTATTGCATCGCGCCATTCATTTGCTTATAATGTAAAAGATATTGTATCCATATGAGTTGAAATGCTGAGACGGAGAAAAGTAAGCAGTGCCTTCACACAGGGAGAAGTCGCCATGGATTGAGAGCGTCTTTCGTGAAAACAGGCTGTCTGAAGTTCACTCCTGAGCAGACTTCTGAACCCGGCGTGGCGCCAGCAGGTGCTGCATGCCCGCAAGTAGGAATGTTTCGGTTCCCGCCGTTAACGGGATTGAGGAGCAAGCTAGTGCTATCCCTGTCCGTACAGAGAGGGAATAAGCAGATTGTTCGAATTAGGGTGGTACCACGGTTCTTTCGTCCCTTGCGGGAAGAAGGGGCCTTTTTTGTTTGTTCAAAAGAATGAGGAGGCGAGCATCAGATGAAGGAACGTTTGGAGGCTTTGCGCGGCGAAGCGCTGCAGGAGCTGCAGCAGGTAGACAATCCGCAAGTGCTTAACGACCTGCGGGTAAAATATTTAGGGAAAAAAGGCGCACTAACCGAAATTTTGCGCGGCATGGGCGGACTTAGCGCCGAGGAGCGTCCGATTATCGGCCAAGTCGGCAATGACGTGCGTACGGCGATTGAAGCCGTTATTGAAGAGAAGCAGGCGGTATTCCAGCAAGCGGAGACGGAAGCGCGCTTGCGCGGCGAGACGATCGATGTGACGCTGCCGGGTAAAGCATTGCCAACTGGAGCCGTACATCCGCTAAACAAGGTAGCCCAGGAAATTGAAGATATTTTCATCGGGCTCGGCTATACGATTGCGGAAGGCCCAGAAGTAGAGACGGATTATTACAACTTCGAGGCATTGAACCTGCCGAAAAACCATCCGGCGCGCGATATGCAGGATTCGTTTTACATTACCGACGATATTTTGATGCGTACGCAAACATCCCCGGTTCAAGTGAGAACGATGCAAGCGATGAAAGGCAAGCCGATCAAAGTTATTTGTCCAGGCAAAGTATACCGCCGCGATGATGACGATGCGACGCATTCCTTCCAGTTCAATCAAATTGAAGGTCTTGTCATTGCGCCTAACATTCGCATGAGCGATCTGAAAGGCACGCTGCTGCAATTTGCCCAGCAAATGTTCGGCTCGCAAACGCAAATCCGTCTTCGTCCAAGCTTCTTCCCATTCACGGAGCCAAGCGCGGAGGTTGACGTAAGCTGTGCGCAATGCGGCGGACATGGCTGCCGGATGTGCAAGCAGACGGGCTGGCTGGAAATTCTCGGCTGCGGCATGGTGCACCCGCGCGTACTGGAGATGGGCGGCTACGATCCGAACGAAGTGAGCGGATTCGCCTTCGGCATGGGTGTAGAGCGAATTGCGCTGCTGAAATACGGCATTGACGATATTCGTCATTTCTATACGAACGATCTTCGGTTTTTACAACAATTCGCGAAAATGTAGCAGGAAAGGAAGGGGAGCAAAGCGATGAAAATTTCGTATCAATGGTTGAATGAATATGTTGATTTATCTGGCTTTACGGGCGCAGAACTTGCCGAAAAAATGACGCGCGGAGGCATTGAGATCGACGAGGTGGAATCCCGCAACAAGGGAGTGACAGGCGTCGTTGTCGGCTATGTCAAATCGCGCGAGAAGCATCCGGATGCGGATAAGCTGAACGTGTGCAAAGTAGATGTAGGCACAGGCGAAGAACTGCAAATCGTCTGCGGAGCCAAAAATGTCGATGCGGGACAGCTCGTTCCAGTCGCTACCGTTGGAGCAAAGCTGCCGGGCGATTTGCATATTAAGCGCGCAAAGCTGCGCGGCGTAGAATCGCAGGGCATGATCTGCTCGGCGAAAGAGCTTGGCATTAATGACAAGCTGCTGCCGAAGGAGCAGCAGGAAGGCATTCTCGTATTGCCGCCGCATACGGTAATCGGAACGCCAATCGCTGACGTGCTTGGGCTGAACGATGAGGTGCTGGAGCTGGATTTGACGCCGAACCGTTCGGATTGCCTCAGCGTAATCGGCACGGCGTATGAAATTGGCGCATTGACTGGACGCGAGGTGCGTATTCCTGAGCCGGAAATTGCTCATGCTTCCGAGCGTACAGACAGCCATGTACAAGTGACGATCAGCGCTCCTGAGCAGTGCTTCCACTACAGTGCGCGTTACATTAAAGGCGTGAAAATTGGCGAGTCTCCGCTGTGGCTGCAAAATCGCCTTATTGCCGCAGGTATTCGTCCAATCAACAACGTCGTTGACGTAACGAACTTTGTTCTGCTGGAGTATGGCCAGCCGCTTCACGCCTTTGACGCAGATCAAGTGAAAAGCGGACGAATCGACGTGCGTTTGGCGCATGAAGGCGAAACGATGCTTACGCTAGATGACCAAGAGCGCCGCCTTGAGCCGCAAATGCTCGTCATTACAGACGGCGAGAAGCCAATCGCGCTTGCGGGCGTTATGGGTGGAGCCAATTCGGAGGTAACGGGCGATACGGTTAATATTTTGCTGGAATCGGCCAGATTTGATGGTGGAACGGTTCGCAAAACATCGCGCCAATTCGGCCTTCGCTCAGAATCCAGCATTCGCTTCGAGAAGGAAGTGGACCCGGGCCGCGTTATTCCGGCGTTGAACCGCGCAGCTGCGTTGATTACGGAGCTTGCAGGCGGACTCGCTACGGAGGGCATCGTGGAAGTGACGACAGCTCCGGCGAAGCAGCAGGTCGTTGAAGTAGCTTTGGCTAAAATCAACCGCTACCTAGGCACCTCGCTTTCCAGCCTTGAAGTGCAAACGATTCTGAATCGTCTAAGCTTCGGCTATAGCGTTAGTGAAGATGACGTATTCCAAGTGGAAGTGCCATCGCGCCGAGGCGACATTTCGTATGATGTAGATTTGATTGAGGAGGTTGCCCGCCTTTACGGATATGACAACATTCCGACTACACCGATTTTCGGAGATGTAACGCCAGGGGCGCTGACGAAGCCGCAAGCGATTCGCCGCGAGCTGCGCAAGCGTCTGACGGATGCTGGCCTGCATGAAGTCATCAGCTATTCGTTCACAGGACCTGAACGGACACAGCTGTTCCCTGCCTTGTCGGGTGAAGCGACGAAGGCTGTGAAGCTGTCGATGCCGATGAGCGAGGAGCGCAGCGTGCTGCGGACGACGCTGATCGCGCAATTGCTGGAAACAGCAGCCTATAACCGCAATCGCAAAAATGAATCGGCTGTCATTTTTGAAATCGGCAGCGTATTCCACACAGAAGAAGAGAAGCTGACGCGTCTTCCTCAGGAGAAGCATCGCTTTGCGGCATTGCTGACTGGAAACCGTGTAGAGCCGCAGTGGAACCGCAAAGCTTCTGCTGTTGATTTTTATGATGCAAAGGGAGTTCTGGAAACTGTATTTGCTGTACTCGGCATTGCCGATAAGGTGAGTTATGCCGCGGCGCAGCCGGAGCATTTTCACCCGGGAAGAACGGCAGCTGTTCAACTGGAAACTGAGCATGGCACAGAAGTGATCGGCTACGTTGGTCAGCTTCACCCAACGCTGCAGCTCGAGAGCGACCTGGCAGATACGTATGTGCTGGAAATCGAGCTTGCACCGCTTTATCAGCTGGCTGGCGACGAAATCGTCTACAAGGCGCTGCCGCGTTATCCTGCGATGCAGCGTGATATTGCTGTCGTGCTGGATATGGAAGTGCCTGCAGGCGAACTGACTGCCCTCGCATGGCAAACGGCTGGCGAGCTGCTTGAGTCCGTACGCGTGTTCGACGTGTTCACAGGCGAGAAGCTGGGAGCAGGCAAAAAGAGCGTAGCGCTCTCTCTTGTATACCGTCATGCAGAACGCACGCTGACCGATGAAGAAGTGACCGAGCTGCATGGCAAGGTCGTTGCTGGATTAGAACAATCTTTTAAAGCAGAATTAAGAAAATAGGCAGGAAACCTTCCACGCCGTATCGAAATAGTTCCTTGTGGACTATCGATACGGCTTTTTGCTTTGTTTTTTAAGCTGGAGCAGGCTTTTGGGCGTTTTTTCCAGAGTGGAAGACCGTGTCGTTTTGTCATCAAAACTTGTTCTTTTTGTTAGTCGAAACATGGATAGAGATCTGCTTGGGAGTCAGTGCTGCATTTTGGGTTGAACTATAAAGATGGGTCAAGCTTTATGTCTGAGACAGAAGCAGTCGTTTACAGTTATTTTTGAAATATAGGAAGGTATATGATGTGTCCATCCCTTCTCTATATTTCTCGGAATGAAACGCGCCGCGCCGCCAAAGGATAGCGACAGCCGTTTCACCTTGAAATATAGGAAAGGATATGATGTGTCCATCCCTTCTCTATATTTCTCGGAATGAAACGCACCGCGCCGCCAAAGGATAGCGACAGCCGTTTCACCTTGAAATATAGGAAAGGATATGATGTGTCCATCCTTTCTCTATATTTCTCGGAATGAAACGCGCCGCGCCGCCAAAGGATAGCGACAGCCGTTTCACCTTGATATAATGCAACTATAATATAAGACTCTATGTGATATGTTCTTCTATATATAAGGATTGGGGAAACAATCCTGCTGATTGATAAGGGAGCGAGAAACACCTATAGGAGGATAATGTTTTATGGATACTGAGCAAACTGTAGTAACCGTTGATATATATGGGCATCAATATCGTTTGAAGGGCCATTCCAACTCAGAATATATGCGGCGTATTGCCGGAATGATAGATGATAGCATGAACAAAATTGCCAAAGGTTATCCACAGCTGGACCTGCCAAGAATTGCAGTGCTTGCAGCTGTGCAGATGACCGAGGAAGTGTTCCGCCTGCGCCGCGATAATGAGTCGCTGCATGACGCTGAGGCGAAGCGGCTAGTGCTTGCCGAGCAGCTTGGAGAGCTCCAAGGGATGATGGCAAGCTTGCGCGAGGAGTATCAGGCTTTGCAGGTAAAGGCGGAAATCGATCTGCAGGAGCTGCAGGAGGTTTTTGAATCCGAGCTGGAGCAGGCGAAGAAGAAAGCTGCCGAGGAACTGATGCATGCGCTCGCAGTAGCGGAAAATCAGCTGAAGGATATGCTGGCAGAAGCGGATGAGCGGCTTGCAGCGCAGCAGCAGGAAGCATCGGAAGCGCTTGCGCGTCAGCGCGAGGAAGCATCGGAGACGCTTGCTGCCCAGAAGCTTACGCTAGAAGGCGCGCTTGCGCGTGAGCAGGCCAGTGCAGCGGAAAAGCTTGCGGAAGCCGAGGCAGCTGCCGAGGAGCAAGTGGCGCGCGAGCGCGTTGAGGCGGCTGCGAAGCTGGCGGAAGCAGCCGAAAAGCTGATCGAAGCGGAAATCGTTGCGGAAGAGCTGTTGGAGCGTGAGCGTGCAGAAGCAAAAGCGAAGCTTGACGTATTAGAGGCGAAGCTGGCGGAGACGAAGAGTGCGGCGGATGAGGCGCTTGAGCGAGAGCGTGCGGAAGCGGAAGCGAAGCTTGGCGTATTAGAAGCAAAGCTGGCGGATGTGAAAAGTGCGGCGGATGAGGCGCTTGCGCGGGAACGAGCGGAAGCAGAAGCGAAGCTGGCAGAGGCGAAGAGTGCGGCGGATGAGGCGCTTGAACTGGAGCGTGCGGAAGCAGAAGCAAAGCTGGCGGAGGCGAAGAGTGCAGCGGATGAGGCGCTTGCGCGGGAGCGTGCGGAAGCAGAAGCAAAGCTGGCGGAGGCGAAGAGTGCAGCGGATGAGGCACTTGAGCGTGAGCGTGCGGAAGCAGCCGAAAAGCTGATCGAGGCGGAAATTATCGCCGAGGAGCAGTTGGAGCGCGAGCGTGCCGAAGCGGCAGAGCGGCTCGCGGAAGTGGTTGAAAAGCTGACCGAAGCGGAAGCGTCTGCACAGGAGCAGCTTGTTCGTGAGCGTGAAGCAGCGGCAGCGAGCCTCGCGGAAGCGCAGAGTGGAGCAGATGCGAAGCTTGCGCGCGAGAGAGCTGAAGCGGCGGCGAAGCTGACCGAAGCGGAAGCGAAAATTTCCGAGACTGCAGCGAAAATAGCGGAAGTAGAGGAAAAGCTGATCGAGGCGGAATTGATCGCCGAGGAGCAGCTTGCGCAGGAGCGCGAGGCAGCCGCCGTGAAGCAGGCGGAATTGCGGAGCGGAGCGGAAGCAGCGCTTGCAGAGGCGCGCGCGGAAGCGGCAGCAGGCTTAGCGGCGGCCGAAGCGGCTGCGAAGGCGGAGCTGGAACGCGAGCAGGCAGAGGCGGAAGCCAAGCTGCTGGAAGCAAAAGCGGAGCTGGAGCAGGAACGCGCGGCAGCGACGGAGCTGTTGACGGAGGCGGAAGCGTCTGCGCAGGGGCAGTTGGAGCGTGAACGTGCCGAAGCAGCCGCTAAACTGGCAGAAGCCGAAGCAAAAGCAACCGAAGCAAGAAGCATCGCGGCAAGAGAGGTTGCGCGGGAGCGCGAAGCCGCTGCTGCGAAGCTCGCAGAGGCGCAGAGCGTAGCGGAAGAGATGCTGAAGCGCGAGCGTGAGGAAGCGGCAGCCAAGCTGGCAGCAGCAGAAGCGGCAGTACATGCTGCCGAGGAGCGTGTGGTGAGCGAACGGTTAGAAGCCGAAGCGAAGTTGCTGGAAGCGAAAGCAGCAGCGGAAGAGGCGCTGGAGCAAGAGCGCGCAGCAGCGACTGAGCTGTTGACAGAGGCAGAAGCATCTGCACAAGAGCAGCTGGAGCGCGAACGTGCGGAAGCGGCGGCTAAGCTTGCTGAAGTCGAGAAAGCTTTACAGGAGCGAATGGAGCGTGAGCAGGCTGATGCAGCATTGAAGCTTGTAGAAGCGAAAAGCGCCGCAGAAGAGGGACTTGCACGCGAGCAAGCGGAAGCAGCTGCGAAGCTCGCCGAAGCCGAGGCGGCCGCGCAAGCTCTCGTCGAACGTGAACGTGCGGAAGCGGCAGCGAAGCTAGCGGAGCTGAAAGCTTCAGCTCAAGTAGAACTGCAACGCGAGCAGGCAACTGCGGCAGAGCTGCTTGAAGAAGCGGAAGCGGCATTGTCAGCGGAGCGTGCAGCTAAAGCCCAAGCGATTGAGCTTGCTGCACATCAGCTAGCTGAGCGTGTGAAGCAGCTTGAGCAGGGCTGGCAGGCGAAGCTTGAACAGCGTGAAGAGGAATGGAAGCTGGAGCTGTCTAATACGGCTGAACAGCAGCAGCAGCAGCTTGACGAGCATGAGCAGCGCTTGCTTGCAGAAGCATCGGCTAATGTCGAGAAGCTGGTTTCCGCACATATGAAAGAGTTAACGGAGCAGGAGCAAGCCTTGAAGGCTGACCTCGCTTTGCGATATAAAAATTGGGAAGAAGAGCGGGCTAAGCTGCAAACAGCTGTTGCCGAGCTTCAAGAAGCAGCTGTCAAGGAAAAAGCTGCGCTTGAACAGCGTATTTCCGTGGCAGATGACCACTTATTGCAAGCTATGGAGCAGGAAGAAGCGTTGCGCTCCTCCCTTGCAGTACTAGAGCAGGAGCGCCAGGAGCGTGACGCCGAGCTTGGCGAAATTCGCCAGCAGCTGGACGAGCTGCATGTCATTAATGAGCAGCATGCCGAAACGCGTGCGCAGCTAGGCAATAGATTGAAGGAAGCCGAAGCGCAAATCGCTGAGCAGGCTAAGTATTTGGCGAATGAAGCGGCTAAAGCGGATGAGGCTGAACTGCGTGTTATGGAGCTGCAGGAAGAGCTTAGCAAGCTTCAGCAGCTGCAGCAAGATCATCAAGCTCACTATGAGCAGGCTAGAAACGAGCAGGAGCAGCAGTATCAGGAGCGGCTTACAGCATTTGAACAACAGCTTGCGGCCCAAGTCCAGCTTCATGAAGAATGGAAAAAGAATGCGGAAGAAAAACAGCTGGAGCAAGAAATTCAGTTCGAAGAAGAGCGTGAAGCGCTGGAGCTGCAGCTTCGTGAGCAGAAGCAAGCACTGGAGGCCAAGCAGCGTGAGGGCGAAGCAGCTCGAGGAGAGCTTACGCTTAAGCTTCGTGAGCTGGAGCAAGCACTCGAAGCGAAGCAGCGGGAAAGCGAAGCTGTTCATGCGGAGCTGGCACAGGAGCATCAGCGGCAGCTTGCTATGCTGGAGCAGCAGCGGGATGATGCAGCGAACCAGCTCAAGCAGGATTTTGCCGATCAGCTGGAGCTGTTGAAGCTTGAACAAATGGAGCAGTCGGAGCAGCTGGAACGTGATTGCTCGGAGCTAAGATCGCAGCTTCATGAGAAGCAGGCTGAATATGCTAGGTTAATTGAGCAGCAGAAGCAGCAGTTCGACGAGCAATACCGTGAACGCGAGCTGAAAGTGGAACAGCAGCATAAGGATGAGCAGGCTTCATGGCAAAGCAAGCTGCAGGAGCTTCAGGAGAAAGTAGAGCGGGCAGAGTTCCACGAGCTGGAGCTGGATGAAAAGCTGGGACAGCTGGCTCGGCACGAGCAGGAGCTTACGGAGCAGCTTGAATTGATTGCGGCACGTGAGCGTATCGCGGCTCAGCAGCTCGACATTTTACTACACAAACAGCAGGAACTGGATGAGCAAATGGAGCAAGAACGCAAGCGTTCTGAGCAATTGACAGATGAATTAAACCGGATGATTGCGGAAGAGTCCGAGCGACAAGCTGGCGAGGAGCATCTGAAGGGGCAGCTGGAGGCCGCTTTGGCGCAAGCCGCTGCGGCAGCCCAGCTGAGTGAGCAAGTTGATCAACGCAGGCAGCAGCTTGAGCTGGAGTGGTCTGAAGCCGTCCAATCGACAGAGCAGCTGCGGGCAGAGCACGAGAAGCTTACGATCGAGCATGGCAAGCTGGCGCACGAATACTCCTTGCTGCAAAACGAATACAATGAATGGATTGAACTAATCGAGCAAAGCTAGCTTTACTCAAAAAATCCGTTTATCTCGCCCGGTCCCCCGGAACTGCGATGATAAACGGATTTTTTCGCATATTGCTGCGCTGAGGAGGCACAAAAAAATCCCTTGAATAAAGCAGCGAGCCAATTGCCCGTGCTTCATTCAAGGGATTTTGATATATATCGGCTCGCCCGATTAGCCATAGCTGACCGTACTGCCTGTTGGACCGCCGCGGGGCAGGCTTGCGAGACGCAGCAAATCTGGTGTGACGACTGCCGGGTCCTTGCCCGTGGCATGCATTTCGGTGCGAAGCGTGCCAGGGTTGTACAAATTAATGAGAATGCCATATTCATGTTCTTCATCAGCAAGTGTCCGGGTTAGCGATTCAAGCCCGGCTTTGGCCGCGCTGTAAGCGCCATAACCTCCGGCACCGTTCCAGGAAAGGCCCGATGTTATATTAATAATGCGACCATAGCGTTCTGCACGCATATATGGAATGACAGCTCTTGATAAATAAAAGGGTCCTGTCAAATTAGTTGCAACCTGCGTATGCCAGTTTTCAGAAGTCAACTCAATAACATGTCCAGACTCCAGCACGGCAGCATTATTGAGCAAAATGTCAATTTTGCCCCACTTGCCGACAGCTAGTATAACCGCTTGCTTAATTTGCTGTTCATCGGTGACATCTGTAGGTATAACAAGCGCTTCCCGTCCGGTAGCCTCTTTAATCGCCTCAAAGGTTTCTTGGAGCTTGTTCAATCGCCGGCCCAGCAACACGACCTCTGCGCCTTCTTTTGCAAACGATAGAGAAGCGGCCCTTCCGAGCCCACTGCCTGCGCCGCTTACAATTGCCACACGCCCATTTAAAAGGCTCATCGTATCTCTCCCTTCGGCTTTTGCGAGAAAAACTTCGTAAGCGCTAACTTTTAGCTATAATGACCATCTTATCAAAGGGAAGCGGGAAGGGAAAGTGCGGCAGTTATCAATTTTTCTTACAGGGTAGCAAAAGAAAAATGATATTTCAGTCCATTATCGTAAAAGCTGTGAATACATCGCGATGAATTAGAAGTGCATCGAATATGATAAAGTAAAGTTAGTCCCTCAGTTAGTCCCTAAATTATAGAGCGCAAGGAGCCTTATTATGTTTCTTAAAAAACAAACGATTAGCAAAAACGGAAAAACTTACGAGTACTTTCGGATCGTTTCAACCTACCGCGATGAATTCGGACGGAGGAAGCATCGAACGGAGAAATATCTGGGAGTGCTGAGCAGCGAGGAAGTATTGAGAGTCAAGGCTGAGCTGCGGAATCGAACAGCCCTTTCCGTACAAGGGCAGCTGAGCGTCGGGAGCGTTAGCGTCGCTTCCTCGGCAACGTTTGTTTTTCAAGAAATCGTTGCCTTTACTTATGCGCCTCAATCACCTATGGAATGGAATGTTGCCAGCACGGACATGCTGCTGCTCGTTCGCGAGGGGCGCGGTGAGATACATATGGGCGGCAAAAAAATTTTTCTCAAGGCTGGAACGGCTTTCTATTGGCCAGCGGGTAGCGGCATGCATGTCAACAATCCTTATGAGGAGACGCTGCTGCTGGACCGTATAACCTTTATCGCGATTGCCCCAATTGATGATGCAGGCAGCTTAGAGAGCGAAAGTGTATACGGCCGCGCAGCTGTTGCGCATTGGATTGGCGGGGAGATGCCGCTCCTTGCCCCAGAGCGTGCTTTACAGCTAGGAGCAGAACTGCATGAAGCGACCTCCCTGAAAAGCTTGCATAACCCGCTTAGAAGCCAGCTTATATTTTATCAATTGCTGAGCTTAGTGTTTAATGAACAATCGGTTCTGAAAGATGAAGAAGATGGGAGTCGTTGGATAGATAACGCCATTCAATATATTCGTAATCATTATGAGGAGAAGCTAACGCGAGATCGGCTTGCGGCAATGATTGGCATTAGCCCTGAATATTTTTCGCGTGTGTTCAAGCAGGAAACAGGCCAAAGCTTTTTGGATTATTTGTGCCGGATGAGAATTCGAAAATCCCAACAGCTGCTGCAGCTTTCTCCTCTGAGGAGTATAGGCGAGATTGCAAAGTTGGTCGGTTTTCAAAGCGAATATTATTTTAGCCGCAAGTTTAAACAAATGACTGGGCTGGCGCCTTCATCCTACCGATCCAAGCCTAAAATATATGCAGCATTGTCGTCCTACGTGACCTCATGCATGTTGACGCTAGGTGTCATTCCTGCAATCGGCCTAATTGAACCATGGATGAAGGAAGCCCATGCCAAGGGTATGGATTTGACTGCTCTTGAGGTGGTGGGACACATGGGCAAAGAAACATTGCGCAAGCTGGCTCAGGCTGGGCCCGACCTCATTTTGGCCGGGGAGCAGACCGCATATTCAGAACGGCTAAGGGAAATTAGCTCTGTGTGCGAAATACCTGATTTGGACGACAATTGGCGCGGGCCGTTCTTCCTGCTGGCAGAGGCGGTCGGGAAGCGGAGCGAGGGAGAAGCTTGGGTAGCCCGATTCGAGCAGAAAATAGTTGAAGGGAGAAGAAAAATGACTTCTTTCATCGGACGCGACGAGACTGTAGCGATAATGAAGATCGTGTCAGACAAGCTCTACATTTATGGCCGTTCCACGAGCATGGGAGGCATTCTTCTATACGGGGAGCTAGGATTGAAGCCTCCTGCAAGCGTTAGCCGCGAGCTGATAGACAGGAATATTCCAAACAAAGCACTCACTTCAGAGGAGCTGCTGGCATTTTCCGCAGATCATATCATTTTATTCGACTACGGATCGCAAGGGCTTCCGAATAAGCGGGCCTGGATGAATAATGGGGCGTGGGGTAAACTTGAAGCCGTCCGGAACGGCCGCATCTATACGCCGAATCGCGAGATGTTTTATGGTTATGACACGCTGTCTCTGGAATATCAGCTCGAGGAGATTGTAAGGTTATTTTCCGCACATTCGGACTAATTTTTCGTCATGTTTGTATATGGACGTTAGCTGCCGAGAATTGTTATCATTTGATCGAATGATAATCAATTTCAATTAGGAGGCTGTTTCAATGTTGGTTTTGGCAAAAAAAATTTCCCCATCTATCGGTACGCTCATCTGCGTCATGTTCATACTTAGCGCGTGTGGCGGTAATTCCATTTCGAATACCCCAAGTACATCTAATACGACGGCCTCATCAACTGCCGCCTCAGAATTGCCAAGAGACAACAGCACACAAACGGATGAAGCTGCGACAAAAACCGTCAAGACTATCAAGGGAGATGTTGAGGTCCCTCTTCATCCGAAGCGAGTTATTGCCGGTTACTATCATGGTACACTGCTTGCTCTTGGCATTCAGCCTATTGGAGGCAGCAAAGAGTGGTGGATGGGCAGTCCCTTCCTGAAGGAGCAGGAAGCCGCAATAATGGACATCGGCTCCCCAGCTTCACCAGAGAAAGTGCTTGAAATGGAGCCTGATCTCATCGTTATTAATGATACACTCGCCGATCATTACGATAAATTTTCTCAGATTGCGCCAACGCTATTTATCGAGTACGGCTCTACAAAAAATGTTCGTGAAGAAGTGAAGCAAATGGGAGAGCTGCTGAACAAAAGCAAAGAAGCGGATGCATGGCTGGAAAAGTATGAGCACAACGCCGAAAAAGCAAGAAATCAGCTGAAGGACGTTGTTAAGCCAGGATCGACAGCTGTTCTGCTTGAGGTAGATGGAAAGACGCTAGCGGTTTTGGGCGATAATTATGGCCGCGGTGGAGAAGTGATTTACAATGCTCTGAAGTTCAAGGCGCCAGATTGGGTGCAGGAGAACGTCATGGACAATGGAGCACAGTACGTGGAAATATCGGAAGAAAAGCTGGCTGAGCTCGCGAATACAGATTATATTTTCTTATCGACCTACACAGAAACAACGGAGGAGCAGTTCAAGGAATTGACAGATGGACAAATTTGGAAAAGTCTTCCTGCCGTGAAAAATGGAAATCTGATTCCTGTTGATTATAAGACGTATTTTTATTTCGATCCGATTTCTATTATTGGCCAGATCGATGCTTTAAAACAGACGCTTCTCGATCATAAAACCGACAATAATTAAGTATAAATTACTAGTTTCTTACTTGACGCTGCTAGACCGAATGGTTAGAAACGTTATCGTTTAAAAAAACAGCCGCATTTTATTATAATTCATCATAAACAACAAAAACCGCCAGCACTCTCATTATGATGAGCGCATGGCGGCTGGATGCAACAAGCACCAATCCAAGCAAATTTATTCAACAATAAGCTTTGCTTGCATTTTAGTATGGCCTGTACCACAAGGCACGTTGCATACGATGGTATATTCGCCAGCTTTCAGCGAGATGGTTTTGGATTTATTATTTGGAATCGTAATATCGGTTTTGGTAACTTGGATGCCATGGACGCCATCCGTTGATTCAAGCTTAAGGTTAACGGCCTCGCCCTGCTTGATCTTATATTCGGTTTGCTCAAATTCCCAGCTCTTTGCTTTGACAATGACTTCCGCTGCACTGGCATCTGTATCTATAACGCCGCCCGCTTCGCTTGCTCCTCCGCTTGTCCCGCATGCGGCAATGATTGCAACGAAGCACATCACGGCAGCAAGATAAATCCACTTTTTCATCTTGTTCGGCTCCCTTTCTGCTTACACGCTTTATGACACGGAATTATTTTCCGCATCGCTTTTATTGTAACCCAATTTCCCCAAACTGACAGCATCAGAAGGTGACAAATTGTTGAATGGCTTGATGAAAAAGCCCTTGGCCATCGCTTTAGAGAGCGACGGGCAAGGGCTGACAAGCATACGACTTCCGCTAACGACGCATCACGATTAAGGCTTTAATGGTCGCTGCTGCGGCGGTCATGATCGGAGCGTCCGGCTTCATATGGCGTGCTGACGGGAATGAACAAGTCGATAATCCCGATCACGAGCGCAGCCAGAATGGCACCGAGCCAAGTAACCGAAACGCCGCTGACGATAAATTGGGCAATCCAGATGACGACGACGCTGGCGATGAAGCCGACGATGCCCCGTCCAAATGGCGTAACCTTTTTGCCGAAAATCGCTTCGATAATCCAGCCCAGCACGGCAATGACGATAGCCAGCATTAAAGCGCTCCAAAAACCGCCCACGCTGAACTGCGGCACAATCAAGCCCACAAGCATTAACACAAGAGCTGCTACGATGAACCGAACAACATGGCCTAAAAAGCTCATGTATTCAACCTCCTCAATTGATTTGAAATCCTTCACTACGGCCTGTGAAAAATCAACGGATTTTGCATGTCGACCAGGCTGGATATTGTGATTCCTTCGTATTGTAGCCAGTTTTCGCCGGAACATGTATGGAAGGTAACGTCATGTCGTGCATCAAAGCGCCGATTCGGCTATAATATAAGGGCGAGAGGAGTGTTACGCTTGGATAGTAAAATATTAACAACACTTGAATTTCACAAAATTATACATAAATTGACACAGCACGCAGCGACTTCGCTTGGCAAGGCCGAAGCGGAGAAGCTTGCTCCAAGCTCCGATTTGGAAACGGTTAAGCTGATGCTTCAAGCGACGGACGAGGCTTATAAGGCCGACCGTCTTAAGGGCAATCCGCCATTTGGCGGCATTACCAACATCAGCAGCTCGCTTCACAGATCGCGTATCGGTGGAACGTTGAACCCGGTGGAGCTTATGGAAATTGCGTCGACGTCCAGAGGGGCTAGGCGGGTTAAGCGTCATTTGGAAAATCTGCATGATGATGATCCAATTCCTTTGCTGCATGAAACGTCTGACCAGCTCAGCGAGCACAAGGAGCTTGAGGATGCGATTTTTGATTGCATTGACGATCAAGGTGAGGTTATGGATAGCGCGAGCGTCCAGCTCGCTTCGATACGCAGGGAGCTTCGTGGAGGCGAATCGCGCATCCGCGAGAAGCTGGAGCAAATGATTCGTTCCTCCTCGGTGCAGAAAATGCTCCAGGACGCTATTATTACGCTGCGCAGCGACCGTTATGTCATTCCGGTGAAGCAGGAGTACCGCTCGCATTTTGGCGGCATAGTGCATGACCAGTCTGGCTCGGGGGCTACGCTGTTTATTGAGCCGGAAGCAACGGTTGTCATGAACAACAAGCTGCGTGAGCTGAGAGCGGCAGAGCTGCGTGAAATTGAGAAAATTTTGCAAATGCTGACCGCGAAAGCGGCCGAGCATGTTGAGGATTTATTGTATAACCAGGAGCTGCTAGGCAGGCTGGATTTTGCTTTTGCCAAGGCGCGTCTTGGGCATGAGATGAAGGCGACGCTGCCACGCATGAATGATCGAGGCTTTCTGAAAATCAAAAGAGGGCGCCACCCGCTCATTGCGGCGGACAAAATCGTGCCGATTGATGTCGAGCTTGGCAATACGTACACAGCCATTATCGTTACGGGACCGAATACAGGCGGTAAAACCGTCTCGCTCAAAACAGTAGGCTTGCTCAGCTTGATGAGCATGTCCGGCTTGTTCGTTCCGGTAGAGGACGGCAGCCAGCTTTGCGTATTTGACGCTATTTATGCTGATATCGGTGACGAGCAAAGCATTGAGCAGAGCCTTAGTACGTTTTCCAGCCATTTAGTCAATATTATTCGCATTTTGAAATCCATGACGGCGAAAAGCCTCGTTCTGCTCGATGAGCTTGGCGCAGGCACCGACCCGGCTGAAGGCTCGGCACTAGCCATTGCGATGCTGGAGCATATTCATAGCATGGGCAGCCGTATTATTGCAACGACCCACTACAGCGAGCTTAAAGCATATGCATACAACCGCAAAGGTGTCATCAACGCAAGCATGGAATTTGATATTGCTACGCTAAGCCCAACGTACCGTCTGCTTGTAGGTGTTCCAGGCCGAAGCAACGCTTTTGCGATTGCAGAGCGGCTTGGCCTAAGCAAAACGATCATCGATCATGCGCGCGGTGAAGTGAGCGAAGAGGATCAGCGTGTTGAAAATATGATCGCGTCGCTCGAAGCTGACCGTTTGAATGCGGAAAGCGATCGCCAGACGGCGCAGTCGCTAAGACAGGATATGGAGAAGCAGCGTGGACGGCATGAGGCGGAGCTGCGCAAATTCGAGGAGCAGCGCGACAAAATGCTTGAGAAGGCCCAGGAGGAAGCGCGCGAGGCAGTGGCAAAAGCACGCCTAGAGGCCGAGAAAATTATTTCGGAGCTGCGCAAGCTGGCGTTGGAGGAAGGCGCTTCTGTCAAGGAGCATAAGCTCATTGAAGCCCGCCGAAAGCTGGATGAAGCGGTGCCTGAGCTGCACAAGAAGCAAAATCGTCCTTCTAATGCCGGGCAACAGAAGGCAGTTCGCAAAATCGAAGCCGGAGACGAGGTTATGGTCTACAGCTTGAATCAGAAAGGGCTTATCATCGAGGTGCATGGGGCGGATGCGACCGTTCAGCTCGGCATTATGAAGATGAAGGTAGCCATTGCCGATATGGAGCTGATCAAGCCAGCTGCTCCGCTTAAGCAGCAGCCTAAGCAGGCAGCCAGCGTGAAACGCTCCAGAGATGAAAATGTGAAGATGGAGCTTGACCTCAGAGGCTCGAATTTAGAGGAGGCACTCATGGAGGTTGATCAATTTCTCGATGAATCCTTCCTCTCCGGCATCGGTCAGGTTTATATTATTCACGGACATGGCACCGGCGTGCTGCGATCAGGCATACAGCAATATTTGCGCAAGCACAGCCATGTGAAAAAATACCGCTTGGGCAACTATGGTGAAGGCGGAGCCGGCGTTACGGTTGCTGAGCTGAACTAAATTAGCTGGCTGCGGCCTGCAAGGCGCAGCCGCTGCATCATTTTCGCAAATCGGTTAAAGGAGGGTAACGCATGAGCAATGAGGTCGATGTGCTGCTTGGCAATTCCTATTTGGCAATGCTGCTTTATATATCCATTGTGGTTCTCTCGCTTCTCGTTTTTTTATGGGTGTTCGAACTCGTTACCCGTTACAACTGCTGGAAAGAAATTAAAAACGGCAACGTTGCTGTCGCAATGGCGACAGGCGGTAAAATTTTCGGGATATGCAATATTTTTAGATTTTCAATTGAAGCGAATGACTCCATTTACCAAAGCATGATTTGGGGCGCATTCGGTTTCCTTATTTTGCTGGGCGCTTATTTCCTATTTGAGTTTTTAACGCCGGTATTTCGTATCGATGATGAAATCGAGCGGGACAACCGGGCTGTTGGCTTGATTGCTATGATTATTTCCGTTTCACTTTCGTATGTCATTGGCGGTGCCATTGTGAGCTAGAATGCAGGAGGATCGACATGAAATATTTATGGGGAACATTGCTGGCGCTCGCCGTTGTGTTTTTTAGCATCGGGGTTTATTACGTAATCAACAATTAAATGGGGGGCAATCAAGGATGGAAGAGCAAGTGGTATGTCCATGGTGTTTGACGGAAATTGTATGGGATGAAGAAATCGGTCCCGAAAAGCATTGTCCGCATTGTGAAAATGAGTTGGATGGCTATCGTACGCTGCAATTCGGCGTCGATAATGACCGCGATGAGGATGATGAAGAAGAGCCGGAGTGGGAGCAAGAAGACGGCAGCGGTCAGCAAGCGGGCAGCGATTGGGATGAGGCAGATGACGGCTTCCGCAGAACGCATCGCGACTGGATTGGGGCGCAAGGCAAAGTGCAGCAAATCATTAATGAGCAGGAAGAGGCGCCAGAATGTCCTTCCTGCCGTGAATATATGCTGGAAGCAGGCAAAATGGCGATAGCGGCAGGCTCCTTCGAGCCAACGCTGCATCCGGCACTGGGACAGCCTCTGCTGCAGCCGCCATTTGAACTCAAGCTATATGTGTGCCCATCATGCTTCCATACCGCTACTCAGCTAAGCGGCAATGACCGAGAAGGAATGCTGAAGGCACTCGCTTCCGAAGATTAATATCAAGCAGCTGGACAACGCGGTTTTGACCTGATTCGTCGAGGTCACTGCACTTGCTCCGGCTTTTTTTTTGAAATATAAGCAGGTATAAGTTTCCCCCTTATAAACGGCATATATTTCACCCGCGAAACGGTAGCTTTGCCGCCAGAGGACGGCGACAGCCGTTTATGCTTGTACCTCCAGCCTATAAATGCCAGCAAAATGAGCGGCATGTACCTGACGCATGTAGGGAACCTTATATAGCACCTAAACAAATGCAGGGCAGCATGCCGGGCGAGTAAGCAAGCAAGCCTATTCAGCCGGCAGCCGGGGAAGGGGTACAAAAATGAAACAGAACAAAGGTGAATTCAGTACTGGAGCAAAAACACGCATGAAAACGTCGATGCAATTGGGGCCATTCGGCCGCCCAACCATGCTGGGAAGAGCGCCTACAGGCGGCGTATTGGATCGCCAGGCCATATTGCTTCTGGCTGTTCAAGCGTTATTCGGCATCGCGCTTGCGCTCTCAGGAACATTCGTGCCCATCTACTTATGGAAAGCCAGCTCCTCTTATATGCTGGTCGGCTGGTTTACGATGAGCCAGTATTTAACATGCGGCATTACCTTTTGGCTGGCGGGAAAATGGGTTAAAGAATATAATAAAATGAACAGTCTCCGCACAGGCATCGTGCTGTCGGGGGCTTTTTATTTCACGGTGCTCATGCTGGGCAAGCTGGCGGCGAGCTATATTATTCCGCTGGGCCTATTGAATGGGTTAGCGCTGGGCTTATTTTGGGTCGCATTTGATGTCATTTATTTTGAAATTACCGAGCCGGACAATCGCGACCGCTTCAACGGCTGGTCTGGGCTGCTTGGCTCTGGTGCGGGGATTTTGGCGCCGTGGGTATCGGGCTTGCTCATTACCTCGATGAGCGGCGAGCGTGGCTATCAGATTATTTTTACGGCATCGCT
Organism: Paenibacillus liaoningensis; assembly: GCF_059609455.1. Classification (NCBI taxonomy): domain Bacteria; kingdom Bacillati; phylum Bacillota; class Bacilli; order Caryophanales; family Paenibacillaceae; genus Paenibacillus; species Paenibacillus liaoningensis. The sequence goes on from NZ_JCAALU010000005.1 coordinate 151,165, forward strand.
TGTCATACTGGCCATTTCGGTTGTGCTGAGCTTCTGGTTGAAGAAACGCAAGCAGGACGGCAGGCGATACAGCTGGACGCATGGCTTTCAGCAGCTTGCCATTCCCGGCAATCCATGGCGTAGAATGCTACCAGCTGTCGTAGCTCAAGGCGTACGGGAAGGTGTGTTTCTTTTTTTAGTCGGCTTGACCGTCTATATCGCCACGCAAAATGAGGCCAAGCTGGGCAGCTTTACGCTCATAACCTCTTTCGTTGCCCTAATCAGCTTCTGGCTGGTCGGCAAGCGGCTGTCCCCGCGCAATCGCAAGCGGGCGATGCTAGTTGGGACTGTCATGAATGGCCTTGTCATATTGCCACTATTTTACGAGGTGAATTTTACGAATTTATTGTTATTCGGTATTGGGACGTCCATATTTATGCCGCTCTACATTATACCGATGACTTCAAGAGTATTTGATTTAATTGGGGAATCGCAGTCCGGCGGTGGAGAACGCGAGGAATATATCGTCTTGCGCGAAGCGGGTCTGACGCTTGGACGGGTGCTTGGGCTTAGCGGCTATTTGGTCGTGCTGACGCAAAATCATTCTCCGCTTGCGGTCGTCTGGCTGCTGTTCGTAGTCGGCTCGGTACCTGTTATTGGCTGGTGGATGATGCGTCCATTGTTGGAACAAGAGACATCATGATTCATGGGAAACAGGGGGTTTAACAGTTATGCCAAAAATCGTATCAAGCATTATTGATTTAGTAGGTGAAACGCCTGTTGTGAAGCTGAACCGTTTGGCGGAGGAAGGCTGCGGAGATGTTTTCGTAAAGCTGGAATATTTTAATCCGAGCGGCAGCGTTAAGGATCGGGCGGCAGCTTCCCTTATTCAAGCTGGAGAGCTTAGCGGCCATATTAAGCCGGGCTCCACGATTATAGAGCCAACTAGCGGAAACACGGGCATTGGACTGGCCATGGGGGCGGCGGCTAAAGGCTATAAGCTCATTTTGATTATGCCGGACAATATGTCCCAGGAGCGCATTAAGCTGCTTCGTGCCTATGGCGCGGAAGTGGTATTGACGCCTGCAGCCGAGCGAATGCCTGGTGCGATTGCCAAGGCGGAGGAGCTGGCGCAGAGTATTCCAGGCAGCTTTATTCCGAATCAGTTTGAAAATAAAGCAAACCCCGATGCCCATCGGGGTACGACAGCAATAGAGATATTGCAGCAGATGGAAGGGCGGCTCGATGCTTTTGTTGCCTGCTCAGGAACAGGCGGCACCATTACAGGAACCGGTGAGACGCTGAAAGCCGCGCTTCCGAATTTACATATTGCCGTCGTTGAGCCTATGGGTTCGCCCGTATTGTCCGGGGGAGTGCCTGGGCCGCATAAGCTGGTGGGCACAAGTCCCGGCTTTGTGCCGGCTATACTGAATGTTTCCGTCTATGATGAAATCATTCAGGCGACGGATGACGATGCAATCGCTATGATGAAGGCGCTGGCCCGTCAGGAAGGCTTGCTGCTCGGCCCTTCTTCAGGAGCTGCCGTTTGGGCGGCTTTTCAGGTGGCTCGCCGCCTTGGAGCCGGCAGCAGAGTGCTCTGTATTGCTCCCGATACAGGCGAGCGTTACTTAAGCATGGAGCTATTTTAAAAGCGGCTTTAATGAATTTTAACTTTAAGGGCGGCAACATCAACATCAGCTGTCTTCTTCGTGAGCTTCCAGCTTTTTAAAGCCTTTCTAATAAGAGCGCGTCTCTCCTTCACATAATTCAATATGAAGTCGGGCTCGCTCAAATACGTATCAAAGCTGCTTTTTCGCGTGTAATCCTCTTGAATGGCTGGCGTCAGCTTGCTGTACATCGCGCGCACCGTCCGCTCCACCTGTTCCTCCGTAAATGCTGTTTGCAGCAGCCGGAGCAGGATGGAGCGGTATTTGCGTTTATAGGCCGGAATGGCCAGCAGTTTGTCCGTCAGCGTATTATAGCCTTCCACCCGCACCAGATCACTTCCACATGGCTTGCCGTAGCAATTTCTTCCCCATGTTCCTTCATAATCCCAAGGCATCATCCGGTATTTTCCCGTTTTCCCATGTACATAAAGCGCGTAGTTCTGATCGAAGCCATCATAGTTTCCCGTAAGCACAGCTCCCGCGAGCCAGAGCAAATATTGATCGACATCTAGGCGCCTTGACGTCCAAGTGCTCCATTGCAGGCGGGATGTGTGCTTGCGGTTAATGCCGCTGACGAAGCGGATTAGGCGCAGCTCGGAGGCCGCAAGTCCGGATACGAGTTCATAGCCGTCAAAAAGAGACTCCTTCCGTCGCTCCGTAATGGGATCAATCAGGCTGAAGTTTGCGCTGTCATTGACCGCATATATAATGGCGCGGCAGCCAATGCCTCTTCTGCGAAAAAATCTGGGATCAACGGATTCAATCTCTAAATAGACGCCTTGAGGGGCGCCATTAATGACGAGCCAAATATGCCGGGTACGCGGCGATGGCACGCCAATCTGATTGAAAAACTGGAAGGACAGCGCATTGCGAATCATCGAAGGATCATCAAACTCGGCGTTCCAATGCAGCGTCAAGCCGGTTGTCGTTCTGACTTCATAGGATTTTTTAAAATAGTTCCTCGTATGACCGCCGCGATAGCCAAAAGTGGCTTCTCTAGATATTCCATTCATCTCTAGCTGAACGGGCTGGAACGTATGGCTCCAGGAATCCTCCTGCAGTTCCTGCAAATGATCAGGTTCAATCGTAATTTCACGAATCGGCAGCGTTTGGGTTGACATAGGGCTTCCACCTCCTGCGGGCAGATCAGCCTATCGTCCTCAGATAGGCTTTTGCTGATTTACCTTATTCTGCCGCGGGGTGTTTTGCTACTGCTGGAGCAGCGACTCTATGAAACTTTTCTAGTTATATGCTTATGCCTTAAATAAATAGTTATTAATCTAGTACCTCTTATATGAGGGATACATATAAATGTATTATAAATCGTCTCCCATGACAGATGAACGGCATCAAGCACTGGAGGGATGCTCGCTACTCAGGCCAAGGTGGAAACAGCAAGCAGGGACAGGGTCAATAACTTTTAAGATTGTATGTAAATCTAGCACAGCTCATTAAACATTTGGAGGGATTTTACTATGAATTATTGCAGCAACTTTGTAGGTGGAGAACAGGATCGCAACTCGGGCAACATGAACCAACACCATAAAAGCAATCAACACAAATGCAACAAACACAAAAGCAACAAACACAAAAGCTCCAAAGAAAATGGTACTAAATCATTTCTTGACGGCCTCGTTGGACAATATGTGAAAATCAACCGTGGTGGTCCAGAATCCCTCCAAGGTACGCTCGTTGCCGTGAAAAATGACTATCTAGTGCTTTGGACAAAGGAAGGCATTGTTTATGTGAGCACGAGCCATGTGAAGAGCATTACGGATTTCCCTAGCGACAAAAGCAAAGGCCGCACTCCCCAATATATTCATGCTTCCAGCTTCATCGGCGTAATCCGTGCGCTCAACCAAAAATTTGTGCAAATCAACTGGGGCGGCCCGGAGAAAATCGAAGGCTTTATCGCCGAAGTTGGCAGCACATCCTTGCTGCTGGTCGTAAACCGTGAAGTTGTTCAAATTCAATTGTTCCACATTAAAACAATTAAGCTGCTTGGACAAAACACATCCCGTGGCGACCGTTCGGGAGGAAATAATAACCGCACAGGCGGATCGAACAACGGAGGAAATAAAAACCGCACAGGTGGATCGAACAGCGGAGGAAACAAGAACCGCACAGGTGGAACGAACAACGGAGGAAATAAAAACCGTACAGGTGGATCGAACAGCGGAGGAAACAAAAACCGCAAAAACAACAATAAAAGCGGAAACAAAAACGGAAACCGCTCAGGCAAAAGAAATTAGCGTTTAGTGGGAACATCACCATGCATTAGGCGCTAGTGGAATGCCGGGTCAGGCACTTGATGCCGAAGCCCGGTATTCATTTGAAAAAGTCGGCAGAAAGGAGAGAGACACTATGAAAAATCGCCATCCGCTGCTTGACCAGCAAGTAGAGCTGGACATATCGGGAAAGGTCGCGGCTATTCGCGGCAAGCTGATTGAATTCGGGCAAGATATTTTAGTGCTGCATACGGGCTTGCAATTTATTTATGTCCCGCTCATTCATTTGCAGCAGCTGCGTCTGTCCAATCACAAGTATGACCCATTCGAGGTGCCGGAGCTGCCCTTTGAAGCCTACAATGAAACGGTATCCTACCGCAAAATTTTGATGAATGCCAAAGGGATGTTTTCCGAGCTGTACATTACCGGGAATCAATCGATCCATGGCTATGTTACGACAGTTATGAATGATTATTTCGTGTTTTATTCCCCGATTTACCACACGGTTATGGTGTCTTTGCACCATCTGAAATATTTAATTCCCTACAACCCCGATGTCACGCCATACAAGCTGACTCCCGAGCAGTTTCCATTAAGGCCATCCCCCGTCACTTTGTCGCGAACGTTCGATCAGCAGCTGCGCAAGCTGATGGGTGAATTCGTCGTGCTCGATTTGGGAGAAAACTCAAATAAAACGGGCGTTCTTAAAGCGATTGATCAAAGCATGCTTGAGCTGTCCACCGCGAGCGGCGCTTCGGTATTTTTACATTTTGACCATGTGAAAACCGTTCATTTGCCTTAAAGGTTCGTTCTGTCTTCCGTAAGCTATATGATGAAGGTGAAAGTGCCTATTGACCTTGCGAAGAGGGGATAGGCCCTTTTGCGTGATTAAACGACGTTGTGGACAAGCACGAAGATAAGCCTAGTGGACGGCGTTGTAAATTAAGGTGGTCTACCCATACATAATTAGTGGGAGACTGATCCATAATACGTAAGGGTTGACATTCGGTCAGCCGAGCGGAGCTATGAACTTCGCTCGCGAACATGTATTCAATCATAGAAAAGTTAAGGAGGAGGAAATTCGATGTTACAGCCAATGACCGCGAAAGAACTCGAGTATATAGCTGATTCGATGTCCAACGAGGATTTGCTGATTAAGCAATGCTCAGCCGTATCTGTAGGTGCAAGCACCCAGCAGCTTCGTCAGGCATGCTCGCAAATGCTCAATACGCATCAGCAGCATTATCAGACATTGATGCACATGCTTCAGCAGCATCAAAGCATGGCGCCGACCCAGCCTCAGCAATAAGCATATTTGGCAAGCAGACATAAGGAGGAAAAAGAGATGCAACAGCAATATGCGCAATCGTTTTTGCCAGAAGAGGATCTGGCCTATACGGTACTTAGCGACTTGAAACGGGTAACCCGCGAATACGCGACGGCGGCCACAGAGGCTGCCTGTCCATCCATCCGCCAAATGTTTACGAACCTGCTGAACAGCACGCTGAAAATGCAGGGCGAGCTATATCAAGTGATGCAGTCGCAAAATATGTACAACACCGCATCGCCTGTGCTCAGACAGGAGATCGACAAGCAGTTGAAGGAGTACCAGCAAACCCAGCAAAAAACATCGCAGTTTTTGCAGCAGCGTATGGGCAGCCAGTCGCATGCGATGCAAGCAGGATACGGCCATATGGTGCAACAGCAGCAACAGCACAACCAGCAAAATTCCCATCAGCCCTACTACATGTAAAGACCCTTCGGGGTCTTTTGTTTTTTTCTTTGCAGGAAGCCCGGATTCGTTGTAATATGAAGGGTAATAACTTCAGGTTTGCTGGAAGGAGTATATGATGAACGAATTGCAACTCAAAGTATTGGAGCTGCTCAAGGAAGACGCCAGACGTGACGCGGAATTAATCGCCACTTTGCTAGGTGCTCCCGCTGAGGAAGTAAAGCAGGCAATAGCCGAGCTTGAACATAATCATATTATTGTCAAATACGCGACTATTGTGAACTGGAGCAAGGTAGATGACGAGAAGGTAACGGCGCTGATTGAGGTGCAAATTACACCTGAGCGGGGACGTGGCTTCGAAGGCATAGCCGAGCGCATTTACTTATATCCGGAAGTGAAATCCGTATATTTGATGTCCGGAGCCTATGATCTGCTCGTTGAGATCGAAGGGAAAAACTTGAAGGAGGTTGCCTCCTTCGTATCGAATAAGCTGTCCCCAATCGATGCTGTATTGTCGACAAAGACGAACTTTATTTTGAAAAAATATAAACAGGATGGAATTATCTTCGAGGAGCATGAGGGTGACGATCGTTTGATGATTTCGCCGTAAGAGGTGAATGTGATGATTAAAGAAGAGGAAGAGCTGGTACGGACGAAGGTGAAGCGTCAAGCGATGACGGACTATTTGACCCCTTCTGTCCAAAATATTAAACCATCGGGTATTCGTCGTTTTTTTGATTTGGTCAATACCCGCAAAGATGTCATTACGCTTGGTGTTGGCGAGCCGGATTTTATTACGCCATGGCATGTTCGTGAAGCGGCTGTTTATTCGCTGGAAAGAGGCAAGACGCAGTATACGTCAAATGCGGGCCTGCCTGCTCTGCGCGAAGCGATCGGCCAATATTTGAATGATCAGTTCCAGACACCGTACGATCCAGCAAATGAAATTCTCGTCACCGTTGGCGGCAGTGAAGCGATTGATTTGGCGCTCCGGGCGTTAATTGTGCCAGGCGATGAAATTTTAATCCCGGAACCTTGCTATATTTCCTATTCTCCTATAACTGCGCTTGGCGGCGGTGTTCCTGTAGGTATTGAGACTTTTGCTGAAGACAAGTTCAAGCTTAAGGCTGAATCGCTGCAGGCTGCTATTACTCCGCGTTCCAAGGTGTTAATTTTATGTTATCCGAGCAATCCGACGGGCGGCATTATGACTTATGAGGATTGGCTTCCGATTGCTAAAGTGGTCGAGGATAACGATCTCATTGTCATATCGGATGAGATTTATGCCGAGCTTACTTACGGAACGAAGCATTGCAGCTTCTCGGCGATGCCGGGTATGCGGGACCGCACCATTCTCGTCAGCGGCTTCTCGAAGGCGTTCGCGATGACGGGCTGGCGGCTTGGCTACGCTTGCGGACATCCTGATCTCATCGCCGCAATGCTGAAAATTCACCAATATACGGTCATGTGTGCTCCAGCCATGGCGCAATATGCTGGTGTAGAAGCGTTGACGCGAGGATTGGAAGAGAAAGACCGGATGGTTGATGCTTATAACCAGCGTCGCCGCCTTGTTGTGAAGGGCTTCCGCGATATCGGGCTGGAATGCCATGAGCCGGAGGGCGCGTTTTATGCGTTCCCCTCGGTTAAGGCGATGGGGCTTTCATCCGAGAAATTTGCCGAACGCCTGCTTGAGGAAGGCGGCGTAGCAGCTGTTCCGGGCGATGTGTTTGGCCTCGGCGGCGAAGGGTATTTGCGCTGCTCCTATGCAACCTCGGTTTCAAATTTGGCCGAAGCGCTGGATCGCATTGGCGGCTTTGTGCACAAGCTGAAGCAGGGCTAAGCGTGAAATTCGAAGAGCTGTGTTCTGCAGCATTTTTACACGGCTATTTTTGAGCAATGGCGGTATTCCAGTTTGAACTGGAATGCCGCTTTTTTGTGCCGGACACGGGCAGATTCTCAGGGAATGCTTCGGCAGGAATGGCCGTTTATGGTATAGTGTATAGTAGCTTTTTAAAAGCAGACGGAAGTGTAATGAGAGGGGCAATGCTGAGCCATGAGATTATATACGCGTACGGGAGATAGTGGAGAAACGGCATTAATTGGAGGGCGTGTCCGCAAGGATGATATTCGAGTGGAAGCCTATGGCACGATTGATGAGCTGAACTGCTTCGTTGGGCAGGCGGCTGCGGAGGCTGCACAGCATGAGCAGCTTGCGGAGATGGCAGCGCTGCTGGTCGATATTCAGCAGGAGCTGTTCGACTGCGGATCTGACCTTGCTTATGCAAGGCCGGGCGCGCCGCTTAAAGTGACGCCGGAACCGGCAGAACGGCTGGAGCAGATTATTGATGTATACATTACGGAGGCGCCGGAAATTACTCGGTTTATTTTGCCAGGGGGAAGTCCGCTTTCTTCGCTGCTGCACGTATGCCGCACCGTATGCCGCCGGGCTGAGCGCCGCGTCGTGACGCTGGCTGCTGATCATCCGGCTAACCCCGAGGTGACGAAATATTTGAACCGCCTCTCGGATTTCTTTTTTGCAGCTGCACGTGTGGCGAACGCCAAGCTCGGCGTGCCGGATACAGAATATGTTAGAAGCAAGGAAGTGTTCCGGAAACGGAAAAAATAATGGATGCGGGCGATTTGATGAATACCGATGGAATAATGGATATAGATGCTAATTATTATAAGCCGCTGATGGTCGTCGTACGGGCGGAGGATGCGGGGATGTCCGTGCGCGCCCTGGTGGAGCGAAGGCTTGGCGTATCGCGCAGCCTTCTGTCGCGGGTTAAGCTGACTGAGCATGGAATTACGGTCAATGAGCAGCGTGTTTACACGACCGCGACGGTTGTTGAAGGGGATATCATCCGCATTCGGATGGAGAAAGAGACGTCGGAAGATATTTTGCCGGAGCCGATCCCGCTCCAAATTGTGTTTGAGGATGAGCATTTGCTCATTCTCAATAAGCCGCCGGGTATTGTCGTACATCCAACACATGGGCATTACACGGGAACGCTTGCCAATGGCGTGGTGAACCATTGGCGGGAACGGGGCGAGAAGGTGCGTTTCCGTCCGGTAAATCGCTTGGATGAGGATACCTCTGGACTTGTTGTCGTTGCGAAGAGTCCGTATATTCACCAGCAATTATCCGACCAGCTCCAAGCAGATGCGATTACGAAGCGTTATGCGGCTTTCGTATATGGTGTTCCGCCCGAGCAGGCAGGTACGATTAATGAGCCGATTGATCGTGATCCAGATTCGCCGCATGTCCGTATTGTGACGCCGGATGGCTATCCCTCGGTCACTCATTATGAAATTGCGGCGGAGTATGGAGATGGCGCTGCTTCGCTCGTACGGCTGCGGCTGGAGACGGGACGCACGCATCAAATTCGCGTGCATATGAAATATATCGGCTGCCCGTTGATCGGCGATGCGATGTATGGGCTGCCGCCAGAAGCAGGCGAGCTTTGCGCAGCGTGGGAGCAGGCAGCCGGCAGGCAAGCTCTGCATGCGGAGATGCTGGGCCTGACGCACCCGATGACGGGGCAATGGATGGAGTGGCGCGCTGAACTGCCAGAGCAGCTCAAGCTGTTGAAGCAATTGCTGGAGCAAAAGCAAGAAAGCGAGCCTGGAGCAACTTAATAAATAAATAAATAAAGAAACAAATAGATAAACAAATAAGTAAAATAGGATGAGGCTACATTGCCCTATTATTTCAATGGTTTAAGCTATGGAGGAGAACGTAAATGAGTGCAAATACATGGCAAGCGGGGACGATTACCGTCTATCAATATCCCAAATGCGGAACATGCCGCAATGCGGTGAAATCGCTTCAGGCGAAAGGCAATAAGCTGGAGCTGAAGCATATTGTGGAGGAGACGCCGACAGCGGAGCAGCTTAAAGAGCTGGTCAAGCTCAGCGGATTGGAGCTGAAGAAGTTTTTTAACACCTCCGGCGACGTATATCGCGAGCTTGGACTCAAGGACAAGCTTGGTTCCATGAACGAGGACGAGCAGCTTGCCTTGCTGGCTTCGAACGGCATGCTGATCAAACGTCCGATTGCGACGGATGGCACGAAAGCGACAGTTGGTTTTAAAGAAGAGCAATATGTTCAGGAATGGAATGGGTGAGCGTAGGATGACAACAGGCAAGTGGCGTTCCAATCGGCTGGACGAGCTGGGCTCTTCTATTTTTGCCGAGGTCATTCAGTGGAAGAAGCAGGCTAGAGCTTCAGGCATGGATGTCATTGATTTAGATATCGGCAGTCCGGACAAGCCGCCTTCAGAAGCTGTTATGCAGGCACTTGGCGACGCTGCGCTTCGCCCGAATCAGTATGGCTATATGGGCACGCGGGGAAGCGACGCTTTTCGCAGCACAGCAGCAGAATGGATGGCGTTTCGCTTTGGCGTGCAAGTAGATGCCGAGTCGGAAATGCTTTCTTTAATGGGCTCGCAGGATGGGCTGGCTCATTTGGCGATGGCGGTCTGCAACTCGGGCGATGAGGTGCTGCTGCCGAACCCGGGCTATCCGATATATGCAGGGTCGCTTGCGATTGCCGGCGTAAAGCCGATTTTTTATCCGCTCACGGCAGCGGGTGGATTTTTGCCGGATGTGGAGGCTATTACGGAAGAGGAATGGCGCCGTGCTAGGTTTATTTTGCTCAATTATCCAGGGAATCCGGTATCTGCTGTAGCCGATATGGCGCTGTTTGACAAGGTGCTGGACAAAGCTCGCAAATACGATGTGCTCGTAATAAACGATGCCGCCTATTCTGAAATGGCGTTTGACGGCTTTGAGCCGCCTAGCATTCTTGCTGCCGATGGGGCGATGGAGCGCGCGATTGAAATTCACTCTTTATCAAAGAGCTTTAATATGGCAGGCTGCCGCATCGGCTTTGTGACAGGCAACCGGGAAGCGGTTGGCGCACTGCGCGAGCTGAAGGATAATATTGATTATGGCATCTTTGCTGCTGTGCAGGAAGCAGGCGTTGCGGCGCTTAAAGAAGCGATGTCCAAGGCGGCTCCTCCTAAAGTAGGACAGCTGTATGAGCGCCGCCGCGATGTTTTCATCGAAGCGCTTCGTGCAGGAGGCTGGCAGGTGGAGAAGCCTAAAGCGACGATGTTTATTTGGGCAGCGCTGCCGGCTATGGAGTGGACGCATCCGGATGGGCCTTGGACCTCGCGTCTGATTGCCCGTGAACTGCTGGAACAGACGGGTGTGGCGGTCATTCCAGGCGAAGCATTCGGCAGCGAGGGCGAAGGTTATGTGCGTCTGGCGCTTGTGGTGGATGAGGCACGGCTGCTTGAGGCAGCGGAGCGCATTGGCCGTTTCATTCGCGGTGAAGCGCGTGTGCATCAACGTTCAACAACGTAGAAGAGAAAGCCTAGAAAGTAGGCATGGAGAACTGAGAATTAGTGATTAAAGTTGATAATAGACATAAAGGATGAGCATGTAAATGAACGAAAATAAAGTTCTAATTGTTGACGGAATGGCTCTTCTTTTTAGAGCTTATTTTGCTCAATCGTATAGCGCTAGGCGTTTGGAAGATGGAACTCCCACAAATGCCATCTTTGGTTTTTTTCAGTATTTCTTTGATGCAGTAAATCAATTTCAGCCGACGCATGTCGTATGCTGTTGGGATATGGGAAGTAAAACTTTTCGATCTGACTTGTATTCAAATTATAAAGCAAACAGGCCAAGCGCACCTGAAGATTTAATTCCACAGTTCTCTTTGGTAAAGGATGTTGTTGCTGCTCTTCAAATACCAAACATTGGACTGGAGGGCTACGAAGCAGATGATTGCATCGGGACGGTATCGAAACGTTTTAGTGATCTTGGACATGTCTATGTTCTTACAGGTGATCAAGACATGCTCCAACTGGTGGATGAGCGCATTCATGTAATAATCATGAAGAAGGGCAGATCCAACTATGCGGTTTATGATTTAGATTTCCTGAAGGTTGATAAAGGCATTCATCCTTTTCAGGTCATCGAAATGAAGGGTCTTACAGGGGATACAAGTGATAATTACCCCGGGGTGAAGGGAATAGGGGAAAAAACCGCACTTAAATTACTGAGCGAATATGAGTCAATCGACGGCATAATAAGTAATTTAAACCTTTTACCGAAAAGTATTAAAGCGAAAATTGAGTCTGATTTAGAGATGCTGCATCTTTCAAGAACTCTTGCCACAATTAACATTGAGGTTCCGATTGAATGCTCCTTTGATGAGTGTTTATGGGAGGTCAATTTGGAATCAGCAACAATGTTATTTGAAAAATATAGGCTAACCTCTTTATTAAAAATGATTGGTTAAAGACTAATTAGCGAAGGCTATCGAGGACATCTCGATAGCCGTTTTATTTTTTATAAACCTCATTAACCATTCTCTAATTTCCTGAACTCAAAACAAATAATGATACCCATCGCTTCGGATAAAGCGTGAGTTACTTTACATTCTAAGGCCCATGCAAACGAGCATGGGCTTGTTTGATTTGTACACCCATCTATGCATGACTACACTTGCGAACAGCGCCATTTTCATAGAGGAATAGAGCTAATATTAAAAAATGGTAAAGGTTGAAAAAAGGTGAATCCACACAATTTAATAAATGTTAATCCGTAAAATATAGATAATATCTTGGAATCGATCGAAATTGTATAGTCGTTACATGGATTGCGAAGTTTGTTGATTATTGCTAGTGCTATCGACAATCGGGTTGATCTGAAGCTTCAAACGGAACATAAGAGAGATGACAGCTGTGGAGACAACAAACAAAATGCCAGAGCACAGGTACATGAAGGCTAATGGCAGGAACGTGCTAAGCCATCCGGAAACCATGGTCATGAGTACCATGGAGCCCATGAAGATCGGGCCAAATGCCCCGTTAACTCTTCCAACATAAGCTTCATCCGTCGTTTTCATGACAATGGAGTTAATTCCTACTTGTATGAAGGGGAGGACAAAACCGCGAATGAACTGCATCGCCAGAGATAAGGAGAGATAAGTTGAAAATCCGATGCCGATCACGGAAAAGGCGCTAAAGAGATTGCCGATGGCTAAAATTTTCTGAGAGGGTACAAGCTTCGAGATCCCTACAACCATTAAACCTCCAGCAACGGTTGCTACAACATTGGTACTGGCAAACCACTGATAATATTCTTTATCCAATTGCAGCTGATCAACGACGATGAAAATGCCGAGCGGCTGAATGATACCGACCGCGAGCCCGCCTAGGCCGAAGGCGATGCCAAGCAAACGGAGTACCGGATTTTGAAGAACATATGTAAAGCCGCCGCGCAATTCAAACCAGAAGGACTCCCTCTTGTTCCCGATTTTGCCCAGCTTGTCTGGTGGCAGCAAGGTTAAAGTGGCGGCTGACAAAACAAATGCGATGGCTACTAATGCAAGCGAAACGTTGATGCCGTATGCGCTATAAACGAAAGTACCAAATACCGGACCTATGACAACAAAGACGCTAGTCAACGTTTGGTACATCGCCATGCCTGTCTGAATATGCTCCTCCGGTACATGCTGCTTAAATAATTTCATCCCGGAGGGCTGTGAGAATTGCGATAGAACCGCGGATAGCAGCGTTGTGAAGAATATCGCTTTCCATGAGCCTAACAATAAGGCTGCCAAGATGGCCAGCAGCGATAGGGCACTGAGCAAATCGCAGTAAATCATCGTTTTTTTGGGTTTCCAACGATCCGCAAAGGTTCCGCCGATGACAGAGAAGATGAGAATCGGAGCAAATTCGGCGACATAGAGCATCGACACGGCAACGGTATCGTTGTTCGTCATTTCCATAACGAACAGTAGAATGGCAAAGTTCCGCATCCAGACGCCTATTTGCAGAAACAGACTGGATATCAGAATGACGCGTATAAACTTGTTACCGAAAAAATCGGACGCAGATAAAAACCGTTTTACTCTTTGCACCATGATTGATCGCTCCTAATAATCTTGATCTTTCCATCTTTGATTAAAAATACCACGAACCGCCCGCACCTACAACAGAACCTTAAAATGTGGATACATTATGCGATTTCAGCTATTAACGATTAATAGAAAGGAGGTGAATACAATTTGGAAGACCTGAGTCGTTTGGAGTGGATTATCTTGCAAATGCTCGTGACCTCAAACAGCCGTACAACGGATATGCTTGAGATTATAACGATGGGGCGGCTGCACCCCATTGTTGCGAGTCAATCTCATGTGTCCGGAGGGAAAATATTGCGCGAGTCGTTCCTGATTACGGAGAGGGAGCAACGTTATGTGTCGCAGAATATCGTTTTAATTGATCCGGCCTACGTTCCCCCTGTGCTGCTGGAGCGAATTATCAGTGAGAGGGAAGGAATCGGCCATGTGCTGAGAGCAAGCCATACTCGGGATATTAGAACCATGATTCAGAACGGCTGGAGGCTCACAGCCGAGGCCGTGGATTTATTTGATAAACCATATCGCCTTCAATTTCAAGAGCATCGCCAGGTTCCATTTAAGGAATATAAGATGACCTTTCCTCCTTTTCAGGATAGTGGGGTACATCTTATCGAATATTTTAATCCGGATATAATCCGAATGAACACCAAATCGACCCAGCCATTTATGGATGAGGAAGGGGACCACGATAGAATGAACAGACAACAAATGTTTGATGAAGTAATAAATATGATTGCTAGACAGATGAATATACAGATGAATCCAGACGAGGTTGATGAGACGATGCCGCTTGGGGATGAGGGGCTCGCGCTTGATTCTATTCAAATTATCGAGCTTGCTGCAAGAATAGAGGCGCAGCTCGGGTTGACTATAGCCGATAGCGAGCTCATTGAAATTAGCGGGTACACAGTCGGGCAGCTGATCGGCACTTTGCATGAGCGAGCCAATGCGGTATGAACGAGCGTCCGCTAATAAGTAAGGATGGCATCAAAAGGCTGCTGCTAGAAAATCAACTGTTTGTCTCAAGACCGGATGAGCTCAACGATGATTCGCTTATTATGATGGATTCATTGTGCCTCATATGGTTTCTCGACATGCTGGAGCATCGCAATCATATCCATTTGCAGCTAGAAGACGAGGACTACGGGCGCTTCGACTCCATCGATGCCATTTACCGGCTTATTCAGGAGAAGGGAGTAATGATCAAGAGGCATACGAACACGATGTGAGAAAGGAGTACGCGATGTTCAATCGGGTAGTGATAACAGGGATCGGATTAATGATTCCAAGCGGCTTCGGAGAAGAGGCTGTTAAGAGAAGCGTGCTTACGGGAGAACATCGTTTCAGGCCGGTTACACGCTTCGACAGCACGCCTTTCCGGACTGCTTTCGCAGCGGAGTCCGATTTCAAGGGAACCTTGCTCGGACTGGGGGTACGCTTGGCCGAGGAGGCCGTTGCTTCCTCCGGCCTACAAGATTTATCGGATTCTTCCATCGTACTCGGCCTGCAAGGCGATTACAATGCGCTTCAACAGTACTGGAGGTTGAAGTCCTCGGGGCAACATTCAGCTATACCGCTATCGGAATTTCTGCCATCCTACCATTTGAAGGTATTGGCTGACCTTTATCGGCTTAAGGGCAACGGCAAAAAAATAAGTTTAAACAATGCCTGTATTGCTTCCAGCAACGCGATTGGCGTCGCTTACGAGCTTATCCGGAGGGGGCAATCGGATACTGCGCTTTGCGGCGGATATTCCCTGGTGACCGAGGAGATGTTTGCGAAGTTCAATTCGGGCCGCACCTTTGCTGCTGACGGACGAGTAAGGGCATTTTCGGCCAATCGATCAGGCATGCTGCTGGGAGACGGAGGCGCTATGCTCCTGCTCGAAAGCCTGGAGCATGCCGAGAAGCGCGGCGCTATGATTCTGGCCGAAATGCTTGGCTGGGGGCTGTCCTGCGACGCCTTCCATGTGTGCCAGCCTCATCCGGATGGAGCCGGTATGGCGCTCGCCATTGAGCGGGCATTGGCCGCTGCTTCTATTCAGAAGGAAGAAATAGATTATATTCATGCCCATGGGACAGGCACTCCTCTTAATGACCGTGCAGAAACGGCGGCGATTAAGCGGGCGTTTGGCACGAGGGCTTATGATACACCGATCTCATCGACGAAGACGATGACGGGACATATTCTGGAAGGTACGGGAGCGGTTGAGACGGCTCTCTCCATCATGGCTATGAAGCACAATACGATTCCGCCCACGATGGGTTATGAAGAGAAGGATCCCCATTGCGACTTGGACTATGTACCGAATTACCCAAGGCAGAAGCAGCTGAACAAGGTTATCAATTTAAATGCCTCTTTCGGAGGCAACAATACGGCTATTGTTCTGCAAAAATCGGTTGAGAGGGGGTAATTTATGCTGAAGGTGACAGCGACTGCATGCATCGGTCCATGGGGGCATTCCATCGAAGGTCTGGCCGATTATGCGGATATGCTTAAAGCGGCGGAAGAACAGGCCCGGTCGATTGCGATAGAACCCGTCCCCGGTTTTATCGAATCCGCCTTCAATCCTATGGTGTATCAAATTTTGAAAAACCATGTGGAGTCGGGGAAGATTCGCTCTCATCAGAAGCTGGCTATCTTGCTTGGCAGTGCATTTGGCGATACGGCTACTGCAGATCGGGCAAGCCAGAATTTGCTTCAAGGCAAAGTCCATAATCCTTTATTGTTTTATCAATCCGTCCCTAATTCCATTCTTGGCTACGCTTCTAAACAATTTGGCTTTACCGGCATGATATCAGCGGTCTCCCACTTCGGGAACGGACTTGTTTCCTTGCTCGATCTAGCAGAAATCTATATGGATCAACCAGATGTTGAGCAGGTACTCGTCATTGGTGTGGAGCTGCAAAGCAGCCGTTCCGACGAACTGCTTGCGGAGCTTGTTGATTCAGAGTCGACCTTGCGATCATGCGATCATGCCATCTCACTCTTACTGGAATGCGCCAAGGAAGATGATTTCTCAGGTTCTGGCGATGAGCTTCTTATTTATATTGAAGCAGTCGAAAGCTTGACTGAGCCCTTGAGCACCGAGCTGCCTGTACGACCGTTTGCCGGCAATCAAGGGTTAGCGGATTTGGTCATTGCAGTCGATCGATTAAAAAAAAGGGAAGTAGCCGCCCCGGTTATTATCTACGATTATGAATTCGGAGGAGGCTGCCATGCTATTAAACTCAATCGATAAGCAAGCATTCTATCAGGCGTTGATTTCAAACTCAGCAGAGCCCTCTAGATTGGCGATGAAATTCTCTTCTTCCGTAACGTACGGGCAGCTTTTCGAGGAAATCGAAAGTGGGCGGCAGCAGCTATCGGAAGCAGGCGTCAAGGAAGGGGATCTCGTTGCGCTGCAAGTCAAAAGCTCCCTGACTTTTGTTTATTTGTTATTTGCCGTATGGAAACAAGGGGCTCAGGCGATGCTGCTGGACAGCCGTTTGAAACCGACGGAAACCGAAGCGCTGCTGCAGGAATATCGTCCACACTATTATATTTGCTCAACCGATCAGAGTCACCCGCTAGCAAGCTTTGCTGAAAAAGTTTCCTTCGAAATCGTGAAGCTCCAGCAAAGCAAAGACTGTGAGCCCGAATGCGTGCTTCAATTGTTCACATCGGGCTCTACGGGCAAGCCGAAAGCAATCGGTAGAACGGCAGAAGCGATCCTTGGCGATCTGCACAAATTGACAGCTGTACCTTTATTATCACGAGATGATCGTGTTCTGGCCTTGTCTCCGCTTACGCATACATTCGGTTTGCTTAATGGACTATTGCTCACCTTATTCACAGGAGCTTGCTTATATTTTCCACGAAATCACCAGAGCCTATCTATCCTTCAGATACTCCGGGAGGAAAGGATTACGGTGATGTATGGCGTTCCGTTCCACTATCAATTATTAGGACGAGCGCCGGGGCAGGGGCCTCTCCCTGAGCTTAAGCATGCCATTTCTGCAGGGGAGGCTCTCTCTCTAGAGGTTTATCAAGCTTTTTACGAGAGCTATGGCGTCACGATCGGTCAGCAGTACGGGACAAGCGAGACCGGAGTTCTGACCATGGATTGGGACGGCAAATATCCGGAGAGCGTCGGTCGTCCACTGCCGGGAGTAAGCTTGCGGATTGAGAACGATGAAGTGCTGGCGGAATTGCTGGAATCTCCTTATCTGCCTCGCACCGTGAACGAAAGATGGAGCAAGGGATGGTTCAACACGTCGGATACCGGCTCCATTAACGAGGAGCAGATTTTATATTTAGCCGGGCGTTCAGACAGTATCAAGATTATCGGCGGACTTAAAGTGAATCTCCAGGAGATTGAGCTTAAGCTGAAGAATCACCCCGAAATCCGTGATGCGCTTGTCTGTTTGTCAGAGGACAACAAGATTATTGAAGCTCATGTCGAGCGGCAAGAATCATTGCTGGAGTCCAGCTTGCTGGAATGGTGCCGAGAACACATGGCCGATTATAAAGTGCCTAGAAGGTTTTATTGGACAAGCAAGCTTCCAAGAACATCGACGGGCAAGTTGATTCGGATGAATCCCCATTCACTGAATCGTGAGGAGGAACGGTTGCAGAAGCAGCTGTACCTGGAACCTCAAAAGGTGTCCCTGCTGTTGGAGCTCGGATTTGTATACGAAAAGCAAGGCCGGCTGCTGGAAGCCAATGATCTCTATAGGAGAGCGAAACGTTTTTCAGTCTCTAGTGAATATATGCCCGAGATTGAGAAAGAGCTTGCGCGTATTCACATCCTTATGGAGGGCGCTGCATTCACGAAGAGAGACTATGCGGCTTCATTAAATAAAGTGGTAAGTATTTATTGCTACGGGAGAAGCGGCACGCATTTGATGAAAAGTCTGCTGGACGGTCATCCGAATATTATATTAACCATGCTGAACGGTGTGGAAATTTTCAAGCTGTGGCAATCAACGATCAAACCGCGTGAAGGGCGCATGGACAACCAGGAAATCGTTGATGCGATATTCAAAACGTTCCCTGGCGAGTTCAACGAAGGCTGCATTTTCGAAGAACCGAGGCAAAACGGGATGTGCGCCTTAGGTGAAGGCAGAGATCAGATTTTCACGATTGACCGAGCCCGATTTAAGACGGCATTCCTGGAAATTACGGAGACGGCTGATCTGATGGACATGACATTTTTCTACCAAGCTATACAGCTTGCAGCATCCTGCGCAATGGGAAGAACCTGTGACTTTACCTCGGAGCTTCCGGTCATTATTGAAGGGGGCATTCACTTCGGAACGAGCGTCGCGGAGACCGAGCAATTCATTGAGCTTTTTCCCTACGCTAAATTATTTCATATGATTCGAAATCCTGTTATTGCGTTTGCTTCCGCATTGAACTACCAATTGCATGCAGGCAAAGCGAGTGTCTACAACTTATGCTTTCAACTGCAAGCTCTGTTCCATGGTGTCCCTGTAACGGCACGCTGGACAGACCGGACGTATTTGGTGAAGCTAGAGGATTTGCATGTAAAGCCGGAGGCTACTCTTACGCTGATATGCAAGCATCTGGGCATCGATTGGGATGAAAGCTTGCTTCACAGCACGTTTGGCGGCATGAAATGGTGGAATTCATTAACATCCGGGGTTGTATCCGGATTTAATACACGTACCATCTCGAAATCTTATGATGAGTTATTGTCTTCTTTCGACAAATTCAGGCTGGAGAGCATGCTTCGGATTAAATATCGGGCATGGGGATATCCGGGGCACGATTATTACAACTACGATAACCTGATGGAGCTCTTGGCATTTCCGTTTAAGTTTGAGAAGCAATATGGAGAGTTCGTAGAGAACCCTGCCATTATTCGTACGATGGTCCATCGTCTATGCATGAAATTACTCGCAGAAGAGCATGAGCTTGGCGACACCGACAGATTGGAATATCAAGTCCAATTATTGTCTGAGCGTCAAGCGGACCATGCTGTGCGATAAGGGAGCTGGGTGATAGTGGGTTGATCCTATTCGGTACAAAATCAGAAACGTTGGAGAGGCTTGAGAGACTAGTCAAGTGTGCAATCGTCCTACCCCAGCTTCAATTTACCGCCTATGAGTGGCGTTATCGCCAATCGGAAATTTTAGACAGCCTTAAGCAGCTTTCATGGTCGGGGGCGCCACTCATTGTACGAAGCAGCGCGGCTTGGGAGGATGGAATTGCCGCTTCCTATGCGGGACGTTATGATTCCGTTCTTGACGTGAATGGAGAAAGCGAAGCCATACAGGCCGTTAACAGGGTGCTTGCATCCTATCAAGACGAGGATCCGGTCCATCATGTCTTCATACAACCGATGCTTCCATATGTTGCGATCAGCGGCGTCGCCTTTGGCGTCAACCCTAATAATGGCGGCCATTATATCGTCATCAACTACGATGATGTCAGCGGCGCAACCGATGCTGTCACCTCAGGCACAACCAATCATCTTAAAACCTATCATTATTTCAAGGGCTCGCCACTGCCTGCAGTGAGGCCACTGAATCAAATTGTTGACTTGATGGATGAACTGGAGCACATATTCGAAACACCCAGGCTGGATATTGAGTTTGCAGTGGACAAGGCGGGCAAGCTGTATCTTTTTCAAGTTCGACCCTTGTTATTAACCTGCGATTTAGCAAGCCTTGACTATCAATCCGCGGTACTAAAACGGATCTATGACAAAGTAGGACAAGGTCAAGCGAGGCAGCCGTACCTTTATGGACACAAAACGGTCTATGGTGTCATGCCAGACTGGAATCCAGCCGAAATCATCGGCATTCGGCCCCGGCCGCTCGCGCTATCGCTGTACAAAGAATTAGTGACGGACAGCATATGGGCCTATCAGAGGAGTCGATACGGATATAAGAATGTCAGGAGCTTTCCTCTGCTCATCGATCTGGGAGGGTTTCCATATATCGATGTAAGAGTCAGCTTCAACTCCTTTTTGCCAAAGGAGCTGGATGCCGAATTAAGCGAGAAGCTCCTGAATTATTATATGCAAAGCTTGATCGATAACCCCCAGAATCATGACAAGGTCGAGTTTGAGATCATATTTTCTTGTTTCACCTTCGATCTGGATACCAGATTGGAGATACTCTATGAGCATGGATTCACAAAGCCGGAATTGAAGCAGCTTAGTCTTTGTCTGAAGGATCTCACGAATCATATCGTATGTACGGAAAATGGCTTGTTACAAAATGATCTGAGTAAAATCAACGAGCTGGAAGCAAGGCGTTCGGAATTGCTGGACAGCTCAATCGACAAGGTTTCGAAAATTTATTGGCTGCTGGAGGATTGCAAGCGTTATGGTACGCTGCCATTCGCCGGACTGGCAAGAGGGGGATTCGTAGCGGTACAAATGCTTCGATCCCTCGTCTCCATTGGTATTCTATCGGAAAGCGACTACCATCGTTATATGAGCAGTCTGGAGACAGTCAGTACACAAATCAGTATGGATTACGCTCAGCTAGACATGGAGGAATTTCTAGCGAAATATGGACATTTACGACCTGGAACCTATGAGATCTGTTCGCTTCGTTATGATGAAGCACCGGATCAATATTTTGAATTTTCTTCGTCGCGCGAGCTTAACCGTGTGATAGAGAAGCCATCCTTCTTTCTTTCGCTTGCTCAATATAAACGGATTCAGGCTTTGCTGACAGAGCACGGTCTATTAGACGGCAATGTGCTTGGACTATTTGACTTTTTTAAGACCGCGATTGAGGGAAGGGAATATTCCAAGTTTGTATTTACAAAAAGCTTGAGCGAGGCGATTCGGCTATTCGGCCAATTGGCGGAGGAATACGGTATTTCGAAGGAGGAGGCTTCCTTTGCCAATATTGAGGTGATCAAGCGGGCTTACGAGTCAGATTGCGATATACAGGACTTGCTGCTGAAGAGTATTAAGGCTGGCAGACAAAGATATGAGGCGACCTTGCAGCTGGAGCTGCCGCCATTGATCACCGAGCCGTCTAATGTATGGTTTTTCAGTCAACCGGAGCTTGAGCCGAATTTTATTACCATGAATCAGGTAACCAGCAAGATTGCATTTTCGGATGAAGATCATGAAAGCTTGCGGGGAAGCATTTTATTTCTTCCGAGTGCCGATCCCGGTTATGACTGGATTTTTTCCAAAGGAATCGCTGGCCTGGTAACGATGTACGGAGGCGTCAATTCACATATGGCTATTCGTGCTGGCGAGCTGTCGATTCCCGCGGTAATTGGAGTAGGAGAAAATTTGTATAACCACTACGGCAATGCCAAGGTGCTTGCCATCGATTGCGCGGGAAAAAACATAAGGATCATCCAATGATTATGATTGGCATTACGATGCGTGTCGAAGAGGTAGCGAGCCGTGGTGAGCGAAGAGACGCTATTGACCAAAGCTGGATCAATCTGTTAGCCACCTGCGGCTATATGCCGATTCTACTGCCGAATCATTTGCCAACCGTTCAGGAAATGCTGCGCAGTCTGCCGATTAGAGGCATGATTATGACGGGAGGCAACGATCTTTTAAAGTATGGCGGGAGGTCACCGGAGAGGGATGAGGCAGAGCGATTTCTCATTCAATATGCATGTGACAGCGGCATACCTTTGCTGGGCGTATGTAGAGGCATGCAAATGCTTCAGGATTTCTGGGGCATTGAACTGGAGAGAATCGAAGGCCATGTTGCGGTGCATCATGCTGTGCACACGAACGAAGGCAGCTTGAGTAAAAACAGCTATCATCGCTACGGAGCCCGAAGGACTGTGGAGAAGCTGGTTGTAACCGCAAGGGCTGCCGACGGGACCATTGAGGCGGTCATGCACAAGCATGCCAGCATCAAAGGAATTATGTGGCATCCAGAACGGGAAATGCCGTTCGAGCCAAACGATATGAGCATGATAAAACAATTATTTGGAGGAGAGAATGAAAATGAATACGATGATGCACGGTGATTTTACTTTGCTTGCCAAACAATATGTCAACCGACCAGGTTATTCGGAAGATATTCTCCATGCGCTGATGTCGCATACAGGGGCAGCTAGCGAGGGTTTTGTGGCAGCAGACGTAGGTGCGGGAACGGGGAAGTTAACCGAAATACTGGCCAAGCTCGGGCTGAGGGGTATAGCGGTCGAGCCTAACGATGCGATGCGGGAAGAAGGTATTCGTCTGGATGCTTGCAATAAGCAGTTTGCTTGGCAAAAAGGTTTTGCGGAGGAAACGGGCCTAGCGAATGATTCGGTAAACTGGGTGTTTATGGCCTCTTCCTTTCATTGGACAGATCAAAAGCAAGCGCTAAGCGAGTTTCATCGTATCTTGAAAGAAGGGGGACATTTTACAGCTTTATGGAATCCGCGGGATGTTGAGCGAAATGAACTGCAACAGCAGATTGAAAGCATAATAAGACACTATGTCCCTGATTTAAAGCGTGTTTCATCTGGCTCTCATAGCCACATGAGCGGCGTCGAGGAGGTGCTGCTATCTACGGGGCAGTTCGATCGCTTAATATTTATGGAGGCTCCACATACCGTTGTTATGACAAAAGAACGTTATTTAAACGCTTGGCGTTCAGTAAATGATATTCAAGTGCAAGCGGGGCAGATTCTGTTCGAGAAGATTATGGACGAGATTAGCCTATGCTTAAGCAACATTGATGAAATTGAGGTGCCTTACAAGACAAGAGCTTGGACAGTCCAAGCGATATAGGAAGCGGGTTGCATGAGATGAAAGCTATTCTATTGGCGGCAGGACGTGGAAGCAGATTAGGCTCCCATACCCTGCATGAGCCGAAATGCCGCACCATGCTGCTAGGCAAACGATTAATTGATCGACAGCTTGAAGCGTTCCACGAGGCTTCCATCCGCGATATCGCGATCGTCCGCGGATATATGGCGGGTAGGATACAAGTGGCTGGAGCAACATACTTCGAGAATAGGGATTGGGAACGAACGAATATGCTTGCCAGTCTGTGCTGTGCTTCCGATTGGCTGGAGCGCGAGCCTTGCATCGTTAGCTATACCGATATCGTCTATACGTCTGAGGTTATTGAGCTTATGCTGGGCGCAGATGAAGATGACGATATTGTCATTCCTTACAATATCAACTGGCTTCCCTTATGGGAAGCCCGATTCCTTAATCCGTTAAGCGATGCCGAAACGTTCAGACTGGGGAGCGACAGCCGAGTGATTGAAATCGGCGGTAAGCCAGCAACTCTTCAGGAGGTGGAAGGGCAATTCATGGGGCTGCTCCGTATTTCGCCAAAGGGGTGGCGGTTGATTCGGCAATTTCTCTCCATACAGGATCAAAGACTAGTGGAGCGCATGGATTTGACGGCTCTGCTAGCCGGATTAATCGAACAGGGGATTGCCATTAAGGCAATTCCTTATCGCGGACTATGGTTAGAGGTTGATCACGAATCAGACCTGCTGCTCTATGAGAACGAGTATGGAGACAGGCTATAAACCGGAAGGAGGGATTTACGGTGTTCCAACTGGATTTTGTACCCTATAACAAGAACCGAATTGATTGTTACTGGAATAATGTGATCGCCATTTTAATGACGAGGGATTCGGCATTCGAATGCCTGGTCCCTCTCATTACATCGCAATACGAAATAGAGATTCCGAGGCGTGAATTAATAACTGACGCAGCTTACAAGGAAAAACAAGAGAATGGGGAACTTGTCCCGTATATGACCAGGAATTTGCCAGACGAACTATACGATGAATATTTTCAGAAAGTAGAATTGTCACTCTATAGAGATACCGATGTAGTCGAGCTCGTCAAAGGTTATTTGAATGAGGGCATGTATTGTATTCTGAGATTGAATCGTTTCCATTTTCCCTTCTGCCTGGAATGCCGTAAAACGAATTTGATTCATCCCGTTTTGATCTATGGGTATAGCGATGAGCTATCCACTTTCTATATGGTGGAAGACTGCATTCCACCAGGAAATATCATTAAGCATGAATTAAGCTACCAGGATTTCCAGCTTTCCTATGATTCGATTCCCGCAGATCAGTTGTTTGGATTGGGGCTGCGCGCTATTAAGGAGCAGCTGGATCCGCAGTTTCCTTACAGAATCATTCAGTCGAACATCGAAAAACAGCTTTACGGCGAAACTATCGTAACGGAGGAAAAGACGATAAAGAGAGGTCTAGGTGTATTGAAATACCTTCGCGATCAGTTTAGTGAGATTACTCTCACTGCCAATGCCCTGAACTCCAGTGTGACTCACCGACTGACATACTCGTTATTTTATCAGGAACGCAATCTAATGCTGATTGACTACTTGCAAAAGCAAGGTATATTCGATCGTAATGACTATGATGAATTGCATAAGGGTTTTACTGATCTGTACAACAATTGGACGTTAATCCGAACCAAGGTCGTTCAATATTATGTCAAGCCGGATCGGCCAGATGCGCAAGCCTATGCATTGACTATGCGGCCTTATTTGGATGCTTGCATGAAAGAAAGCGAACTTCTAATGAAGCTGCTAGATTGCTTGAATAGAGCCGAGGAGGAGACGAGTTGAACGAATCGGGCCGTGTTTATTGGATTACGGGACTTGCGGGCTCAGGGAAAACCACAATAGGTAAACAAGTATATAATCGGTTGAAGGCACAAAGCGATGCAGTTGTTTTTCTTGACGGCGATATGCTGAGGGAGGCTTTCGGCCATGATCTTGGTTACTCTATCGCTGACCGACATGCAAGTGCCATGCGTAATGCAAGGATGTGCAGGATGCTGGCTTTGCAAGGGTTGGATGTGGTATGCGCGACGATCTCTATGTTCCATTCCTGTCGGGCCTGGAACAAGGCGAATATTTCGTATTATTATGAAATCTACTTGCGCGTATCCAAAGTTACGCTAATTGCTCGTAACCAGAAGGAGCTGTATACTGGGGCTTTGAATGGACAGGTACAGGAGGTTGTTGGTATGGATATGGATTTTGAAGAACCATCGCAGCCTGATTTAATTGTCTACAATGAGGAATCTGCTTCTTTAGAAGCAATTGTTAATCAAATCTTGAAGCTGCCTGAATAATCGGGAATTGGCGGAGAGACGGAGGAACAAGGCTATGTTGAAGATTCAATTCTATTCCTTAATATCTCAACAGTCGATTACGATAAACAGGAAGTCGCAACGGCCATTGCAGCTAATCCAAGGGGATCAAATCATGCTGCTGCTGGCGCTTAACCCAATGGAGCTTATGCAGGAGCAGCGATCCATTTCTTTAGGTAGAGAGGAGATTTTGCTTGCTACCGGGCCACTGTGCATCGCGCCGCAGCATGATCTTACGATTAGCTATAAAGGGATTGTCTACAATATAGAAGGTGATCCCTCAGACGAGAAAGCGGAGTGGACGATTTCAATTACCAAACCGGCTGATCGGGAAATGGCACAGCAGCTATTGAAAAAGCCTGTTCAGACTGAACAGGATATCCATGCATTAGAGCGGTATCTTCGATTATTTATCCAGTCGAATCCGATAAGCAAAGTATGCGGAATGGAATCAGCCCGCAGGTCATATGAACAGGTCGACAAACGTATAAGTTTCGTTTATCGCTATATGCTGCTGCATTATGAGAAGCCGCTTACGCTTCACGACCTTTCGAAATTAGTAGGCTGCCATCCCGTCTATTTGAGCAGCGTGTATACGAGAGTGTATCAGGTATCCCCGATGCAGCATTTGCAGCAGATTCGTATGAGAAAGGCTAGCGTGTTTGTGCGAAGCACGACTATGAAAATGAAAGAAATCGCTCATTCGATAGGTTATGTATCCAGTTCCCAATTTGGCTCCATTTACAAACGTTATTATGGCGTTTCGCCGAATCGGGATCGCGTAGCGGCCATGATGAAGACGAATTGGATAGAACCCCATTATTGAGCCTTGCCATACGTCCCATGTCGATGGGGCGTTTTTTGTTGGAACTATACTTTACAAAGTACAAACTATAGGCACTCATCTTTTCTTTATTTTCCATATTATATATAATTGAGAAGGAGATTGGGCGATAGGTTAGACTGTCCGCAGAATGGGAGTGTTTTCTGTGAAGAAGATGAATTGGTATTACCGTATGATACTATCCTATACCTCTATTTTCTCTGTCGTCATTTCCTCCCTCCTATTTATTTTTTTTATGGTGCTGCATCACGATTCGGATAATAAATATATCGAGACTAATCAAGCCATTCTGGAACGGATGGTATATAACACGGACGCCAGCTTAAAGCTGATCGAACGAAATATGGCCAGCGAGCTCTTATCGGATAAATGGCTGCAGAAATTTTACTCAGAACGTCCAAAGACAGCCTTTGACGATTTTGAGATTCAGAAAAAATTAACGGAAATGAAAGCTTCCTTTCCATTACCTAATTCGATATATATCTATAATGAAGCTGAACAACGAATCATTTCCGATTCAGGTACATACTCCCTCCAATCATTTGGAGATATCTCCTTCATTCAGGCTAATTATGCGCAATCCACGACTGAGAAATGGACAGTCCCGCGATTAGTAGATGAATGGGGCTTCGACGAGAACTCGCAGAAGGTTGTTTCGCTCATGAAGCATTATTATCATGGGAATAAGAAGCAGGGCGCTATCGTTGTTAACGTGAAGGTTAACTCTATCTTGGATCATTTAAACAGCATAAGTGAAAGCGATTACAGTTCGTTTGGATTAATGGATAAAAGAAATTTTGATCTTGCAAATTCGAAGGAGGGGATAACTGACTCCACGAATATTGTTTATTCTGAATATACAGGCTGGGCATACTATTCGAGTAGTGCAGCTGATAAAAGTTATGCAGCGTTATCTGTTTTTTCCGGCAGATGGATGTTAATCGTGGTCATTATTATCGTATTGGCCCTTGCTGGTTTTACTCTAGTAACACATATTTACTATAAACCGATTCAAGCCATCCTCAATAAGATGGGGCAATGCTTCATGAGAAAAAGTGAAGAGGTCGGCGTTAATCATGTGAAAAACGAATTCACGTTCATTGAAATGGCATTGGATCAGCTGCTTAAGAAGTCCTCAGACTATGAAAGCTTGTATAAGGAAGATAGTCTGCTTCGTCAGCAACGTCTATTCTACGATTTGCTGGCAGGGCATCAGACCTTGACCGACAAGCAGTTCGAGACCCAAATGACTGTTCTTAACATGCCGTATCTATTCGATCGCCTCGGTGTCATCATCGTTGAAATGGATTATTATACACGTTTCACGGAAAAGTATAAACCAAGTGATCAGCAGTTGCTCAAATTTATTATAGAAAACGCTTTTCACGATTTAGGACAGCAGTATAAGCTTTTTGTTTGGCATGCTTGGATGGAGCCGAATCGTATTGCGTTTGTTGTTCATCAATGCAAGTCAGAAACATCGGTTTTGAAATCTACAGCAGAGCTTGCGAGTGAATTTCAAGCCTGGATTGGGCACAATCTGGAGTTGACGGTAACGATAGGAATTGGTGCAGACTCAGATAGCATTGAGACAATCGCGGAATCGTATCGCAATGCTAAGGAGAATGTTTGTTTAAAGCCGGTTATAGGAACGAATACGGTGATTGATAATCGTGTAAGCTCAGGAAAAGTTAGTATTGACAAGTACGCCTATTTGCAAGCAATAGAGAGTATTGTACATTCGTTCCGAAAGAATGAATGCGATTGGAATGAAAAACTGATACAGCTGTTCAAGCAGCTAAGAGAGATGAGATTTGACAAACAGGAGATGTCTGCGTTCGTTCAAAGCTTTGTAATGCAAATGGAGAAAGAAATCAACGTATTGTATCCGGGAATTCAACAAATATGGAAGAATGAATTTCTGTATAAGTTCACAGAGCTTTGTAATCATCCGGAGACGTTGAACGAGCTTGAGGAAGAGCTTATGAGCACCATGTCGGCATTCGAAGCGATTGCAGCTCAAGATCGTCAAGCTAGAAGACATCATAGTATCGCTTTCCAAGCCAAAAGCTATATCGATACGCATTTTGCTGATCCTGTTCTTTCTCTTTCGGGGGTCAGCGCCTATCTTAAACTTCAGCCCAGTTCATTAAGCCAGCTTTTTAAGGAAGAGCTAGGCGAGAAATTTATTGATTACGTTCTGAGAGTCAGGCTTGAATATGCGAAACGTTTATTATCCGAGACGGATGAGCCGATTCAATCCATTGCGGAGCAGATTGGTTATCAGAACGTCATTTCATTTTACAGAGCATTCAAAAAGATTCAAGAAATTCCTCCAGGAGAATATCGAAACATACATCGAGTCCATTCGAAATGATGAAGGAAGCGATCTATTCTTCAAAAGAATTTGGAGGTCAGACGAAGCTATTTGCCTAAGGAATAGACAAAGTTGGACTAAATGGTTCACTTGTTCCCTAGTTCTGCCGATATAGGTATAAGAGCCTAATTTTGGAGTTGAATAGGGAGGACTAGAAACAGCAATGAAATCATTAAACCAGTCATCATGGAAAAAAAACATGCAGCGCACTGCCTTGGTCGGCGGAGCGGCAATTCTGCTGCTAAGCTCGGCGGGCGGCGAGACGGCCTATACCTTGGGCGGTGCGGCATATGCTGCTGAAGCACAATCGACAGTGAAAAATGTGACAATCACATACCCGGCATCCGCCGTAACGGTTGCGCTGAATGAAAGGCTTCCGCTGCTCGCGAAGCTGAAGCTGTCAGAGCCGGTGGCGCTGCGGTATGAATCAGGCAATGGCGCGGTAGCGCGCGTGAACAGCGATGGCGTTATTATCCCTGTTGCTGCAGGGAAAACTAAAATCCGCGTTCATGTGACTTCCGCTTCCTATAAGGGCAAGCTTGAGCTTCCGGTAACGATCCGCGGAGCATCAACTTCTTACAAGGCTGTAGCGGCTTCGAAGCGCGTATCCGCAGGGGGACGTTCCTTCAACGTTCAAACCGTAGCGATTCCTAAAGGAATGCCCGTAACAGCAGGCTTGTCTAGCAGAACGGTCGGGTTGACGCAGGGCTTATCTGGAATTGCTTCATTGTACAATGCAGCGGCCGCAATCAATGGCACGTATTTTGAATCCTACGGCGGCATTCCTGAGCCTTATGGCAACATTATTAGCGATGGCGTTGTCGAGCATATTGGAAATACGGGTACGAGCATTGGCTTTCAATGGGACGGGTCGGCGCTAATGGACACGCTGCAGGTGAAGATAAGCGGCAAAGTAAGCAGTGCCGGGAAATCCTCGCAAAGCTGGTACGTGTATTTCGTTAATCGGACACCTACTCCAGGCAGAACGGCAGCCATCATGTATACGCCGAAGCGCGGAAGCAAAATCGGCATGACCACAGGCTCTGCCGTAACGGTGAGCAAAGGTGTCGTCACGAAGGTCAGCAAAAATACGAATGTCGAAATTCCGAAGGACGGATATGTCCTCTTCTTTACAGGTGAGGAGGAGCATTTGGCGAGCCGTTTCCAAAAGGGCAGCTACGTTGACTACACCGTCAGCTATAACGATGTTTCCGGCAAAGCGATTGACTGGAGCGAGGTGCATACCGCAATTGGCGCGGGTCCGCGTCTAGTGAAGGATGGCAAGCTGGCCGTTGATCCGGCGAACGAAGGTTTCGTGAGCCCGAAAATTTTGACCGATTCTGGCGCGCGAAGCGGAATTGCGATTATGAATGACGGTTCGATTTTGCTAGTTACAGTTCCGGCTGCGACGATAAAGCAATGGGGACAAATTATGGTCAGCTTAGGGGCTAAGCAGGCGATGAACTTGGACGGCGGCGCATCTTCCGGCCTGTATGCGAACGGCAAGCAAATTACGCCAGCCGGACGCGAGCTCAGCAATGCGCTTGTATTCAGCTCCTTGCCGAAATGGTAACGGCTGCTTCCAAGCTCCTTAATGGACAGCTTGACAGCACAACTATGACAGCATAGTGTGAAAAAGACTGTGGCCTGCATTGAAGCGGCAATAGCCAAAAAAGCGTTCAGCGAGACGTCGTCTCGCTGAACGCTTTTTTTCCGTTGCTAGTTGCTTTCCGGCTGTAGGTAGAACTTGTCGAACAGGCTTGAGCACATTAGCCGTCTCTAGCTTTGTTCCTCTTCTTCTGTCTCGGAGGAGAGCACAAATTCATCATCCGCTCCGGGATATTCACGTTTCAAATCGGCATGCAGCGAGCGGTTTTCATAGCTGAAACGGTTGTTAGGGCGCTGGTCTTGGCGCCAAGGCGAGCTTTTGCCCAGCGGAAGGCCTGGCCGCTCCGCTGTGTAAGGCCCTTCAGGGAATTCCTCCGGCACGAGGTCATTTCGCTGTGATTCTACGGTAGAGACATCGGTGGAGCGTTTGCGGTCTTCTTCGGTAAAACCGTCCATGTGGATCATCCTTTCCTAGTCCATCTTGCAATTACAACACCCGCGCTTTCATTGTTCCCTGTTCACAGGGCATCATGCAAAACATAAGGTTGCCGCCGTATATAAAGGCTTGTCAGATTGAAAATCATATGATAATATACTGCTAATCGAATATTTGAACGTGAGGAAGCACCTCTCTATTGCTCTGGTTGAGCTATGGGGAGGTGCTTTTTTTTATGTCCTTTTATTCGAAAATGAAGCAGACTGGGAGAGATGAGAAGATGCAAATTTTCTTTTTGAACACATTTGAAAAATCCTCGATGGAGGAGGGCGTACAAACTGCGCAATTGTCAATTTGTGAACATGAGGGCATATGGTCGGTGCTTTGGGCCGATGGCGAGCATACGGCAACTGCACCTGATGTCTGGTTTGAAGGCATCTCCTGGGAGGACATGCTGCTCGCCTTCCGCCATGGGGTGGCAGTACGAATGGGAGAGGGCTATACGCCCGTCATCGAATCTATGCTGGAAGGCCGGCGCAATACGGGAATGGGAAGCTTGCAGGCTATGGTGCAGTGTTATGGCGAGCTGAATGCGGATCAAGCCTTGTTTGAGCAATTAAGAGATTGGCGCAGAGCTAAAGCAGGAGGAGAGAAGAGGTCAGCTTACCTTGTTGCAACGAACCGGATGTTATGGATGTTCAGCACGTTTGTACCGCATACGGCCGAGGAGCTGCTGCAAATTCCCGGCTGGGGAGAGAGCAAGCAAAATCGATATGGGGCTGAAATTTTAGCGATTACAGAGAACCATGCGCGTGAAACCAGCTTTCCGCTCGACTGGGTAGAGCAGCAGCTGGACAAGGCAGATTTTACGAGGTGGCTGTACAAGCAGAAGGAAGTGAAATTCAAAAACGAGATGGACAAGCAGCTGCAGAAAAAGCGGATTATCAGCTGTTTGAACAGCGAGGAGACACTGGAGCAGCTAGGCGCAGGCCTCGAGCTGTCGCGCAGGGAAATAATGGACAGAATCGAGCAGCTTGAGGCTGAAGGCTATGATGTTGAGCCGCTTATTGCACGCGAGCTGCTGCATATGCCAGAGTCCGAGCAGCAGCTTGTCTGGGAAACGTTCGAGCAGTCGGGCGACCGTTACTTGAAGCCCGTGCTTCAGCAAGTTTACGGGGCTGAGGGCATGAAGCATGAACAGGTGGACATGCTGTATGAACGGCTGCGGCTGCTCAGAATCCGTTACCGCAAAGCTCATGCAAACCAGGCGCAAGCAATATAAATTCAGTTCGTTAAAGGATGGCGGGAGAGAGCTTCACCGGATTGGATGAATCAACGGGTGGCGTGTTATTCGTTATTTGTCCGAAGGAGTCGCGAGCCCGCCATCTGGCCAAATGGGCTGCGCATAACGCATATGCCTATTGCGATCCAGAATATGGTGCAAAGCAAAGCCGATTACATAGCTCTTTTACCTCGTTCATCTAGTACTTTATGTCCGAAAATAATAGGGGTCCATGCGTTTTGCACGAAAAAACCTCCAAATTGGATTGTAAAGCAATTGAAAATGAACATAAACTCATAGGTCTTAAGGTTCAAAAATGATAAAAATAGTATACTTGTCCTATTTATGAAAGTATAATGAGGTATATAAAAAATCGCGATCTTTGTCGAAAAGGAGCGTATTCCCGTTATGAAGGCTGAGTATATTAATCCGTTTCTTGAAGCGGCAAAAAGTGTAATTGAGCAGGTCATCCAGATAAAGCCATCGGCAGGGCAATTAGGCTTGAAAGATGTTAAATTCGTTGAAAATTACATTTGGATACAAATCGGCCTGAACGGACAAATGAACGCTGTTATCGTTTTTGGACTAAGCGAATCGGTAGCGATGAAGATGATATCGGCTATGATGGGCGGCTTCTCGATTTCTGAAATTGATGAAATGGGCAGAAGCGCCATTTCTGAGCTTGGCAACATGATTAGCGGGAATGCGAGCACGATGTTATCGAATCAAGGCGTCCATGTAGATATTACACCGCCGAAGGTTATTCAGTCTGCTGCAGCTGCTGGTTTTAAAGCACAGCAAGCATTAACCGTTCCGCTCCTTATGGAGGGAATTGGTGAATTGGATATTCAGGTGCTGGTAGCATCGTAATCGTAACGGCGAAAAACTCCTTCGGGAGTTTTTTTACATGTATAAGGTTTGATATAAGAGCTGAATTTATATTTTCATCTTTTTGCAGGCAAAGCTTTCTACGGCTGGGATAAAGTATTTAATGATTTGCCCATTTCCTGATGCAGCTCATAAAGCTCGAGTACGCTTACGGGCTTTTTGGATGCTTGCTCAATATTTTGCCCTTCGGCCGTCCATAGGTAGGGGAAGATGGAGAAGGCCTGATCGCCTTGTATCGTTTGGGAATCCACAATCCAGCTGTCCCAGCGCATGGTCTTGTAAAATAATTGGAGATCGCCATTCAACGCCCAGCCTATGAACTCGGAATAAGTACATTCGGTATCTTCCCATTCAAGCGTATCAGGCGCCATATAAAAAACAGTTTTAAAATTGGAATGAATGGCGAAGAAGCCGCCAACTAGATCATAGGCTACGACTAAAATATTTTGAATGGGACTGTTCCATGTTGCTAAAGAGCCTGAAAGCCGCTCATTTCCTGCCCCTAATATTTTTAACCAGCCATAATCGACAAGTATTCCTCCGCATTCCAAGGCAATCGCGCCCAAATAGGAGCGATTCGTAACTTGCAGGTGCTCCAGCGTTTTTCTGCCATTATCGATCGAGCAGCTTACTATAGTAATGGGATTGACGGCTTCGGATACAAGGCTTTGAATTTCTCCCCATGCGTCCTCCGGCACCATTAATTCCTTGTAGGATTTCATTTTGTTTAACCTCCCTTTCCCTATTATTGTACTGAGGTAGAGGCCTATTGTCCAAAATCAAAAAATGGCGTGAGCCTATGCAATGTTTTGCAAAGGTTTCTTTGCTTAAAATGCCCTGATCAAGTAGAATTAGCTTTAGGTGATGACGGATGTTAAATGGCAAAGTTGTGCTTATTTCCGGCGCTTCCAGCGGGATTGGAGCGCTTGCTGCAAAGCAGCTTGCGCGGCGCGGCGCCATTGTGGTGCTGACCGGACGAAATGTGGAGAAGCTGAAAGCGCAAGTGGCAGAAATCGGCAGTAATAGCTCCTATTTTCAGATGGATGTAACGAGCATGGAAGATGTGCAGCAGGTCATTCAATCTGTCCTGCAAAAGCATGGGCGTCTCGATATTTTGATTAATAATGCTGGTTATGGACAGTTCGAATATTTTGAGACGATGCCGGTCGAGGCATTTGACCAGATGATGGATACGAATTATATGGGTATCGTTCGCTGCACGAAGGCAGTGCTGCCATATATGCTTTCCCAAGGCAGCGGTCATATCGTAAATATTGCCTCACTCGCAGGCAAGATCGGCTCAGCCAAGTCAACGGCCTACACGGCAACGAAGCATGCGGTGCTCGGCTTTACCAATTCGCTGCGGATGGAGCTGCGGGGCAAAGGGATTGTCGTATCGGCGGTTAATCCCGGACCGATTGACACGCCGTTTTTCTCGCTGGCAGATCCGTCAGGCAATTATGTGAAAAATGTCAGCTTCTTTATGATGAAGCCCGACTATGTAGTCAAAGCCATCGTGCGGCTTATTGAGCGCAGGAAGGCGGAAATTAATTTGCCGAAATCGGCGGCGTTTGGCATTAAGCTGTATCAGCTTTTTCCACGTCTAATTGACCGAGTATTCGGCGGTATGCTGGATCGAAAATAGTGTTTTGAACAAGAGAGGACTCGAACATGAGTAAGCAAAATTGGTTGGATTTAGGTTTAAATGAACAGCTGGCGGAAGCGCTAGTTGAAGAAGGTATCCAGGAGCCTACTGCGGTGCAAGCAGAGGCCATTCCCGTACTGCTCGGAGGGCAGGACGTTTCTGCGCGTTCGCAGACAGGAACAGGCAAGACGCTGGCGTATTTGCTGCCTTTGCTCCAGAAGCTGAATGCCTCGTCGAAAGAAATTCAAGGCGTCGTTATTGCTCCTACGCAGGAGCTGGCTATGCAGATCGTGCGAGTAGCTGAATTTTATGCGAAGCCGCTGGGCCTCCGTGTACAGCAGCTAATTGGCGGCGCAGCGCTCAAGCGTCAAGTAGAGAAGCTCAAGCTGCATCCGCAAATTGTCATCGGTACGCCAGGACGTATTCATGAGCTGCTTAAGCTGCGCAAAATCAAGCTGCATGCGGTCAATCAGGTCGTAATTGATGAAGTGGACCAAGTTTTCCAGCTGAGCTCGACGCGTGAAGTGGAGACGATACTTTTTGCAATGGGACAAAATCGTCAGATCGCTTTTTTCTCGGCGACTTATCCCGAGCAGATGGCCCGCTTTGAAGGCCGCTGGATGAATGAGCCGTACCGCATTCAGGTTGCGCCTGAGCATCGCGTATCCGAGACGATTACGAATTATTATTTCGTATGCGACAAACGGGACAAGCCGGATATCGCCCGTCGCATCATTCGGATGCTCAAGCCCAAATCGGCATTGCTGTTTCTGAATGAGACGGATACGATTTCAAACTGGGAAGCGAAGCTCAGCTATGAGGGGTTTACGGTAGAGGCGCTTTACGGCGATGCTGACAAGCAGCGTCGTGCTGCTACGCTTGCGCGCTTCCGCGAAGGCGCATGCCAGCTATTGCTTGCGACCGACGTTGCCGCGAGGGGACTCGATATCGAAGGCTTGCCGCTCGTTATCAACCTGGAGCCTGCGCTTGATGCCGATCATTATGTGCACCGGGCGGGCCGGACGGGCCGTATGGGCCGCACGGGAACGGTTATTTCCATTGTTACGCCGCAGGAGCATTTTATTATGGACAAGTTCCGCAAGCAGCTCGGCATCGATCTTCCAGAGAAGGCGATGTTAAGAGGCAAGCTGGTTACACCTGAGGAAGCGCGGAACGATAAAGCCTCATTCAAACGCTCGGATTATACGGGAGCACCGAAGAGCCGTCAGGCATCGGGCAGCGACTTCGCGCAAGGAGAGGCAGCGAGAGGCGAGAGGCCGCGTGGCGAGTTCAGACAAGGAGCCGGCGGGAAAGCACCGCAAGGCGAGAGACGCCTAGGCGATGTTCAGCCAGGCAGCCGCAGAACGGATGCAGCAGGCTCTGCAGCGCAGGCAAGAACAGCGGGAAGCGGCGTTGCCGCAGCTAACGAGCCGCAGAAAGCGGCTGTTCAGGCAAAACCGAAGGCGAAGGTGCTGTCCAAGCAGGAGCGCCAGAAGAAGAGCAAGGACAAAGGTGCGCCGAAATGGCTGAAAGCGAAGCGCGAGTCGGGCGATACGAAGGAATAAGCCTTTAAGCAAAAATAAGTTTATAATGCAAGCCCCATCTCCAGCATAATGGAATGAAGAGGCAAGCGAGCGCCCAACCATTATTTTTGGGTGCTCCGCAAGCCGTTTTAGCTTCAGCCATTAGCGGAAGTGGGGGCTTTTTTTAATTATAAGCAAAGATCTGAAACGATTCTGAACCGATACGGATGGGAAATTTTGAATTTTGCCTTGAAATTCGGTATGCTGAATAAGCGATATTAATTTTATAGTTATGAAGGTGAATAGATAATGATAGAGCCCGTATTGGAAGTTGCCAATTTGACAGGAGGATATAGTCCGCGCCGTCCTGTTCTGCATAATGTGTCGTTCCAACTGCATCCGGGCGAAATGGTCGGCTTAATTGGCCTTAATGGCGCAGGCAAAAGCACGACGATTAAACATATTCTCGGCTTGATGAAGCCGCAGCAGGGTGAGGTTAAGGTTGGCGGCGTCAAGCTGGAGGATGATCCGGACCGCTACCGCTCTGCCTTTGCGTATGTGCCGGAAACGCCGGTGCTGTTCGACGAGCTTACGGTTGAGGAGCATTTGCGCCTGACAGGAATGGCCTACGGCGTTTCTGTTCAGGAATTTGATAAGAAGCGAATGGATTTATTGAACGAGTTCCAAATGAATGCGAAAAAAGGAGCTTTTGCCGCCCATCTGTCCAAAGGGATGAAGCAGAAGGTCATGATTATGAATGCGCTGCTGTCCGAGCCGCCATTATATATTATTGACGAGCCGTTTCTTGGGCTGGACCCGCTCGGCATTCGCTCCTTGCTGGAAAGGCTTGTAGAAGTGAAGCAGAATGGCTCGGCTATTTTGATGAGCTCGCATATTTTGGCTACGGTCGAAGCTTATTGCGACAAGTTTATTGTGATGCATCATGGGCGCATCGTTGCCAGCGGAACGCTAGCCGATGTATGCGAAGCGGCGGGCATGGCGATGCGCGGCGGAACGCTGGAGGATGCGTTCTATAAGCTCGTTGCAGGAGACAAGCTATGACGGCGAAATCGCAAGCAGCTAATCCCGAGCAGCGTCAGCTGAAGGAACAGGCGATGCAGCAGTTGTGGAAAAAACGTGCGCGAAGCTTCCGCCAGGAGACGCTGCCGTATTTTCGCTATATGGGACAAAGCGGCTTCCCGCTGTTTCTCTCGTTGTTTGTCATTACCGGAGTGCTTAGCTATTTCAAGCTGATTCGGGACGTGCCTGCTGATTTTCCGACCACGCTGGTTGGCATAGTCGCACTAGTGCCCGTGCTTTGCTGGAGCCCCTTCCGCACCTTTCTGCAAGCGGCAGATGTCGTCTTCCATATGCCGCAGGAATCAGCGATGCGCCGTTATTGGGGGCTTTCCTTTAAGCGAAGCATAATCGCTATGGTCGCTTTATGCGCCTTCCTGCTGCTTGCTTATTGGCCTATATACAGGCAGGGCACCGCTCCAGCGGATATGTGGCTGCTGGTATTGGCTGCGGCTGTGCTTCGTTTTGCCAATACAGCTGCTGCATGGCGCGAGCGTCAGCTGGCCTGGAGCGGCATGAGAGTGCTGTTTCGAGTAGCTCGCTGGGGAGCGACAGCGCTTGCTTGGGCGGGGATGCTCACCCGTGCGCCGCTGTATGCAGGAGGCTTTATTATTTTGCTCATCCTGCTATTTGCCCTGCTGTACAAGCTTCCGAGCCGATTCGTTATCCCTTGGGAACGGCTAGTCGAAGAAGAGTCGGCGACGAGAAGAAGGTATTACGTCTTTTTCGGTTTGTTTATTGATGTGCCTACGATGCCATCGCGAACAGCCGGCCGAAAATATCTTTCCTGGATCATGAACTTTATTCCGTATCGCCGCCGCTTTACTTACGATTATTTATATGCGGCTTCCATGCTGCGAATGGAAATGGGAGGCATTTTGCTAAGGCTGCTCGTTCTGTTCGCACTAATTGCCTATTGGATGGCGGAAGCGGTTTGGCTGTCCGGCTGGGGGGCTGCCTGTGCCTATGCGGTATTTATGCTCATTGTCGGGGCCCAGCTTGGCGGACTTCGCCATACGCATCGTTATACGGTATGGCGGCATGTTTATCCGCTTCCTGATGCCCAAAGGATGGAAAGCCTCATCCGGCTTGACCGCTGGACGATGCTCATCATTGCCGTGCTTATGTGGCTTCCGTCATGCATTATGCTGCTGCGTGCCAACTGCCTGCTGGCTGCTGCAGCAGCGCCGATTGCAGCACTCGTCTATGTGCTTGCGATTCGCCCGCTGAGGCTGCGCCGCGCTTTTGCCGCTGATGCGGAAGAAGATTAGGGCGCTGCAACTGCCAGATGGACCTATGGCATCTGGCTGCCCATTATAGATGACAGCCCCGCTATAGCGGTGACAAAGCAAGCAAAAAACGTCCAAATCCACTGATAAAGGTGGGTTTGGACGTTTTTTACTGGTCATTTTCTGTTCGCTTAAGAGGTCAAGACGGCTGCACAAGGACAATCAGCAAAGGCAGCACGATAAAGGAGGCGAGCGTCGTCCACAAAATACAGCGGGAAACGAGCTTTGGCGATGCCTCGAATTGCTCCGCCATAATGACGGCGTTGACTGCCGTCGGCATAGAGGCGAGTATAAGCAGGACGGCGAACAGCATGCCCTTTACTTGCAGCAGCCAGAGCAGCAGCGCTGCTATGATTGGAGAAAGCAGCAGACGGATCGCGATAGCCGTCCAGAGCGGCTTGCTCATGACCGAATCTGCTGACTTTTTGCTGCTGCGCGCCCCGGCCATCTGTGCCCCTAGCAAAATCAGCACTACAGGCGCATAGGCGCTCGACAGCATTGATAGGCCTTCTGCCACAGCCGCAGGCATAATCATATCGGTGAACCGGATAATGACGGCGAGCACAACGGCGTATAAAGCGGGAAGCTTGCAAACCGATTGGACCGCTTTTTTCACCGAGAAATGGGAGCGGGCAGCGAAATAAACACCGACGGTATTGACAAGAATCATTTGCGAGATGACGTAGACGGATGCCTTGGCTAGTCCCAGCTGACCGAAGGCGAGCAGCACCAGCGGCAGTCCATAGTTGACACAGTTCGTAAATACAGACACAAGCGTGAGGCCGGCTTGATCTGCTGGAGAAAGCCGCAGCAGCCTAGAGGCGAGAACAGCCACGAGCCAGAGAGCGACCAGATTGATGATGCTGAATGCGCTCGTCTGAATAATATCTGCCATTGACAGCTTGGCGCTGATCAGCGTCTCCAAAATAAGAGCCGGGCTGAGCAAATAAAGGGCAATGGTCGATAAGGGCTTCGTCTCCAGTCCCCGCCAGCGCTTCAAGGCAGCTCCTCCAAGCACAGGCAGCGAAATCGGCAGAAACACGCCATATACGATAAGCAAAAATGAATGCAGCATACGAATCAGTCCTTTGCCAAAATCAATATGCCTTATTTTTGCATAAAGCTTCTATTAGCGTCCAAGACCCTTTTCCTATATACTCATAAGCTTTGGCTATATGCGACTTTCCTCCTCGCCTACGTCAGCTTGAGATGCATATGGCGCAAATACCGCCAGCGAATCATGAGGAAATAGGTTAGCTGGAGGAGGAAAAAGCTAATATAGATCAGGAGTGCTGCCTTCAGCATCGAAATATCGAGCAGCAGCGCAATATTAATAAAAGCGACGATGCCATGCACAAGGGCAATTGCAAAGGGCAGGAAAAACATAAGGAGCAGCTGCCTTGTAACCAGCCGATTCAGCTCCTTGCCGCTGAGGCCGATTTTGCTAATCATCTGGTATTGCTTCTCATCCCGTTCCAAATCGGCATACAACCTGAAGTAAATAAAGCTGACGGCATAGGTGAAGAAGACCCCGCCCACAAGCACGCTAATAATGAGCAAAAGCCCGTTAAGCTGCTTGAATTCATACCATTCAATCACGAGTGACCGTATATAATAATGGCCCTGCGTGTCCTGTGGTATTTCCTTCATAACGCTCTGCGCTGCGCTGATGGTGTCGATCCAATTGGGAATGACATAATAATACGTGACCTGGTTCGTGTCGTCCTTCATGCGGCTCATCGCTTGGAAATAGTCATCCGATACGACGTAAACATCATTGTAATTGTTTAATACGAAAGAAGGCAGCCTTTTTACCACAGTAAGCTTCCGCTGCTTTTCGTCCGGCGCAACGTTGCCTAAATCCACAACGGGCTCAAATGCCGTGACGTTCTGAGCACGGGAGACTTTGCCAGAGGCGATAAAGGCTTCACTGGGCGCATGAAGCGTCTCGGCGGAGAAGCCGAGTGTAGTGGCAAGCTGATTGTATTCGGACAGGCTCATGACCGACTGCCAATCTTCCGTGTATTTAATATGCGAAGCGCCTTTCGTATAAGCAAAGCCGCCCTCTGATAGTCTATGCTCCAATAGCGCCAGGTGCTGCTTCGTTTGCCTTTCATTCTGAGCTAGAGATTCACTATCGCCACCGAAGGATTCATAAATAAAGGCGTAGGGATTGTCTTTTTCCGACAGCTTCGGATCACCGATCGCCAGGCAGGTGCCCATGCCGCACAAGGCGACCGCCGTTACCGTTGCGACCATAAAAAACATATTGGCATTGTCTCTCATTCGGTAAGCGAGATCGGAGAGCGTCAGCAAATTGATTTTACGCAGCAATAAGCTTTCCCGTCCGCGCAGCGCACGAATCACATACACGCTGAGCTGTGTAAACAGAAAATAAGTCCCCAATATGACACAGCCAATGGCGGCTGCGAGCAGTGCCAGCGAGAAGGCGCGACCCAGTACAAAATAAAAGACCATTCCGTAGCCTGCAAGCAAAAGAATGGCAGCAAGCAGCGATAGCCCCGCGGAAGCTTTTGGCTCCTTCTTCGGCTTCTCATCCGAACGAATCAGCTCAAGCAGCTGAGATTTCCGCCCAAGGCGCGACGCGAGTATGGACAGGAGCAGAAATACGATGAAAAAAGCGCCCGTCGTTATGATCACGCTTTGGATGGGCACGAGGAATTCGAGTCCTTTTTGCAGCACCAGCAGT
Source organism: Paenibacillus liaoningensis (assembly GCF_059609455.1). Taxonomy (NCBI): domain Bacteria; kingdom Bacillati; phylum Bacillota; class Bacilli; order Caryophanales; family Paenibacillaceae; genus Paenibacillus; species Paenibacillus liaoningensis. The sequence continues at coordinate 192,471 of NZ_JCAALU010000005.1, forward strand.
CGTTCGGTTATGAGCAAAAAAAGCTTGGTGAACAAAATGCCAAAGCCGATTCCAAAAACAGTGGAGAGGAGGCCAATGATCATATTTTCCACAAAAATCAACCTGCGGTACTGCTTGTCGGACATGCCCAGCAGCATCAAAATGCCGAATTCACGTTTACGCGCCTTCAGGAAGGCGCCAGCAGAATACATCAAAAACAGAAATGAAAAAATAACGATTAAATATTGCGAAATTTTCAGCCCCATCGTCCCAAGCATAGAGGCAGTTGGACTGCTGGCGGCGATTTGCCCCTGCAAATCCGGATGATACAGCAGCACCGAATAGATGAAAAAAATCATGACCGCGAACGAGCTGCTCATAAAATGTGCAGCATACGTCCGTTTGCGGCGCAGTACATTATTAAACGCGAACTGTCGGAAATTCATTTTCAGTCCCCCCAAGCAGAGCAAGCATATTAATAATTTTCTGATAAAAAGCCGCGCGGTTGTCTCCGCAATTAACTTCACTGTAAAACTGGCCATCTTTTATAAAAATAACCCGGTGACAGTAGCTCGCCGCCATTGCGTCATGTGTAACGAGCATCATGGTGGCATTGTCCTCGCGGTTGAGCTTGCTCATCAACTCCATCACATCACGCGCCGATTTGGAATCGAGGTTGCCGGTCGGCTCGTCGGCCAGCAGCAGCTTTGGGCTGTGGATAAGTGCTCGGGCAATGGCCGTACGCTGCGCCTGCCCGCCGGATATTTCATAGGTCCGCTTGTCCGCCAGCGCGGCAATGCCGAGCTTTTCCATGATGGAGGCGGCCCGCAGCTTCATTTCCACGATGTTCGTGCCGTCGAGCGTGAGCGGCAGCATAATATTTTCGCTGACCGTTAGCGTATCAAGCAAATTAAACGATTGAAAGACGAAGCCTAGCTCCCGCCGGCGGAAAAAAGCTAGCTTTTCCCTTGACAGTTCGTACGGGTCTTGGCCCGCAATGCGCAGCTCGCCGGAAGTGGGCTTGTCGATGGTCGATACCATGTTCAGCAGCGTCGTTTTGCCGCTGCCCGATGGCCCCATAATGCCGACGAACTCGCCTTGCTGGATCGTTAAATCAATGTTGGTCAACGCTTTATAGGTTACTTTTCCTGGATAAATTTTGTTCAGATTTCGTGCAAATAGCAATTCCAATTCGATCTCCCCTTGCTTGTTTGTCAATAAACCCAGTATACCCCTCATGCGCGCCGGCTCCTATGAGCTTAGCTTTCATTTACCTTACAGCTTTGTAAGATAACGCTGCTTGCTTTTGTATCTCTAGGGGAAGCGAGATCAATTCATCTTTCTAGTTCGTATACTGAACGCATGGAAGGGAAATATGGCCTTTCCTCATCAACGAAAGGAGCTGTTGGATTTGAGTGCATATCTCGTGATTGATATTGATATTTCCAACCCGGCAAATTTCAAGGAATACGAAAATCAGATTTTTGCTGTCATTGCACATTTCGGGGGCCGCCCAATCGTTCAAGATAGCAACGTAACGACGATGGAAGGAGATTGGCAGCCGAAAAGACTCGTCATTTTGGAGTTTCCTAACAAACCGAGCATCGAAGCCTTTTACAACTCAAAAATGTACGAACCGTTGAAAAAAATCAGATGGGCAAACTCTACCGGGAAAGCAATCGTCGTGGAAGGCTTGTAATTACGAAAAACAAGCAGATTGCCATCATAAGGGCAGTCTGCTTGTACGTTTAATGCTCAACGGACTGAACAGCGGCAAAGGGGAAAATAATCCGCATTGTCGTGCCGCTGCCTTCCCCTGTTTTTGATTCAACCTCGATCTCATGATTCATTTTATCAAGCACGGTACGGACGATATAGAGGCCCATGCCCGTCGATTCCTTGAACGCCCGTCCATTTTCCCCAGTGAAAAAGGCGTTGAAAATGCGGCTCAAATCAGAGGCAGGAATGCCGACGCCGCAATCGATCACCTCAAGGATGACCGAGCGCTCGCTGCGGTAACCATTAATCGTTATTTTTGCACCGCTGCCCGCTGAATAATTGACCGCATTGGCAATCAACTGCTGCATAATAAAACGCAGCCATTTGCCGTCGGTCTCTACGACTAAATTTTCCTCGATTTGCATATCCGGGTATACGAAGCTGCGAATAAACAGCCGCCTGTTTTCCAAAATCACCTCGTTGGCAAGTTCCCGCAATTGCATTTTCTCCACCTGAAAATCCTGCTCGAACGTTTCCAGCCGGGCGACGTACAGCACCATATCCAGCCCTTTGCGGATGCGATCTGTTTCTTCCCGCATGCTGTTATTGCGCGCGTCCGCTTCTTCCGACAGCATGAGCTCGAGTACGGAGAGCGGTGTTTTCATCTGATGCACCCACTGATTCATAAAGGTCAGATGATTTTGCTGCTTGCGCTCGCCTTCAATGATCTTTTTCTGGTAATGGCGATATTGAAGCTGCAGCAGCTCGGCAAGCGACGCAGGGAGGGGGGCGGCCCCCAGCTGCTGGATCGACTCCTCAAGGCCTGCTTGCCTGCTGCTGAGCAGCGTATAAAATCGACGATGAGACAAATAACGGTAAGCTAAAAAAGCAATAAATACGCAAAGTCCAAGCAGCAGTGCATACGAGGCGATGGTCAAGTTTCTATAGCCGTCCAGCCAGAACACGGTGGTCACTACGACGAGCTGTATGAGCATAAATAACACAAGTGCAAGCTGATCCCGTAAAAAAAGCTTCATCGGCGCTCACGCTGCTGCTCGCCATTTGCCCAGCTGTCATTCAGGCGGTAGCCCGTGCCGCGCACCGTTTCGAGTGCTCCTTCAATGCCAAGCTCTGCCAGCTTCTTGCGCACACGCGACATATTGACGCTAAGCGCATTGTCATCGACATACGTATAATCATCCCACAGCTTTTCCAAAATCGTTTCCCGGCTCACGAGCCTTTGGCAGCGCTGGAGCAGCGTCTCCACGAGCACGGTTTCTTTTTTAGTCAAAGCTACAAATTGTCCTTGCAGATGCAGCTCCATTCGCTCGGGATACAATATCAGTCCGGCATGCTCAACTATTCGCTCACCAGCAGCTTGGGCATAGTCGCCGTATACGCGCCTTAGCTGGCTGCGGATTTTCGCCATTACGACTTCATAATGGAAGGGCTTGGTCAAATAATCATCGCCGCCATTTTCGATGGCGCGTACCGTATCCATTTCGCCGCTGCGGGCGGAAATGAAAATAATCGGGCAGGTCGAAACGGTCCGAATTTGCCGGCACCAATAAAAGCCGTCAAAGCTCGGCAGATTAATATCCATCAGTACAATATGCGGCTTTACTTGTTCAAACTGCTCCATGACGCGGGCAAAATCCGTCGTCACAACTGCCGCGTTGCCATATTTCTCAATATGCGCCCGCAGCAGCTCAGCGATCTTCGCATCATCCTCGACTATCATGATCGTATATATCGTTATTCAGCTCCTCTTACAAAGCGTAGTTTCCATTTCTGCTGCCCTCATTTTATCATATAACAAAATAAACCCCTTGGCCGTAACCGTATTATACACGGCTACTTTCCAAGGGGAAAGGAATAAAATGCTGAAATAATTAAGCCAGCAGCTCTGTCACTGCTTTATAAATCGTATCGTAAAGCGACTCCAGGTCGGCTTCCTCGATGCAGGAGAAAGCGACGCGAAGATCGGTCTCGCCAAGGGCAATCGTACCGATGCCATATTCTTCAAGCAGGCGCACACGAACAGCCTCGGCCGATACGCCGCTGAGCTTGAGGCACATGAAATAGCCGGAGTTGAACGGATAATACGCTAGGGTATCGCCATAACGGCCACTATCGAGCAGCGCTTTGACACGATTGGCGCGGCCCTTCATAATGTCGTATTTCTCCGCTTTCTGAGCGTCAAAATCAGGCGATTGCAGAGCTTTCAGTACAAACGTCTGCGAAGGATGCGGGCCGCTGGAAATCGTCGCCCGAATAATGCCAAGCGTCTTCTGCTCAAGCGCATTCAGCACTTTGTCGGAAGAAGCAGCATACGTAATGAAACCGACGCGGAAGCCCCAGACATAATCCTCTTTCGTCGCGCCGTCGATTTTGACAGCTAGGACGCGAGGGTGCAGGTCGGCAAATTTGCCGAACAGCGACTCGTGAACCGAATCCTCGAAAAATAAGCCGAAGTAAGCATCGTCGGTAACGACGACGACATTAATGCCTGCATCCGCCGCTTCCTTGACAGCGGCTACAATCTCTTCGCTTTCTTGCAGGCCTGGCGTGTAGCCAGTCGGGTTGTTCGGGAAGTTAAGCAGGACGATGGCTTTGCCTTTGTCCTTCTGAGCGAGCAGCGCTTCGCGCAGGCCGTCACTGTTAAACGTATTGCTATCGTTAAGTAAAGGGTATTCCACGATTTCTGCGCCCCGGCGGATGCCAAAGGTCAGCTCGTAGTTTTCCCAGTTTTTATTTGGAATAATAACGGTATCGCCCGCTTCTGCGAACAGATCGGCGACAATGCTGAGCCCATGCGTTAAAGCGTTCGTGACGATAGGATTGCTGAGACGTTTGCCTTCAAGTGAAGGGTTTTCTTTGAGCATTTTCTCAAGCCAAGCTGTGCGCAGCTCGGGTTTGCCCGCAGGGGGTGCATATTCATATAGATCCTTAGGATTATAAGCAGTGAGTGTATCCTGAATGACCTTAAGATGCATCGGCTGTCCGCCTTCGATCGCAATGCCGATTGTGGCATTAAACGTCTTGGCCTTCGCCTTCGCTTCTGCGGATTGGCTAAGTATGCCTTCCTTCGGGAAATAAATGGCTTTTCCTAAAGCTGACAACATGGCATGGACGTTCGGGCTTTCTGCTGCCAAAGTCTCATTCAACTGCTGAGCAAGTGGGTTCATGAACTTCATTCCATCCTTCCGAAAAATCAATTCATTTTCTGATCATACTTATCGGGAGCTATTATATCATTTTTTAACGTGTCGGAACCATTTCAATTTCAAATTTTTTTGGAAAATGTGACGACTGCCAGCTGGGGTTGCGCGAAAGTTTCGCGCTGGTGTATGATGACGGCATAAGCTTACGTTTCAGGAGGGTTTTATGCTGCATTTAACACCCGATGCCTATTTACTGCTGCCGCCTTTCGCGAAGATCGTTTGCGAGCCGAATTGGAAATGGCAGCGCCGTGAAAAGCCGATGGCTAATTTTGATTTATTTTATGTGTGGAGCGGTGAAGGGGAAGTCGAAGTGGGCGGCATTCATTACCCAGTGGGTAAAGGAAGCTGTTTCCTGTTCCGTCCAGGCGACTATACGAGCGCAACCCATAATCCGCAGAAGCCTCTAGTCCTTACTTATATACACTTTGATACGGCGGAAGAGCCGGAGCTGGTGCCGGAACGGTACCGCCAGCTGATTGATACGGTAGATTTTGAATACATGCTGTCGCGTTACGTGCGGCTGTTTTTGGTCAAAACCTACGCGGCGGAAATTGAAGCGCGCCTAGTGCTGAAGCAGCTGATGATTCATCTGCTGCGGGAGGACCGTGCGACAAAACAATCGCCAGTGGAGAAAAAAGTGAGCAATCAGCTGACCGAGGCCATTCATGAGGTCGCCAACTATGTCCGGCAAAATCCCGGCATTGCCCACCGGGTCGAGGATCTCGCGATGCGCGCCCAGCTGTCGCCGCGCTATTTTTCGATGAAGTTCAAGGAACTGATCGGCATGTCGGTCCAGACGTTTATGATCAGCACCCGGATCGACCGCGCCCAGCACCTGCTGATGCACGTGGGCATGAATGTGACGGAGGTGGCGGACGCGCTCGGCTACCGTGATATTTTTTTCTTCAGCCGCCAATTCAAGCAATACACCGGACGGAGTCCGTCGGAAATTCGTTAAGTTCATAAAAAAAAGCCGGTGCGGCCTTTATTCCCGACAACAAAGGGGGGAGAGGCGCTCGGCTTTTTTTGATAAATGAGAATGTATAAATGTCACAGATGCAAATGGATTGAGTATAGTTAGTCGCCCGGATGAGCGTTTTCGTTATGGTGCGGGCAGTATCGGCGCATAAGGTCGACCGTCTCTGCATCGAGCTCCCGTCCGCGTGCAAGCAGGCCGTTTGTAATGGCTTCACGATTGTTCTCATCGGCATTTTGGCCGAATTTGAACTTCGCGTTGATTTGCTGCGGCTCAATTTTTACGACGGCAACTCCCTTGAGCCTGCCCCTGTAAGCAGGATCATCCCCGGCAATCGGCAAATGCCCGCCTTCTGGCTGGAGCTTGGACATCAGCGCTTGCAGCGCCTCGCCCTTCTCCATCAAATCCTCGACGACCGACGCGGTGCCCTCAATAATGACCGATTTGAAAAAGGCGGAGGCCGGACAGGCCATCAGCGGATCGGTAAAATGGGAAGGAATAATCGCATATTCCTTAGCCACACAGAAGGTGACTCGTGGATCTGCCCCGAGCAGCTTCATTTTATCTCCTGCACGGCTGCCGTGAAAATAAATGTTTCCGTTCAAATAAATGTAATTCAGCGGAGTAATGGAAGGGGCGCCATCCGCTCTAGCTGTTCCTAGAAAGCCGTAGCTCATTTCCTCCAAAAAGGCGGTAATCTCTTGTTCATCTTCACTTCCAATTGCAAATTCTTTTCTGCGCATAGCGGACTGCTCCTTTCGTAACAATAGCGATAACTTGAGTAAGGGATGTGCCAAGCGTTCAGCTCGTTAATTGCAAGTGTAAACGGAATATTGACATATAAAAAGATCCACTTTACAGTAATTTTATTGAACCACTTTTGCTTGAGCGGGGGAATAGGCGGAATTAGTAGGCAACAGGATGGTCATAGGAGGTTGAATGATGGATGATCGCTGCCGTGCGGCTTATGAGCGGTATTATGAGGAGATGGGGCGCAAGGCGGATGCGCTGTTTCTGGCACTACGTGAAGCTATTGTCGCGGGGGTGCTGGAGGATGGGGAGCAGCTCGCCTCCAGCAGAAGGCTGGCCGAAAGCTATGGCATGTCGCGCGGTTCGGTGAATGCAGCGTACGATATGCTGTATGCAGAAGGTTTTGTTCGGCCGGGAAGGGGGAGCGGCACCTATGTTTCCTATAGCAAGCCGCCAGCTTCCAAAGCTGGGGTTGAGCTGGAAGGCAAGGCGAGTACACTTGCATTATCCGCTTGGGCGCAGCGGCTGCCGCAGATTAAAGGGTATACGAAGCGGCCTGTACACGAGGAGAATTGCATTGCGTTTGATGTAGGCTACGCGGATGCTGAGCTGTTTCCACAGGATGAATGGAAGACGGCCATGTTTGCGGAGGTCAGAGGAGTATTGGAGCGCCAGTATGAGGATTACGGGGTGATAGAAGGGCATTTGCCGCTGCGCGAAGCGATTGCTAGCGAGCTGCGCCGCGAGCGAAGCATGATCACGAGCGTAGAGCATTTATTTATTACGAGCGGCTCTATGTATGGCATTGCCCTGCTCGCCCAGCTATTGATCAACCCTGGTGATCAAGTCGTGGTGGAAAACCCGTGCTACCCCGGCATTAGACGGGCAATTGCAGCAGCGGGCGGCGTCATTATAGATGCGGATGTCGACGATTATGGCATTATTCCGCAGGACTGGGATGCAAAGCTGCTGTTCGTGACCCCGACGCGCCAGTATCCAACCGGAGCACAGCTTGCGCCTGAACGCAAGCTGGAGCTGCTGCAATGGGCTTCCCGGCAAGGTGCTGTCATCATTGAGGACGATTACGACAGCGAATTCCGCTGGGGCGGACGCCCGGCGGAGCCGCTCAAGACGCTCGACCACGAGGGGCGGGTCGTGTACGTCGGCACTTTCTCCAAGACGATGTACGCCGACCTGAGGCTTGGCTATGTCATTACGCCGGATGCGCTGCGGGAACCGCTGCGGCAGGCAAAGTTTTTGCTTGAGCCAAGCCCAAGCTCAATCGCGGAGCAGCGGGCGCTCGCCGTATTTATGGCGAGCGGGCAGTATGTTCGGCATTTGCGGCGGATGAGGCGCAGCTGCGGACGGCGCCTCAAGCTCTTTAAGGAACAAGCCGCGGAGCAGCTCGCGGGCTTGTTCCGGTTTACGCCGTCGGATGCAGGCTTGCATCAGTACGGCGTGTGGCTTGGGGCAGCCGCGGATTATGAGCGGCTGATTGAGCGCTGCCAGCGGGAAGGCGTCAGCTGGAACCGCGGCGAGCGGCTGTGGCGGCAGCCGGAGGAGCAGCGCGCTCCGGCAGCGCTGTTCGGCTTCGCGCATTTGGCCGAAGCCGATATTAAGGAGGGCATGCGGCGAATTGCGGCATGCTGGGAGGAGGTTCAGCAGCAGCGCGGCTGAAGCGATGGCAACAGCAGCTTTGCTGCAACTACTGCAACTACTGCAACTGCTGCAACTGCTGCAACTGCTGCAACTGCTGCAACTGCTGCAACTGCTGCAACTGCTGCAACTGCTGCAACTGCTGCAACTGCTGCAACTGCTGCAACTGCTGCTGAAGCAGACAAAAGCTCGCTGCCTGGCGGAGATTTCTCCGCACGGGCAGCGAGCTTTTTTTAATTAGACTTTTAAGTTGTAATTACGCTCGAATGGCGAGCGAGTGGGTTAACGCGGCAGCAAGCGGCCAAGCGCCTCGCCCATTTTCACCTTCTGGCCGAGCTTTAAGTTAGGCAGCGGGGTGAAGGTTTTATTTTCAGTCAGCAGCACGACTGTAGATCCGAACTCAAAATAAGCAAGATCGCCACCCTTTACCGTATGCGGCGGCAGCGGGTCAACGTAGCGGATGCTGCTGACGTTCATGGCGCCGACTTTCACGACAGCCGTTTCACCGCCGCCATGTTTAATATACGTAATGAGCCGTTCATTGCGGCTGAGCACCCGGCGCATTTTGGTTAAGCCGAACTCGTTGACCGGATACACCTTGCCGGGAATATGCTCGCTCTCCACGATTGTGCCGTCCACAGGAGCATGAATCCGGTGGTAATCGGTCGGGCTCAAATACAGGACAAAATAATGGCCGTTAAGGTAGTTTTCCGCTCTTGGCGAACGGTTCAGCAGCTCTTCAATCGTGTAGTCCTGCCCTTTTACATTGACAATTGTTCCGTTTTCTATTGGGCCAATGCCTGTAATAAGAGCGTCAACCGGACTTACAAGGCTGTCCGCACTCATGTCTATTTGTCGCATGCCTGGTTTTAATCGACGGGTAAAAAATTCATTTAGCGTAGCGTATTCATTTAGCGGTTTCTCGGCTTCTGCCACCTTAATTCCATACATGGAAGCAAAGCGCGGAATAAAACGGCGGCTCGCTCTGGATTGCGCAAAACGCCCAGTCAACCTCGAAATCGACTTGCGTGAGCTTAATTCCGTCATGGCACGAAGTAATCCATCTAGCATGCTCGTACCGTCACGTCCTTTCTTGCTTCGAATAGTGGTGCTTGTCCCAAACAGTGTGCCACAACCCGCATCACAAAGCAATAGGTTCGATTCGCGACCTTTACAGGTTGGGAAACAGGAGGGGGCGATTCATAGCATAAGGAACCGCAGCATGCGAGTTTTACTGAGAAACTGCTATTGTTGAAACCGCTGTTGCTGAGCCCACACGGTTCGTGATGTTCCCTCCATTTTTGGAGGACACAGCTTCCGCTATTCTGGCATTTTCTACAATTTCAGGCCGTACGCGGACAGGAGGTCCGTTATCGCTCTAATCTTCCCTTCAAAATGGCCATTTGCAGCGCATTAACGGATTTTGAGTCCGCAGCCTGTACTAAACCCGTGATTCTGTTGAAATAGCTGCTGCTGTGTCCGCCAAACCTATCTTGGAAATGGAGGAAAATCTCTGATAAGAAGAGCATGAATCTGGCTCGCTTACGTAGCGAGGGAAAGACTAATACAAGGGAATTACAATAAGAATGATATCTTGTTTCTAAACCATGAATTATTTGAATCCAACTATATGAAAAAAAATATGGTGTTACGTATGAACGGGGACATGCAGAAGCTCAAAAACATTATAATGGGTTAGAAAGCATAATATAAAAATAAGGGTGGTATTTTAATGGGGAACCTGAAGAACTAGGCGATGGAGTTTTCCCAGATACAACACATATGCTTCTTGAGGTAACAGGCTAAGAGTTGCCTGATGATAGTTTAATCTATCTCTGGATAACGTTTTTTCGTTACCTTGAAAAGGTTGATTATGGTCAGATAGCACAGCATGATTGACCTGTTTTTAGCTTTGTTTTTTTAAAACAATACTCTTAAGAATCACTACGATTATTATTTTTCTGTCACCCTTCATAGGAAGAGTGACAGAAAAACGTACCCGACTCCGTTATCATAGTTAGGGCGAACTATTTTCTCTCCCCCTCCCTTCATTCCCCCACTACTCATGCAGCCTACGCAGCTTCAACAACAGCAATAAAACAATAAACAACGCGAGCACAATCGTGACAGCGAGCGTGCTGAATACGATGGCATCATGCTCCTGCTGCTTGACGATAATGGCGATGAACGCCCAGATGAAGACAGCGACGAAAGCGGCATCGCGGTAGCTCCAGCCGATGATTAAGGCGAGCATAGCAGCGACCGCCAGCAAAATAATCGTCCATCCCGTCTCGGACAGCCCAAAGCCCTGCCAGCCTGACTTGTACAGCGCGGAGGTAATGTTGACGATGGTCGCGACGCTAATCCAGCCGAGATACAAACTAAAGGGCAGCTCTACGAAAAAGCGTTCGCCAGTCGTTGCCGTCTGCCAGCCGGGCGTTCTGGCGCGCGTGTAGATGGCGATCAGCGTGATCAGCAGCGCGAGCATAATAAATACGCTGTCGTACACCTTCTCGTATTGCCAAGCAAAAATCCAAGCCGCATTAAACAGGCAGCTAACAAAAAACAGGATGCCGATCTGGGAAGGCAGCCTGCTTGCTCTGCCTGACGGCAGAAAGGAATAAATGACAAATCCGGCAAGCAGCAAATAAATCAGGCTCTATATGGAGAAGGCATAGCCAGCGGGCATGAACTGAATCGGATATTGCGCCGCAAGCTGGGCAGTCGTTTTGCCTCCAAGCGGCAGGGTGACGGCGAGTGCATTGACGACAATGACGATTAGCAGTCAAAAAGCGTTCAGCCAGCGATAGGCAGCATTCATCTTATTTTTCTCCTCTCCTCGTGCATCTATATTGTCTTATTCACCATGCCTTGCTTTTATTTCACGCCTTCCCGTTTATTTCTTGCACAAAAAGCCCAAGCTTCATGTAAGAAAACCCAAACTGAGAAGGGGTATTTGCTTAAATGACCATCACCATCTTGATCACACTTATACTTGCGGCCTGCTGTCTGGCAGCTGGATGGATCGGCTGCCGCAGCCGGAAGGCGCTGCTTGTTATGGATGCGCTGGCAGCCATTTTGCTTTTTGCAACGTTTGTTTCCATCGCTTCAGCTATAGCGAGAACGATGCTTCGCGACACGGTGTTTATGACGGAAATTCATGCGGTGCTGCTTAATCCTGTATTTATTATAGGAGGGGCTTATTTAGCTATCTATACACCTGCACGAATGGCCATAAATGTGCTCCGGCCGTCCAGCTAGTGGCAATTTGCGGAAATGGCGCGTATGCTATCGCAAACTTATTGCCATTTTAATGCGCTAGGAGGCAGTTGAACGAAATGACGCTTGCCAGAGTGGCGTTTGTTACGCCAGGGTCATTTCCGATCCCATCCACAAAAAGCAGCTCGGTCGAACGGGTAGTCGAAAAATTCGTTCCACTTCTGAAAAATCGGATTCATCCCCGCATTTATGGGCGGACGACAAAAGGCCTTAAACGCAACGGGCTAGTCCATGGCGTCGCCTGCGTCAGATTCCCAGCGGTAAACAAAGCCAGCTATATCGCCGCTGTTGGCCGTTCCTTAGTTGCTTACAAACCGCATGTTATTCAGGTGGAGAACCGTCCGCACAACGTGCTTGCCCTGAAGCAGAAGCTGCCGTCCGCCCGAATTTGGCTGAGCTTGCATTCCTCTACTTTTCTAAGTCCCGGTCATATAACGCCATCCAGTCTGCACCGAAGCCTGCAAGCGGCTGATCGCATTATTGTAAACAGCGAGTTTTTGCGGCGCGTTGTTGCGACGAGGGCGCCTGAAGCGGCAGCGAAAATACGGGTCGTCTATCCCGGCGTGGAAACGGGGCTTTTTCCATCGCGATTTACCGAAGAAGGGCGAGAGAAGCGGAAGCGGGAGCGGCAGGCGAAAAAGCTGGAGGGCCGCGAGGTCGTTATTTTTCTCGGCAGGCTCATACCGCTCAAGGGCGCTCACCATCTTCTGCATATTATGCCTGAGCTGGTAAAAAAACATCCGAATATGCTGGCTGTTATCGTCGGCAGCCCCTTCTACGGCTCGCATCGCTCCACCGCTTATTCCCGCAAGCTCCAGCAGCTCGGCCGTGCTTATCCGAATCATGTGCGCTTCGTTCCTTATGTGCCGTATACCGAAGTGCCAGGCTGGTTTTTGGCCGCAGATATGGCGATCGTCCCTTCGGGACAGCGTGAAGCTTTCGGTCTCGTGAACGTCGAAGCAATGGCAACGGGTCTTCCGGTAGTGGCTACACGGGCGGGCGGCATGAAGGAGATTGTACGGGATGGCGTCACCGGTTATTTGATTTCACAGCAAAATCTGGAGAAGGAGCTGAGAGCCAAGCTGCTTGCTCTACTCGCTAGCTCCGAGCTTAGGGCGAGCATGGGAAAGAAGAGCCGCGAGCGGGTGGAGCAAAGCTTCACTTGGCAGCATACGGGACGCAGCTGGATGAATGTGCTGAATGAACGGAAATTGCCCGACTTGGATTGACAACCAGTATATGGGAGCGGTATAGTCTAACAAGGAAATCCACTAGGGGCGCCTTCATGGCTGAGATAAAGCGAATGAGCTTTGGTCCCTTTGAACCTGATCTGGGTTATGCCAGCGTAGGAAAGTGGGAAAGTGAGTTCATCGCGAGCAGCTTCGTTTTGCTTTTTTTAGCATAGGGAAGCTCTATTATTCGCGTATGTTTGCACATTCTGCCGCTTCTTCGCCGGAGCGGTTTTTTTGTTGCCCTCTGGTTGAACAAGCATGCAAGCAAGCGGAGCGCCTCTTGGCGTATTTGTTTGTGAGGCGTTTATCTCGCCTAATAGAATGGGAGCAAAGGAACAGGCGCCGGGCGCTGCATTTTCCAACTGAATTTACGTCTAAAGGCCTCCTGGTGGATCTTCATAATGCCATGGGAGGTTTTTTAGCATATGACGATCTTTATGAATCCGCTGCCGGGCAGCAGCAAGGTGTACGAGTCGGGATCAAGCTTGGATATTTGGGTGCCAATGCGCGAAATTGAGCTCGAAGCGAGCACAGGCAGAAACGGAGAAAAAATACCGAATGCGCCGATTCGCGTGTATGACGCGAGTGGGCCATATACCGATACCGCTTATGAGGCGGATGTTCACAAAGGGCTGCCGCATGTAAGGGGAGAGTGGATTGAAGGTCGAGGAGATGTAGAGCGGTACGACGGACGCAGCGTAAAGCCGGAGGATAACGGTTTTAGGACGGCCGAGAAGGCGAATGAGCGCGGAGCGGAGCTTTTTCCAATAACGACGCGGCCGCTGCGGGCGAGAAAAGGACATAATGTCACCCAGCTTCATTATGCGCGCCAGGGAATCATCACGCATGAAATGGAATTTATTGCGATAAGAGAAGGGATGGACCCTGAATTTGTCCGCTCGGAGATTGCCCTTGGGCGTGCGATCATACCAGCTAATATTAATCATCCCGAGATCGAGCCGATGATAATTGGGCGGAAATTTCATGTGAAAATCAATGCGAATATTGGCAATTCAGCAGTAGCTTCTTCTATTGAGGAAGAGGTAGAGAAGATGACATGGGCGACGCGCTGGGGTGCGGATACGATTATGGATTTGTCTACAGGCAAAAATATTCATACGACGCGCGAATGGATTATTCGCAATTCCCCGGTTCCGGTCGGCACCGTGCCGATTTATCAGGCGCTGGAGAAGGTAAATGGCAAAGCGGAGGATCTATGCTGGGAGGTGTTCCGCGATACGCTCATTGAGCAGGCGGAGCAGGGGGTTGATTATTTTACGATCCATGCAGGCGTATTGCTTCGCTATATTCCGCTAACAGCCAAGCGGGTGACGGGCATCGTGTCGCGTGGCGGGTCGATTATGGCGGCATGGTGCCTGGCCCACCATCAAGAGAACTTTTTATATACGCATTTTGAGGACATTTGCGAAATTATGAAGGCTTACGATGTTTCGTTCTCGCTAGGCGATGGCTTGCGTCCGGGCTCGATAGCCGATGCCAACGATGCAGCGCAGTTTGCCGAGCTGGATACGCTGGGCGAGCTGACGAAAATCGCCTGGAAGCATGATGTGCAAGTGATGATCGAAGGACCGGGACATGTGCCTATGCACTTGATTAAAGAAAATATGGACCGCCAGCTGGAGGTGTGCGAGGAAGCGCCTTTCTACACGCTGGGGCCGCTGACAACGGATATTGCTCCCGGTTATGACCATATTACATCGGCTATTGGCGCAGCTATGATCGGCTGGTTCGGAACTGCGATGCTCTGTTATGTGACGCCGAAGGAGCATCTTGGGCTGCCGAATCGGGATGATGTGAAGGAAGGGGTTATTACGTATAAAATAGCGGCCCATGCCGCCGACCTGGCCAAGGGCCATCCTAGGGCTCGCCTGCGGGACGATGCGCTGTCGAAAGCGCGCTTCGAGTTCCGCTGGCGCGATCAGTTCCACTTATCGCTGGATCCTGAGCGCGCCATGGCGTACCACGATGAGACGCTGCCAGCAGAAGCGGCTAAGTCCGCGCATTTCTGCTCGATGTGCGGACCTAAATTTTGCAGCATGCGCATTACACAAGATATTAGAGAGTACGCCGAGCAAAATGGGCTGGAGACGACAGAGGCCATTGAAGCGGGAATGAAGGAAAAGTCCGAGGCGTTCAAGGAATCGGGAAGCCGCATATATGTTAGCGGGACATAGAAGATTACAGTCAAAAGGCTGCTATAAGCAAGGAGAGGCGGGCGCTGTTAGGCGAACTTTTCCCCGAGTTGCTTCACCTTGGCAAGCCAGCCTTGCCTTTTGGCGAGCGATGATTTTCTGACCTCATACAGCGATGTAAAACGGACGGATTTGACGCCGCAAAATTGCAGAATGTTGATTTTCATCATTTTGTGGCCAGCCATGCCTTGGAAAAAACGATAGTACCAGCCCGGCGAGTCCATCGTGACGATGATCCGGGCTGTTTTTCCTTTGAGCAGTTGCTTGGGAAGATCCTTGCCTTTCACATATTTATAAGCGAAGCCGGGCAGAAAGACGCGGTCAATGAAGCCTTTGAGCAAAGCGGGAGGCCCGCCCCACCAGGTTGGATATACAAAAACAAGATGATCGGCCCATTTGATATGCGCCTGCGCGTCCTGCAGATCCTTCTCTAGTGGTGCTTTGTTATTGTAGCCTCCGACCAGGACGGGATTGAAGTCGAGCTGGGACAAATGAATGGTGCGGACCTCGGCGCCAGCGGCTCCCTCAGCATAAGCGGCAGCCAGCGCCTCGCTGTAGCTTCCTTCAGCGGGATTGCTTTGAATAATTAAAATGTTTTTCATCGTTTTGGAACACTCCTTGAATTTTAGTTAATGAACACTAACCAATAGATTAAAAAGAAAAGGTCACGAATGACCTATTAAAGCTAATAGATGCCGCTTAATTTGCTCGGCGTCCGGCGCAAGCTGTGCGGGAAGATCGCCATGCATGCTGGATACGGCTAGCTGGGTTATAATGCCGATCACCATGACAGCCGACAGGCGGGCATTTTGCTCTGGAAGCTCGCCGCGCTCGATGCCTTGCTCTATAAAGTCTATTAATGCATCAAGCGGCTGCCTGAGCTGCCCTTCCATCCTTGCTGTATAAAACAGCTCATGCTGCTGGGAAAGCAGCAGCAGTCCGTATTGGTCCTCGTCGTGCATTTGCAGCACCTCGTCGATTAATTGGCGAAACCGGCTGGCGCTGCTGCCATCCTTCTGCACATAATAATCGATTAAAGCGGTGTAGCTGGCACAATCCTGCTCAAAGATTTCCAAAGCAACGGCATCCTTGCTTTTAAAATGCTTGTAAATCGCCGCATCCGTTACGCCGGCAGCCTGCCCTATTTCTTTGACGGAAACGCCGTCAACACCCTTCGTGGCAAACAGCAGCATCGCCGCCTGCAAAATATCCTTTTTTTTACTATCGGCATGTGATTTTTTGTTCATGTTTGTATTGTAAGTGAACACTAACCAAAAATCAAGAGGCAATAAAAACAGAGATGATGGATTTTTAAGAGGATACGATTCTTTCATTGAAATCTAAGCCTATATAAGTTTTCCCCTTATAATAGGCTTAGATTTCATCGCGAAACGGTAGCTTTGCCGCCAGAGGATGGCGGTAGCCGTTTACGCTTGAATAAACAAACAAACTTTGGTATATTTGAAAACGAGAATCGTTATCATGAAGCCATTTTATTTGGTATGAAGGGAAAGGTAGCTGCATCATGTCGTTGAAACAGGAGCAAAAACAGGAATTGAAGCAGATGAGGCAGCGTTCAAGGCCCCTAGTAGCGAGCATCATTCTGATCGTTGGCACAGCTGCTGTGTTATTTGGCCTTGCTTTATCTATTTCAGTCGGAGCAGCTAAAATTAGCTTATCCACGGTTTGGACCGCCGTCTTTTATTTTAATCCAGATATTACCCAGCATCAGATTATTCAAGAGCTGAGGATGCCAAGGGCACTTGCAGCTGCACTTATAGGAGCGGCCTTCGCGGTATCAGGCTCCGTTATGCAGGGGATGACCCGAAATCCACTCGCTGACCCGAGCTTGCTCGGTCTTAATTCGGGTGCAGGCTTTGCGCTTGCGCTGTGCTTTGCTTTTTTCCGTGGCATGTCTCATTTGGAAATTATGATTATTTGTTTCTTCGGAGCGGCGCTTGCTGCGGGTATCGTTTACGGTATCGGCTCGCTTGCCAAGGGCGGCTTGACGCCTGTCCGGCTGACGCTTGCGGGCGCAGCTATTAGCACGTTGTTCATGAGCCTGTCCGAAGGAATTCAAATTCACTTTCAAATTGGACAGGATATTGCTTTCTGGTATGCAGGCGGCATTGCCGGTACAAAATGGTCGCAGATTGGCATTGTTGCCCCTTGGATTATCGGCGGCATTTTGGCAGCCATTGCGATTTCGCGCTCCATTTCTTTGCTCAGTCTAGGTGAGGATGTTGCTTCGTCCCTCGGACAGCGTACGAAGCTGACGAAGACGATCGGCATTATTGTTACGCTTATTTTGGCCGGTGCCTCTGTATCCGTTGTCGGAGCGGTTGGCTTTATCGGACTTATTGTTCCCCATGTGGCCCGTTATTTGGTAGGCGTGGATTACCGCTGGATCATACCTTGCTCCGCCGTACTCGGTGCGCTTCTGCTCATCGTAGCTGATATTGTAGCACGTACGATTAATAGCCCTTATGAGACGCCGGTTGGTGCTCTGATTGCTATTATAGGTGTTCCGTTCTTCCTTTATCTTGCCGTTAAGCAAAGGGGGAGTTTATAGTTATGAGCACCGCTTCTTTAATTCCAAAAAGCGAGCAGCGCAGAACGAGACGAGCCATAATAGTCATGAGCATTATGGGCGTGCTCATTATTACGGCTTTTGTAATTAGTATGAATACAGGTTTTATTAAGCTGTCTCCGCTTGATGTATTCAAAACGTTATTCGGGTACGGAACGGCGAAGCAGGATCTGATTTTATTTGATTTTCGCTTGCCGCGTATTGTTATTTCCGTCTTGATTGGTGCAGGATTTGCCGTTTCTGGTTGTGTGATGCAAGGGCTGTTCCGCAATCCGCTGGCCGATCCAGGCTTGCTCGGTATTAATGCTGGAGCAGGGCTAATGGTTATTTTGTATGTTTCTTTTTTCCGTGATAATCAGATGGCGTCGCCATTTTTTATGCCGATGCTTGCCTTTTGCGGGGCTGCGCTTACTGCCTTGCTCATTTATACATTATCTTATAAACGTTATCACGGGCTGCTGCCTACACGGATGATTCTTGTCGGCGTTGCAGTGCAAGCCGGCATAAGTGCGCTTGTCATTGTACTCAGCCTAGCGCTTGATCCGAATGACTTTCAATTCGTTCAAATTTGGCTTGCAGGCAACATTTGGGGAACCAACTGGAAGTTTGTACTTGCTGCTCTGCCATGGATTTTATTATTGATACCTTATGTTATGTTCAAGTCGCGTTCGATGAATATTTTGAATCTTGGCGAACAGATGGCAACGGGACTGGGGTCGCCGGTTGAGAAGGACCGGATGAAGCTGCTTGCAGCAGCGGTAGGTCTGGCTGCAACATGTGTGGCCGTTGGTGGCGGAATCTCCTTTGTCGGACTAATTGGTCCGCATTTGGCTCGCCGTCTTGTCGGACCGACGCATCAAATTCTCGTTCCGGCTTCAGCGATGGCGGGAGCATTGCTCGTCATTGTGTCAGATACGCTGGCTCGCTGGGCGTTCCAGCCTTCGGAAATTCCGACAGGTATCGTAATCGCCGTCATTGGCGCTCCCTATTTCCTTTACTTGCTGTCCCGTTCCAAATAGGCGGTTGCAGCTCCATTTATAATCGTTTGTTCAGGCCTTTCGAAGCGCTATGCGTTTTCGAAAGGCCTTTTACTGTATAGAAGTGAATTGGGCGCTGCCGTGAGAGAACGGGAATGTCCTTTTGAACTTATGCGTAATGGCTGGGGGTGTCTGCTTTCATGTGAACGGCCATCTGTCATGTTTCTGCTTGGCAGTCTTAGAAAATCAAGTAACGAGCCTATAGGTTTGTGCATATATTGCCTAAGACAAATCAGGTGGAAGAAGGAGAGGGCAATGGCGAAAAGCAGAAAACCAGGTAGCTCAAGAAGAAAAAGGCCGCTTTTTTACGTTGATAATCCGAATGCTTCTGAATTGAAATGGCTCGATGAATTAAATAGCAAAAAGACGCAAGCCCAAGCAGCCCAGAAGCAGGCTGAAACTAAGCCAGCGAATGCTGGGGAGACAAAGTCGGTAAGCATCAATGCGATTGTGGTACCTGAAGCGTCATTCAGCATTGACCAGCTGCAAGATGAAGAAGGAGAGCTGCTGCCAAACGAGGCTGAGACAGAACCGCAAAGTATTCAATTGGATGGGAAACAAGAATCGTCGCAAATATTTAAGCAAGAGGCGCCACCACAGAATGTGCAGGAGGAACTGGTGCTGGACGTTGACCAGCCATTTGAGCTTGCATTTGCCAGTACCCATGAAGAGATTGCTGAACTGAGTCATGAAGAGAATGTTGGACTGAGCCATGAAGAGAAGCTGGCGTTGGTAGCGGAGAAACAAAATCCTGAGCTTGGCGGGCCGAATCCATTTATTTATACCGACGATTTAGTGGATGGTTCGGTTACGGGCGACAAAATTGCCCCAGCTTCAATTGACTCCACAAAGCTATGTGCGGGTAGCATAGATTCAGCAGCGGTGCAGGATTATGCGATTGAAGCGATTCACATTGCTAAGGGAGCTGTATCCGGCACCAAAATCGCACCAGAAGCGATAATATCGGAACATCTGGCAAACAATGCTATCGCAGGAGCAAAGCTGGCAGATGGCTCCGTAACGGGAGAGAAGCTGCAAAATAACAGCGTAACTTCCGAGAAGCTCGCAGATCGTACGATCGGTTCCGACAAATTTGCCGATGGCTCGATTGAAGCGAGGCATTTGAAACGGCTGTTAGTAACGGAAGAATTGCTTGGACAGCAGTCTGTCACCGCTAGCAAAATCAAAAGCGGAGCCGTCCGTCCTGAGCACCTTTCGAATGATGCAGTAAACAATTCCAAGCTCGCCGATGGAGCTGTAACCCGCTCCAAGCTGCGTGATGGCTCTGTGCATACGGAGAAGCTAGCCCCAGAGTCCATCGATTCCGTGCATATTAAACCTGGGGTGTTGCTCGCTGAGCATGTTGCCGTCGGAGTAATATCGGGAAAGCATTTGGCCCCAGGCGAAATAAGCGCCCAGCATCTGGAAGCCGGCGTGGTCGGAGCAAGGGAATTGCAGCCGAACGCAGTAGACGCCGAGCGTCTAGCAAGCGGAGCGGTGTCCAGCGCTCATTTGCAGGCGGGGGCCGTTCTGGGGCAGAATATCTCACCGCGCCAAATCGAAAGCGGACATCTCGTTGATCAAGCTGTAACAGCCTCCAAGCTGATGGATCAATCCGTATCGACAATCAAGCTGGTTGATCATGCCGTCACTGTTTCCAAGCTTTCGGAGCAAAGTGTAACTGCGGCAAAGCTCGCCGATGATGCTGTGCAATCCCGACATTTGAGCCGTTTCAGCATAACATCTGAGAAAGTAGCGGACGGACAAATACACAATCGTCATTTGGCGGTAAATACCGTATCTGGCGTCCAACTGCGGGAAGAGGCGGTTGGTACGGAGCATTTGCGCAGCGGTTCCGTCACAGATGAGAAAATTGCGCCGGGAGCGATTCGGGTGCAGCATCTGACGGATGCGGCTGTTGGCACCAGACAGCTTGCGGAACAAAGCGTCACCTCGGCAAAGCTGGCTGCTGGAGCTGTATCTGCTGCGCATCTTGCAGATAATTCGGTAGATACAAAGCAATTGCGTGATGAAGCGATCACGTTTCACAAAATCGCGCCGGAAGCGCTGCGGGCGTACCATTTTGCAAATGGAGCTGTTACGGGAGAGGCTGTGTCGCCTGAAACGATAACGGCTAATCATTTACAGCCGCATATTATTCATGAGAAGCATGTAGCGAATGAGGCGATTACAACTCGAACGCTCCATGATGGCGCCGTGACGAGCGCAAAGCTTGCTTATGAAGCTGTGACAGAAAGATATATTGCGCCTGGCGTTGTATCTTCCCATCATTTGGCAGATCACAGTGTCAATTCTCTCAAGCTTTCCCCGGAAGCGGTGACGTCGGATAAGCTCGCGGATTACAGTGTAACGGGAGCAAAGCTTGCTGAAGCAAGTGTGACAGGAACTAAGCTTGCCCCAGGAACCATTCAAGGTGAGCACATCGCTCCAGCCGTTATTGATGGCATGCACATTCAGCTAGGCTCGCTTAAGAAAGAGCATCTGCAAAGCGGGATTATTGTGGCCTCCCATTTGCAGCCTGGAGCGGTTGGAAGTGAGCAGGTTGCTGACTTAGCGATTCACTCAGCGAAATTGGCGCTGGATGCTGTGAATCCGAAGCACATTGCAGGCGAAGCGATTCACAGCCGTCATTTATCCAATGGATCGGTGCTGGGCATTCATGTGCAGGAAGGCAGCATCCGCGATGTTCATTTAGCGGAAGGAGCTGTGACAGCGGCGAATCTGGCGGAAGCAAGCGTTGCAAGCGAGCATATTCAGGAGGCGGCAATCACCAGCGCAGCGCTCCAGCCGCTTATTATCAGTACGGAGCATTTGCAAAGTCAGGCGGTGACTGCTGAACAACTGGCCCCGCTTTCCGTAGGAGAAAAGCATATTCAGCCATATAGCATCAGCGAGGAGCATTTGGCTATAAACAGCGTAGCCAGTGCTAATTTGCAGGATGGCAGTGTGACTGAGGCAAAGCTTGGCAAGGATTCCGTATCTGGGGACCATTTGCAGTTGGAGACGATAGCCGGCAAGCATCTTCGTGCCGAAACGGTGCAGGGCTATCATATTCGAAAAAACTCGCTATCTATAGCGCATCTCGCAGCCGATATTATTACGGTTGACCGTGCCGAGGATGAGAGCATTTTTGGAAGCAAGCTCAAAAATGGCTCAATCCGAGCTGAGAAGCTGGCGGATGGCTGCGTCACGACGGGGAAATTAGGTGAAGCGAGTGTGACGGCGTCGAAGCTGGCCTTTGCCAGCGTAAGCAGTGAAGCGCTGGCGGAAGGAGCCGTAATCGCCGAACATCTGACAGCAGAGAGCGTAACGAGCGATAAGCTAGCAGACGGCAGTGTCACGACGGAAAAGCTGGGCGATGCAAGCATAACGCGGTCGAAGCTGGCTTTTGCGAGCGTAAGCAGTGAGGCGCTGGCAAAAGGAGCTGTGAAGGCGGAGCATCTGTCGACAGACAGCATAACGAGCGACAAAATCACGTATGGAGCTGTTGCCGCTGAGCATTTGGCGACGGATAGCGTGACGAGCGATAAGCTGGCAAATGGCAGTGTCACGACGGAAAAATTAGGTGAAGCGAGCATTACGGGTTCGAAGCTGGCCTTTGCGAGCGTGAGCAGTGAAGCGCTGGCGGAAGGAGCCGTAATCGCCGAACATCTGACAGCAGAGAGCGTAACGAGCGAAAAGCTAGCAGACGGCAGTGTCACGACGGAAAAGCTAGGCGATGCAAGCATAAAGCGGTCGAAGCTGGCTTATGCGAGCGTAAGCAGTGAAGCGCTGGCAAAAGGAGCTGTGAAGGCGGAGCATCTGTCGACTGCCAGCGTAACGAGCGACAAAATCACGTATGGAGCTGTTGCCGCTGAGCATTTGGCTACGAATAGCGTGACGAGCGATAAGCTGGCGAATGGCAGTGTCACGACGGAAAAGTTGGGCGAAGCGAGCATAACGGCGACGAAGCTGGCCTTGGCGAGCGTAGACAGTGAAGCGCTGGCGGAAGGAGCCGTGAAAGCAGAGCATCTGTCGACGGACAGCATAACAAGCGACAAAATCACGTATGGAGCTGTTGCCGCTGAGCATTTAGCGACGAATAGCGTGACGAGCAATAAGCTATCAAATGGCAGTGTCACGACGGAAAAGCTGGGCGAAGCGAGCATAACGGGTTCGAAGCTGGCTTATGCGAGCGTAGACAGTGAGGCGTTGGCGTATGGGGCCGTTAAGGCGGAGCATCTGTCGGCAGAGAGCGTAACGAGCGAAAAGCTAGCAGATGGTTGCTTCTCAACGGAAAAGCTGGGCGAAGCGAGCATAACGAGGTCGAAGCTGGCCTTTGCGAGCGTAGGCAGTAAGGCGCTGGCGGAAGGAGCCGTAAAAGCGGAGCATCTGTCAACAGGCAGCATAACGAGCGACAAAATCACGTATGGAGCTGTTGCCGCCGAACATTTGACGACGGATAGCGTGACGAGCGATAAGCTAGCGAATGGCAGTGTCACGACGGAAAAGCTGGGCGAAGCGAGCATAACGGGTTCGAAGCTGGCCTTTGCGAGCGTAGACAGTGAAGCGCTGGCGGAAGGAGCCGTGAAGGCAGAGCATCTGTCGACGGACAGCATAACGAGCGACAAAATCACGTATGGAGCTGTTGCCGCTGAGCATTTAGCGACGGAAAGCGTGACGAGCGAAAAGCTATCGAATGGCAGTGTCACGACGGAAAAGCTGGGCGAAGCGAGCATAACAGGTTCGAAGCTGGCCTTGGCAAGCGTAGACAGTGAGGCGTTGGCGGAAGGAGCCGTTAAAGCAGAGCATCTGTCAACAGGCAGCATAACAAGCGACAAAATCACGTATGGAGCTGTTGCCGCTGAGCATTTGGCGACGAATAGCGTGACGAGCGATAAGCTAGCGAATGGCAGTGTCACGACGGAAAAGCTGGGCGAAGCGAGCATAACGGGTTCGAAGCTGGTCTTTGCGAGCGTAGACAGTGAGGCGTTGGCGGAAGGAGCCGTGAAGTCGGAGCATCTGTCAACAGGCAGCATAACGAGCGACAAAATCACGTATGGAGCTGTTGCCGCTGAGCATTTGGCGACGGATAGCGTGACGAGCGATAAGCTAGCGAATGGCAGTGTCACGACGGAAAAATTAGGTGAAGCGAGTGTAACGCGGTCGAAGCTGGTCTTTGCGAGCGTAGACAGTGAGGCGCTGGCGGAAGGAGCCGTGAAGGCGGAGCATCTATCGGCAGAGAGCGTGACGAGCGATAAGCTAGCGAGTGGCAGTGTCACGACGGAAAAATTAGGTGAAGCGAGTGTAACGAGGTCGAAGCTGGTCTTTGCGAGCGTAGGCAGTGAAGCGCTGGCAGAAGGAGCCGTGAAGGCGGAGCATCTATCGGCAGAGAGCGTAACGAGCGAAAAGCTAGCGGATGGCTGCTTCACAACGGAAAAGCTGGGCGAAGCGAGCATAACGGCATCGAAGCTGGCCTTTGCGAGCGTAGGCAGTGAAGCGCTGGCAGAAGGAGCCGTGAAGGCGGAGCATCTGTCGGCAGAGAGTGTAACGAGCGAAAAGCTAGCGCATGGCAGTGTCACGACGGAAAAATTAGGTGAAGCGAGTGTAACGGGTTCGAAGCTGGCCTTTGCGAGCGTAGGCAGTGAAGCGCTGGCAGAAGGGGCTGTGATCACCAAGCATCTATCGGCAGAGAGCGTAACGAGCGAAAAGCTAGCGCATGGCAGTGTCACGACGGAAAAATTAGGTGAAGCGAGTGTAACGAGGTCGAAGCTGGCCTTTGCGAGCGTAGGCAGGGAAGCGCTGGCAGAAGGGGCTGTGATCACCAAGCATCTATCGGCAGAGAGCGTAACGAGCGAAAAGCTAGCAGATGGCTGCGTCACAACAGAAAAGCTGGGCGAAGCGAGCATAACGGCATCGAAGCTAGCCTTTGCGAGCGTAGGCAGTGAAGCGTTGGCAGAAGGGGCTGTGATCACCAAGCATCTATCGGCAGAGAGCGTAACGAGCGAAAAGCTAGCGGGTGGCTGCGTCACAACGGAAAAGCTGGGTGAAGCGAGCATAACAGCGACGAAGCTGGCCTTTGCGAGTGTAGGCAGTGAGGCGCTGGCGGAAGGAGCCGTGAAGGCGGAGCATTTGTCGACCGACAGCGTAACGAGTGACAAAATCACGCATGGTGCTGTCACCGCCGCGCATCTAGCGCCTGCCAGCGTAACGGTATCGGCTCTTGCTTTTTCGCCAATCGTTGGTCGGAGGGGCAGCATTAGCAAGCAGCAATTTGGGTTATGCCCGTATAGCTTTCCTCCTGAGAAACAGCAGTTAGAGCAGGTTATTCTTTTTGACGAACCGTTCGCAAGCAATCAATATGTGCTTACAGCAACGACCGATCACCCGGCCTGCTATGTATGCATTCAAGCGAAGGAGCCGGGGCATGTCATCCTATCCATTAATCGCCGTTTTTTCAGTGAGGCTTTCATCGGCACCATCAACTGGATTGCAATCGGACAATAAGGTTTGCTTAAAATGCCATCAGCGATTTGCTGATAAGATGCTGTAATTTAGCACGGAAAAAAAATTCCTCTCACGCAAGGCGCGAGGGGAATTTCTTTTTTTTACTGTTAACCGCCTACTGCCGTTGATATGGGTGCGGGACAGACATCATGGGAGTTGTACATTTGCCGTTGCGCAGATGATGGAGGTACATACAATGTGGTGTAATTACGTTGCAGCACCATTTTGAACTATAGGCGTATACCGAGGTGAACAAAGCGGATGAAGAAAGCGAAGGGTGCAAAGGGGAAAAAAGCCCGGAATTTCCGCGCTGTGAAAAAGCCGCATCCCGCCCAGAGCGGTGCGGCCGCAGACGAATATGCCGGAGAAGCGCAGCCGATGCAGTCTCCAGTCGTATCCGTTATTATTCCCGTTATGAATGAACGGGCTACCATTCGAAGGGTTATAAGGGAGGCGGCGGGTGTCCATCCCCGGACTGAGGTTATCGTCGTTGCAAATGGCTCGACGGATGGTTCAGCCGAAATTGCCAGGCGTGCAGGAGCACGAGTGCTCCGTTATGAAAAGGCGCTTGGCCATGATGTTGGACGAAGCGTTGGAGCGCGGGCTGCCCTAGGTGAAGTATTGCTGTTTGTGGATGGAGATATGGTCATCAGCACCGCACAATTGCGGCATTTTGTCTATGCAGTACTGCATCGCGGCGCAGATGCTGCTTTAAATGATTATACCGGTCCCGTGGACAAAACCACTGTGCACAGCGTCGTGCTTGCGAAGCACACGCTCAATATTGTGCTGGAACGCCCAGATTTGAAAGGAGCTTCCTTCACAGCAGTCCCCCATGCCATAAGCAGGCAATGCTTGTCTCTAATCGGAGCAGAGGCGCTGTGCGTCCCACCACTTGCCCATGCGAGAGCGATTCGGCTTGGTTTGAAGGTTGAAGCTGTGCATACGGTCAATGTTGGCAAAATAAACAGGCGCAGGCCGCAGCGCGAACGGCGCAGCCCGTTGGAGCATCTCATTGTGGGGGATCATTTGGAAGCGATCCACTGGCTCATTACACAATCTAATGAACGTGGCGGCTTTGAGGATTACCGTCGCTGTCGCGAGTTTGCGCTTTAGGCTATGGCTAAAGCGGCATGGAGGTTAAACCGTGAAAGCAGTCATTTTGGCAGGAGGAACAGGGACGCGGCTAAAACCGCTGACTACATTAATGAATAAGCATATGTTACCTGTAGGCAAGCATCCGATGATTTTTTATGGCATCGATAAGCTGCATCAGGCAGGCATTACAGAAATGCTGCTCGTGACAGGACGGCAGTCGATAGGTTTGTTTGCGGAGTATTTAGGAAGCGGCCGCGAGCTTGGTGTCTCGCTGACTTATCGTATTCAGGAGGAAGCGGGCGGCATCGCGGAAGCGCTGGAGCTGGCGCGCGATTTTATACGGAATGATGAGAAGTTTATCGTGCTGCTCGGCGACAATTTGTTCGAGGATAATTTGGCTCCTTATGTGCGGAAATTTGCCCAGCAGCAGGAAGGCGCAATGGTGCTGCTCAAACAGGTGCCAGACCCCCATCGCTATGGCATAGCAGTGTTTCAGGAAGCGGGACAAATTGCTTATATAGATGAAAAACCAGCTGAACCGCTATCGGATTTATGCGTAACGGGCATTTATATGTATGATTCCAGTGTTTTTGCAGCGATTGATCGGTTGGAGCCGTCAGGCCGCGGCGAACTGGAAATTACCGATTTGAACAATATGTATGCCCGTGCGGGAACTCTCGCTTCCCATACACTTGCAGGATGGTGGACGGATGCGGGCACGTTCGAATCCTTGCATGAAGCGGCCGCGAGGCTGTTGAAGGAGACGGGAGAATGAGAAGAATAGCGGCAAGAAAGCGGCCCCGCACTACAAAACAATATCGCGTGCGGCAGCAAGCGTCGTATGCCCAAGGTGTCGAGCAAGGCTATCAGGATGGGCGGCAAGCGGGGCTTACTAGCTACAATGAAAAGTTTCAAGGAACGAGCATCATTATACCGAGCTATAATCAGCTCCAATATTTGAAGCTGTGCATTGAAAGTATTGTAGACCATACGGACCTTGCTTATGAAATTATCGTCATTGATAATGCTTCGACCGATGGGACGGGGAGCTATTTGGCCCAGCTTGATGGCCAGGTGCGCTACCGGGTTTTAAGCGAAAACTATGGCTTCGCTGGGGCAGTCAACAGAGGCATGATGATGGCTAAAGGCACGATGATGCTTATATTAAACAATGACACACTCGTAACCGACAATTGGCTGGACAATTTGTTGGCCTGCTTGAACAGCAATCCGCAAATTGGCATGGTCGGGCCTGTCACCAACTATATTGGCGGGGAGCAGCTGATAGAGGTTCCCTATACGAACGTGGCGGATATGCCGGACTTTGCTAGACTTAATAATGTGCCTGATGCCAAACGCTGGCAGCAGGTTGAACGGCTGACGGGCTTCTGCCTTTTGCTCCGCAGAGAACTGTGGGAGAAAATTGGCTATTTTGACGAAGGCTTTGAAATTGGCAATTTTGAAGATGATGACTATAACATTCGAGTGAAGCTGCTGGGGTATTCGCTTGTCATTGCCCGCGACTCGTTTATCCACCATTTTGGCAGCGTCAGCATCAAAGCTTTAGGTGCACAGCTTGAGGAGGTTAATAACCGCAACCTGCAGCATTATATGAATAAATGGGGCAATCCGCATGAACTGGTAAGCGTTATGAAGCATCGTGCTGCCGAGCAGCCTGCACTGCAGGTCGAGCTGGCGACGCTTGGGGAAGCGGCTTATTACCCGGATAGCATTGCGGTTACTTCATTAACTGGTAGAGTGTATTGGATTGAAGGCGGCAGCAGGCGCCCTGTTGAAGGCGAGTTTAGCGGAGAAGCCATCCGCATCGGACAAATTGACATCAGACGCTGGCCGCTGGGCTCGCCGATATCTAGCGAGGAAGTTCATGCCAAGTGGCAGCAAATGCTGGCGATGGAAGGCAGCGACCTTCATGGCAAAACCGTTAGCGGGCTAGATGGTTTTCATTATTATATGCAGCAGGGTCTGAAGCGGAAAATGATAACGGAAGCTGCTTTTGAAGGCTGGGCGCTTAAGGCAAGGCCATCCGTCCAGCTTACATTGGAGCAGCTGCATGCGATCCCAGAGGGATTGCCGATTATACCAACTGTCAAGCTTCGCCAACAACTATAAAATGGTTTTCCGGCCACTGTTTGACGCCAAGTATCACTGTGTATTGCCGTGCATATGCTGTAAATAGCTGCACCAATTCAAGTGGCGGCACAGGGCCAAGCCACAGCCAGAGGGAGGATCGTTGGCCATGCAGCATATCGCAACCGAAATTATTGAGCATTTATCTCATTCCAACAGCCAGGTGGCACGAATGCTGGAGGCAAAGCGCCATGTCACGGTACGAATGGCCGAAATTGTGAAAAGCCTCCCCGATCATCAACCGAATTTTGGCGGCGTAGACGATCTGCTCGGGGAATCGCAATCGCTGTTCGGCAGCGTTATTGCTTATTTAAACAGCATGGCTGAGCTGCAAGAGACGCTGGCATCTCAGCTGTCTTATATGATAAAAGAGCTGAACCCGGGCGAGGAAGAATGACGGAGCGAAAAGGGGAGCGCATGTCATGGACCGAGAGCAAGCCTATATGCGCATGTTGGGCGCTACAGCCAATATGCAGTGGAACGTGGCACTAATTCTGGAAGCGAAAGCGGAGGAAGCGGAGAAGGCCCGCAACTGGATATGCAATCATGTTCATACGGGCACGTTTCCAGGCGACCGTACGCAGCTTAAGCAAACGCTAGTTGTACATGACCAGATGGTCGAGACGATTGAAGGCATTACTAAAATGAGCCAAGGCATCGTATCCGTGCTCAAAGCCGTATTGCAAAAGGATGGAGGGGAAGACGATTCCTCGGGATCGGATTTCCAATTTGGCGGTGGCTTCGGAGGCGGGAATTGAGAGAAATGGTGCGCCGCGAGCGAGAGGTTAAATTGGAGGTGCTGGCTTCGATTGCGCGGAGCCAGCTCGCGCTTGCCCGCATTTTGAACAGCGTGGCTGATGTAGCGGAGCTGACTCCTCAAACAGCCAAGCGAATTGGTGAAAATGTACGCCTGCTAACCAATATGCAGGAGCAGCTAGCGGAAAGCGTGACGGGTTGGCCAGTGCGCAGCTACCGGGTAAAGAAGGGCAGCCCGCCCAAGCCATGGCTCCTTAACGAGCTGCGAGAAAAGCAGGTGCGGTGGCATCCGCAAGTGAACAGGAGGAATTGGAATTGAGTATGAAAAAACGCGTGTCCGTCCGCAAACGGGCAACGAAACGCTCTGCCAGCAAAGCTGTAGCGCGCCGCCCAAAAAGCTCGCGTAAGCGCAGGGCAACAGGAAAAAGAACAGGAAGCAGCTCATCGCTGCGCCGCCGCAGGAAAGTGGTCAGACAACGCGTGATGGAGCCGGAGACCTTTAATGAGGGCTTCAACCAGACGTATAATTCCGGCTATAATGCTGGATTTGCGAAAGGTTTTGAAGATGGACATCAGCTGGCATATGAGCAAACGCCGTAACCGGTACGCACCTCGTCATGCTTTACGGAAGTATGCGAACATTATATTTAAATTAGCTCAGCCCGTTTGATGGTTTATTCCGCCATCAGCAGGTTAGAGCTTTTTTTGGATTATTGGCCTGAGGACAAGCTGTGTTCCTATCCATATATGGCAAAAATCTTGGCGGAAAAAGCAGGTTAAACGCCAATTTTTGCGATGCAGGGATAAGTGCCGCTTAGCTGGTCTGTTTTTGACATATACATATTGGAAGCGTGTTGTGCAGCGATTGAAATCGAAGCAAGGCGGTGCAGCAAATGGTAGCCAGAAAAAATAATTCCCGCAAGCAAGTACGGCAAAGTGGGTATGAAACCGGCTTTCATACCGGCTGGCGAGACGGCGCTTGCGAAGCAATAAGCGGACTGTTGCCTCCGCCGGAGCTGACGCCCGTTCCAATGCGAATGCTCTATATTCCGCAAGGATTTGAAGCCATTGACACGGGCCTCATTGAGGCGCTGCAAGCGAGTGTAACCGAGCTTCATGTCGGAAGCGCAGAACAGCTTGCTGAGCAAGCGGCAGCTATTTCCCCCGACATCGTGCTTGTGATGAACGGCCTGCATACTTTTCCAGCCAATCATCTTCAGCAGATCGGCGAGGTCAAGCAGCGCGGCATCCGCACAGCGGTATGGTTCGTAGATGATCCATATATGACAGAGAAGACGGTTATAGCAGCGCCGCATTATGATATCGTGCTGACGCATGAGCTTGGGACACTTGAGCTGTATCGCAGCATTGGCTGCACCAACGTACATTATTTGCCTTTGGCGGTGCATTCCGGCTTGTATCGGCCGCAGCGAAAGGATTCAGCTTTTGCCAGCGATGTTTGCTTTATTGGGCAAGGATTTTGGAACCGAATCGGGCTTCTTGATGCCATTAGCGAGCGGTTGCTGGCAAAGAGGCGCAAAATCTTTTTGTCCGGGGGGCTATGGGAGCGTTTAGCGGCCTATAAGCGGCTGCAGCCGTTTATTCATACCGACTGGTTGAGTGCTGAACAGACGATCCCTTATTATAACAGCGCTAAAATCGTCATTAATATTCATCGAACGACAGAGGCAGGCTCAGACAATTTTAATGCTTTACAAAGCCCGGGGCGCTCGATCAATCCGCGAACGTATGAGATTGCCGCTTGCGGCACTTTTCAACTAACGGATATTCGTGAGGACTTGCCGTATTATTACACGCCTGAACAGGAAATTGAGACTTTTCAAGATGCTGAGGAGCTCGCAGCAAAAATCGATTTTTATTTGAAAAATGAGGAAGCCCGCAGCCGGATCGCAGTTAATGGTCTGCGCCGGACGCTGAGAGACCATACATTCAGAGCACGTGCCGTGCAGTTATTACAGCTTATTATGAGGGAGGGAGAGCCGAATGGCTAAACGATCGGCTTTGCGACAAAGGCAGATTCCGCCTACTGAAGTGGAACTAGGGAGAGCTGCAGGCTACCATGCAGGCTGGGGGGACGGTTATTGGATTGGCCAATGCGAGTCGGTTATTAGCCGTATCCCCCCCATAGTAGGAGTATGGCCTGTACATGTCATGTACGTGTCCACAGGAAAGGGATTTCCTTATTCGCCGCTGGATGAAGCGGTAGCCGCTACATTATCGGGAATGGTCGCTCAGCTAACTGTCGTGAAGACGGGGGAGCCTGTAGCAGAAATCGCCGCGCAAGCTCGTCCGGATTATGTTATTGTGCTGGATGGGCTGCAGTTTGATGTAGCGCAAATTGATGCCATGCGCGCTTTGGGCATTCGTACAGCTATTTGGTTTACAGATGACCCTTATTACGCGGATATCACGACAACGCTTGCCCCGCATTATGATACCGTGTTTACGCTTGATCGAAATTGTGTAGCGCTTTATCAGGAACGCGGATGTGCCAATGTGCATTATTTGCCGTTCTGCGTCATGCCTGCCCAGTTCAGGCCGATGAACCCGCAGCGCAGCAAACGCAAGGAGATCAGCTTCATCGGCTCGGGCTATTTGAACAGAGTTCAATATTTTAACGAGGCAGCTTCCTATCTGGCTACCAAAGATACTCTCATATCGGGGATATGGTGGGATCGGCTGGAACATTTCGATAGGCTGCGATCTAAAATCAATCTAGGAGAATGGATGACTCCGCAGGATACGGCGCTTGCTTATAATGCGTCCAAAATCGTCATCAATATGCACCGGGCTCATGATGATGCTTTATTTAACAGCAACAGTCTAGGAATAACGGCGGCTTCGCCAAATCCGCGCACATTTGAAATTTCGGCTTGTGCTGTACTCCAGCTAACGGATGTGCGGGAAGATCTCGTTTCTTTCTACACACCGGGTGTGGAAATTGTGACGTATGAATCTCCGCAGGATATGGTGGAAAAGCTGGACTATTATTTGAATCATGAAAATGAGCGCAAGGAAATTGCCATTCGCGGCATGCATCGCACGCTGAGCGAGCATACTTATGCCCATAGGCTGCATGCGATGCTGTCCATTTTATTTTCATAATGAGGCTTGGGGCACGCTGTTCTAGCTGCGGCAGCTTAAATGGACCACCGCATAATAACGCCAGATTGCGTAAGTCCGCCTCCAAAACCATATAACAGCAGCAGATGACCCGGCTTCACTCTGCCGTCTTTGACGGCTGCATCCAGCGCAAGCGGAATGGAAGCGGCAGAGGTGTTGCCATAATGCTCAATGCTGGACAGCGCCTGCTGCTCTTCAAAACCGATACGCTCGCATAAAGCATCTATAATACGCTGATTGGCATTGTGCGGAACGAACCAGTCAATCGTCTGAGCGGTGTGGCCGCTGCCGTCCAGCAGCTCTTGAACGCCTGCTGCTACGCGGCTTAACGCCCAGCGATACACTTCCCGTCCATTTTGGACGAGCATGTTATTTTGTGAAAGCTCGAAGCTGCCGATGTGTGGCGCCAGGCTGCTGCGGTATACGTGATGCCCCTGCTCACCATCGGTGCTCGCATTTGAAGCGAGTATGTCGCCAGCAGGCAGTGTAGAACCAGCGGTAGACGCACTGCTTAAATCGGCTCCCATCTCCAGCGTTTCAACGAGCATGGCACCGGCACCATCGCCGAATAAAATGCAGGTCGTCCGGTCTGTATAGTCGGTAGCGCGCGAAAGGGTTTCGGTGCCAATAATTAAAATTTTGCGGCAAAGCTTGGAGAGCAATAGGCCATTGGCCATTTGCAGGGCGGACGTGAAGCCGGCGCAAGCGGCTTGCAAATCAGCATTTCCGCAGCCCTTCATGCCGAAAGAAGCCTGCACTCGTGAAGCTACACTTGGGACGAAAGCATCCGGTGTGGAAGTTGCAACGATGATGTAGTCGACATCATGAACGGTTTTGTTATATCTGTGGATTAAATCGCGAACGGCTTCAATGGCCAAATCGCTGGCATATTGCTGTTCTTGGGCTATTCGGCGCTCGCGGATGCCTGTACGTTGAAAAATCCATTCATCCGAAGTATCTACAAGCTTTTCTAAATCTGAATTGCTTAAAATGCGATCAGGTACATAAGTGCCGATAGCCGTTACTGCTGCATGGGATTGTAAGAGAGTGGAAATGGTCATGAAAAACAACTCCTTCATAATTTAGTACCAGATGCTAATACCTGATAATAAATTACTCCTCTCCATACATTTTGTCAAGTCCAATTGGTGCATAGTCTGAATCCCGATCGCCCATCCTAATAGCGGGTCATGAGGCCTGTAAACAACAACAAGGGAGGAATACGGCACATGCGTAAAACGAATTTTTTTGCTGTCTTGTCCGCAGGCGCCCTGCTTAGCGCCATGTTGACAGGCTGTGCAGCCAATCAAGGGGATTTGGGAAATAAGAACATTCGCACCAAAATGGTAAGGGAAGATGCAAATGGGAACAGAATGTTAAACGATCGTTTCGCTAACGATCATATGAATGAGAAAAATTACGTAAATGGAAAAAGCATCCGAGGCAATAATATTGTAGGTAGTCATAAAAATTATAAAATGGAAATGAGCGAAGAAATTGCGAAACGTATTGCCAATAAGCATAACGTAAAATCCGCAAACGTTTTGCTGACCGATAACAATGCCTATGTGGCGGTATCCTTTGAGGACAATCTCAAAAATGGCGATAAAAAGCTGATGAGCCGCACCAACTCCAGCTATATGGGCCGTGACGGCTCGAATTACCAACGCCGCATGAACACGATGAGCACAGGCGAAAATGCGCTGACTCAGCAAATTAAAGCCGAAATTGCCAAGGAAGTCAAAAAGGTGAAGCCAGGTGTAGACAATGTCTACGTATCGGCTAATCCCGATTTTGTCGGCCGTATGACGAGCTACATGACTGATGTTCGCAACGGTCATCCGATCCAAGGCTTCCTAGTCGAATTTAATGCAATGGCTGAGCGCTTGTTCCCGGCCAACGCTAACAAAATTGAAACGCGTGGTTACGATGGCAACATGAACTATCGCAGCATGACCGACCGTACAGACCGCGATAATTATACAAATGCCCACAGAAGCAGCCCGATGATTTACGACTAACGTTTAGTGAAAAATAAGGCATGACGCATTCAGCGTGACGCACGTAAAAGCATCTATGATAAAGCAGCCGGCGAATCAGAGCCGGCTGCTTTCGTTTGCGTTCAGCTTAATTTGTCTTTTCTGCCTCACTATTATTTGCTATAATAATGTTAATTTTTAGGAGGTGTCTACTTTGGCCCATTTCATGCGTTTACGTTAATTTGAGGTGCATATGTAATAGTCAAAATGAATGAAGGAGACTATAATCATGCAGCTTAAATGGCAAAAAACGTTCGCGATTATTTTCAGTGGACAAATCTTTTCCATACTAACGAGTTCGATGGTGCAGTTTTCGGTGATTTGGCATTTGACGCAAACGTCGGGGTCCGCTTCGGTTTTAATGATAGCGGGTTTGGCAGGATTTTTGCCACAGGCTGTTTTAGGCTCCTTTATTGGGGTGTGGCTGGACCGCTGGAACCGTAAACTGACGATGATTATAGCTGATAGTGCGATCGCCTTTTTTAGTTTGGTTTTAGGTGTTTATTTCTTTTTTGGAGAACCGAGTTTAGCGTTTGTCTATGTTATTTTAATGGTTCGTTCTGCCGCTTCTGCATTCCATGGGCCATCCTTTCAAGCGGCCATTCCATTATTGGCGCCTGTTGATCAGTTGACGCGTGTAGCGGGCTGGCAGCAGATGGTTTATTCTTTTTCGAGTATAATCGGGCCGGCGCTTGGCATTGCTGTTTATTCAGCGACCTCGCTTGGAACGGTGCTATTGCTTGATGTGGCTGGTGCGCTTATTGCAAATGTCATGTTATTGTTTGTTAAAATTCATCAGCCAAAGCCGGAGGCGACACAAGCTCCCTCTTTTATCAAAGAGTTTAAGCTAGGCTGGGATGCTTTCATTAAAGTAAAGCCCGTAATCGTGATTACGTTGGCTACCGCTATTTTCTCCACTGTGTTTATGCCTTTGGCGACCTTGTTTCCTTATATGACGTTGACTCATTTTGGGCGTGGGGGTTACAGTGCAAGCATCGTTGAAGCGATTTTTGGTATTGGCATGATTGTGGGTGGCGTGCTGCTGTCGGTAGTCGCTTCAAAATGGAAGGACATCACATATATGAGCCTGAGCTTGGCTGTGATTGGTCTGACCTGTTTGCTTAGCGGCGTGGTCAGCAAGGAGGCGTTCATACTGTTCGTCATTGTGTCGTTTTTTATGGGAGCGGCAGCGCCCTTCTTCAATGGGCCATATATGGCGATGATCCAAAGGGCATTTGACCCTTCGATGCTGGGACGTGTGATTTCTCTCGTTACAAGCGTGATGATGTTCTCTTCGCCAATCGGGCTGGCATTAGCAGGACCTGTTGTCGATAAGTATGGCGTACAGGCATGGTTTTTCTGGTCGGGGATTGTCATTATTTTGACCAGTGCTGTCCTATTTGCCTTGTTCCAGCGCATGCGGGTGGAGCAGCCTGCGGTTTTGGAGGGGTAGTAAAATAGAGTAGAGGTTGCCCTAAATGTAGGGCGACCTCTACTCCATTTTTATTCTTCTTATATTACTTTAATTGATTGCTCGGTCTAACGTTTAATTTTTGCATCACTAATGTGATACAATTTCAAGCACACAAACAGGAAATGTAAAGCAAAACTTAAACTTTTAGAAAAGGGGCTATTGATGTGAAAGGCGATTCAAGTGTCTAAAGCCGAAAGAGATGAGAGAAGTTCTAACTTGTTCATATCTACAATAAAACCATAGGCCCTCAGAATATCTAAACCAAGCAAACCTTTATGTGAATTAGGAAGCATTCCTACATCAATCTCAATATGCTCGATTTGAAGAGTATCAATCTGAATTACCCAATGGGCGATTTATATATTTTTCTTACTAGAGGGAGTATGAAAACCGGAGTCGGCCTGTTGCTCCATGCTCAGCACTTGTTCGAGGAAAATTTCATCAAACAATCCAAGGCTGGGGAATAGCAACATACGATTGTTGCTGAAATCACTGTAGCTGTGTGTGATCACAGAGCTCGGGATGATCCCTCCTTTTTTTGAGGACTGAGGTTCCGCTATTGTGGCTATTGTTAAGATTTCAGATAGTAAGCGGACATGAAATCCGCTATTGCCCTCCTTATCCTATCAAAAAGGCTTTTGTCAGCGTATTAGCGGCTCCTGAGTCCGCAACACATGCCATACCCGTGGTTTTGTTGGAATAGAGGCTGCTGTGTCCAACAATTCTATCTTTGTGCAAGGAGCAAGCACGTGGAACGATGCAAATTGATTATTGCTAAAGTAGGCAACGATGAAGGAGAAAGCGCAAGTACTGACGCTCGAGCAGCCTCGGTATTTGCGCTTTTTTTTGCATTATAAAAATTTCACAAGTCGTATTCTAAAGCTTATTGCAGGTAGTTTGCGAATTCAGGATAATGAATGTATTTCAAGCTTGAGGCGCTGCTTACGGCACCTGCAAAATGGGTTGCGAAGGTTTTTACGTCGTTTCCTGACGCTGTATACGCTTTCAATATTGGATAGCTGTATTTGGTGGCGGGATTGAAGGTCGTCACCTTACCGGCTGGAGTTGGCAGGGCATAAGGCGTCGCTACCGGCGCATTTTCACCTTTATTTGTATAGGAGCCAACATCTTTGATGGTAGCATTTGAATCAATCGTAATTTCCGTATCCCAATAACCGCTGGATTCTTTCTTGAAATTATGGAATATGTTGGAATCCGAATATACGTGTGCGCCCGAGCCGCCGATAATGGCTGCATAGCCGGCGTCATCCGTGCTTGGCAGCGTCCGCTGAATCAAATTATTTAATACATGCAGCCGGCCGTTGCCCGATTGCGGCGTTCTGCGAACGGTCGAATTAAAGTTGTTGAGCATAACTGTCGCATTATTTTTGTTCAGTGCGGTTACTGTGCCGAAAGCGACTGTCCAATAGCGGTTAGAAAGCTTGTTGTAGGATATGGTGACATAATCCGGGTCGGTGTTGGAATAAACGCTCGTATTGACCCAAATAAATTTGCCGACCTCGCCAACATCAATGCCGAGTGAGGAGGTAAAGGTGTTATGGTCAATCCATACGTTGCGGGACCCGTAGATGGCGACGGTCACAACATCTCTCCTGTTTTTGATTTCAAAGTTGATGTTTTTAATGATGACATTGTTGCTGACGCCCTCTGCCTTAAAATAGTCATCGGTGCGCAGACGCGCATCTGTCAGCCTGTTGGCTGCAAAGGATCCGATAATCGTCTTATTGGAGGCGATCCGTAAATCGTAAACCTCCGAGTTGGCATTGTCGATATTGCTGGAAATGACGATCGTCAGCGGCTTTGTATCGAGCAAGGCGGTTTTCAGCTCGGCAAGCGTATGGACGAAAACCGTTTTTCCCAGCAAGCCGCCGATCGTTCCGGTTTTATTGTACCCGTTCAAATCTTTGGCGAATCCGGCAAAGCCGACAAGTCCGTCTGAGACGAGCTTCCACTTGTGGGTAGTGCTGCCTGCATAGGTGCCTATCATCGTTTTATTTGTCGATAAATTAAGGATAAGTGCCTTCGTGCTGTCAGCTTTATTTAAGACATGATAGGAAATATAGTCGTCATTAACATCGGTATCGTTGCCAACTATTTTCCACAATTGCTCGTTTCTGTTCGAGTCTGCATAAAGCACGGCCGCTGTTCCATCTGCCAAGGACCAATTAAGCGGAGAGAGCAGCAGGCCTGTTTTTTCATTAATGAGCTTGAAGTACTCTCCGTCTGTCGTTTCAAATCGCCATCTTTCGTTGCTTTCTCCATTCGTAGGCCATACGTTCACTTCAGAATTGCTGCTGTAGCCGAGAATGTTCAAGTTCCAGCCTTTGTTGACATTTTCCAGTCTCATCGCTTGATAGGGGTAGGAGCTGGCATTAGCAGCCTCGGCCTTTGGAATAGAAGCAGTGAATGGCCATACACTCAAAATTAGAGCGAAGCAAAGGGTGATGCTGGCGAATCGAAAGGATTTGGACATTTTCAACCGTTACGCCTCCTCGTTCTGGGTTTATGGAAAACGATCTAGTCTGTAAACTAGCTGTTGTCGGTTGCCTCGCTGCAGGCTCTGTTGATTCAGAGCTTGTACCACCTCCTTATAATGAAAAGAGACTAAAGGGGCTTGGGAAAAAATGGATTTGCTGTGGTATCAGCTTTGCTTCAGAACCAAAAATAAAGACAGCATAGCGCACTATGCTGCCTCGCGAAATACCATAAATGGTAACAACCTATTAGCAAATGGCTTTTGCCAAAGCAATAAAGAAGGGAGAGCCGTGAATTAAATCTGCAGCTCCCCGAGCTTGATTAGCTCGACAACCGCTTGCGAACGACCTTTAACGTTTAATTTTTGCATCACATTAGAGATATGGTTGCGGACGGTCTTCTCGCTAATGAACAGCTGTTGCGCAATATCTCGTGTTGTTTTGTCTTGGACTAGAAGCTCGAATACCTCGCGCTCACGATGTGTCAGTAAAAACTTGCTCTTATGGTCGCTACCTTTCACCTTTTCAGTCACCCCTCCTTGCTTGGGTTTTTATGGTTTAACAAGGTTAAGGGATACAGTCAAAATATAGTATGAATGACGGGTACTAATGGTGCTGTTGGCGGAGAAAATGGGCGCAAGCGGAGAATTTTATGGTATGATAGATGAAAATTTAACCAATCGACGCCGGAGCCCCTGCTGTATATGCTCGCGGTGTTATTCAGGCATGGGAGGAACGAATGAGTAAAATCTTTTTATTTTTCTTCTTGACTTGGCTCACGGGAAATCCGTTTATTGCGATTATCGTGCTGCTGCTTATTTTGTATGCGCTGGATCGCCGATTTGTCGGCTTGACGCCTAGCTTTGTGCGTCCTTTGCGAAGATCGAGCCAGCTCAGAAAGCTGAGACGCCATGTCGATATGGCTCCCAATGATGTGTCCTCCAAACAGGAAATCGC
This sequence comes from Paenibacillus liaoningensis, assembly GCF_059609455.1. Lineage (NCBI taxonomy): Bacteria > Bacillati > Bacillota > Bacilli > Caryophanales > Paenibacillaceae > Paenibacillus > Paenibacillus liaoningensis. The sequence continues at coordinate 231,744 of NZ_JCAALU010000005.1, forward strand.
GAGAATTTTAATCGAGAAGAAAAAATATAACGAAGCGTTAGCCTGGCTTTCTCCTATGGAGCATACGCTGGAGGATTCCGCCGAATATTGGGATGACCTTGGCCTTTGCCTGCTGCAAACGGGACAGACGGAGCGCGGCGAAGCGGCCATTAAACGGGCGCTAACTTTAAACGAGCGGGTGAAATACGGCGCGCCGTATTTGCGTTTGGCTGCGTTGTATGCAGGCAAAGATGCATCTCAGGCTATTTCCTATATTGAAGCGTTTCAAAGCATTCAATCGTCCTCCTGCGAGGCTTACGAGCGCCTTGCGGGCATATACAAGACGATGGGCAAGGAGCAGGATGCGAAAAACGCAATTGAGGAAGGCTTGCGCATTTATCGAACGCTGCCCAAATATAAAAAACGCGGCGAGCGAAAATGGGCTCTTCGCTTGTGGTTCAGAAGATGGAGCAAGTAATGGCAAAGATTGCAATGCGGCGTTTAAAAAACGTTTATTGTCGTTTGCCTAAAAATCGTACATAATCTAATTAATAGCGTACACGATAGAGGAGCAATACATGCAGCGAAATATATGGTTTATGGCGATTTCAGTTATTGTGGTCATTATTTTATTGAATAACACAGCTTATTATTTTTTAACGAAAGAATCATTGGAAGATGCGTTAAATCGGGAAGTTGCCGCCGTGGCCAGGCAGATTGAGTTTTCAGTGGAGCAATCGCGGCTAGGGGCGGAGCGTTATCAGGATTTAATCGGCGACGAGCTTCGGGTCGTATCGATTGCTGCCCAATATGCCCTTGATCCCGACGTCGATAAAGTAACGAATGAGCAATTGGTGGAGCTGAGCGCGAAGCTTGGCGTCAACCATATTACGCTGCTTAAACGCGTGAAGGACGATATTTTATTATATAAATCGTCCGATAAAACGCAGCTAGGCAAAAGCACAAAATCTTGGGACCCTTGGTTTATCGTGTTTAACCAGCTGTTTGATCAGCGAAATGTGGAAATCGACTGGCTTGGCAAATCGCTGCCCAACTTTTGGAGCGGTCCATTCGAGGTGGCTTCTACCGATCCAGGCAGCATTTATAAATGGGGCTATTATTTTGACGGGACGACGAATTACATAACCGATCCTTATGTCAGCTACACGAAGCTGGCGGAATACGAGGAGCTGACAGGTGTAGATTCGTTGATTAAGAAGACGATTGCAAGCAATAAAGCGCTTCTGGAAGTTACAGTGCTTAATCCGGAGACGTTTGCGAAAGGCCCTTTTGAGACGGTTCACCCGAATGGCGATGTGCAGGAGCATATTTTGCAGCAGCCGATCTTGTACGGGAGCTATAATTATGTTGCGGACAGCGACGTAGCTAATGTGTCGAAGGCCTTCAACACGAAGCAAAATGTAACCGTCGATGAGGTAGTGGGCGGCAAGCATGTTTTCAAAATGTTCATTCCCGTCTTTACCGAGGACAAAGGACTGAATATTGTGGATGAGAACGGCGTGCCAATGGACAGCTATGTGCTGACGCTGGTGTCCGATTATCAGGTTATTCGTGACCAAATGTCTACGCAGCTGCTGAATATTGCCATCATTATTGTCCTTGTAACGGCGCTTAGCCTAGTGACGGCAGGTGTCGTGATGAACTATTACCGCCGTTCGCGTGATAATGCCGTGCAGGTCACTCAGCAAACGTACGTCGATGAAATCAATCAGATGTTTCAATCGATTCGGGCGCAGCGCCATGATTTTCTCAACCATGTGCAGACGATCCATTCGCTTGCAGAATTGAACAAGCATGAGGAGCTCATTGCGTATACGAAGGAGCTGACGGGCGAAATTCGGCAAATGAACGATATTATTAATATTGGCAATCCGGCGATTGCCGCGCTCATTCGCTCAAAAACTTCGCAGGCGGAAAGCTACCGAATTATGTTTGAGTGTACTTTTACAAGCTTCGACAAGCTGGAAATGGGCGTCAAAACGCTTGATTTGAACCGTATTCTCGGCAATCTCATTGACAATGCCTTCGATGAGACGATGAGATATCCGGAGAGCATGCGAGTGGTTGAGCTGCAAGGCTTGCAGCGAAACGGCTTTCTAGAATTTACGATTACGAATACATGCGAGGATGCTGAGAAGGTGGCGGCCATGCCGCTTTTCCAAGCGGGCTATTCCACGAAGGGTGATCAGGATCACCAAGGGCTGGGCTTGTCCATCGTGAAATCTATTGTAGACAAGTATAAAGGAACAATTGACATTTATGCCGATGGACCTGACCGTCTGACCTTTTTTATAACGATTCCTCATAAAATTTAATCGTTTTGCCCTACAGCAGCTCCTGCTTTTCTCATGAAAGCCAGGAGCTGCTTTTTTTATGGCTAAGCCGTTCTTGTGATTATTTTGAGCATAGCGAGGGAAATACTAGCATTGAAATAATAAGTGCTTGAAAATACATAGACATCTATGTATAATCGCAATATGATAAAACACAACGCATTGTCATTAGTTGCTAAAATTCGAGACAAAGCCAATAAGCTGATTGTAAGCGAGCTGGAAGCGAAGCAAATTACGGGAATAGTACCTTCGCACGGCGATATTCTCATGTTTTTATATCGGGAGAAGCAGCCGCTGTCTGTCAAGGCATTATCGGAGAAAATCCATCGCACACAGCCGACGACGACCGTGCTCATCAACAAGCTGGAGCAGCTTGGGTATGTAGAGCGGGCAAAGGACGAGAGGGACAGCCGAGTCTCACTGATCGTTTTAACCGAGAGGGGCCTAGGGCTGGAACCGATTTTTCTAGCTATTTCCCAGCAGGTCAATGACGTGATTTACGGCGGCTTAAGTGAGGAGCAGAGCTTGCAGCTAGAGCAGCTGCTGGAGCAAGTACACAGCCGGTTTTAAAAAATCCAACGATTATTTAGGAGGCATTTTTCTATGAAACATCTTATCGTATTTGCCCATCCGAACGAAGATAGCTACAACCGTGCCATTTTGGACACAGCGGTACAAAGCTTGAAAGCTGAAGGTCATGAAGTAACGGTGCGTGACTTGTATGCGCTGAAATTTCAGCCGGTGCTTACCCTGGAAGACACAGCAGCCATGCGTGCTGGCCAGACGCCTGAAGATATTTTGACAGAGCAGAAGTATGTGACTGAAGCAGATGCGATTACCTTTATTTCTCCGATTTGGTGGACGGGTCTTCCAGCCATTATGAAAGGCTATGTTGATCGCGTATTTGCTTACGGTTACGCTTATGCGTATGGAGAAACCGGCATTGACAAGCTGCTTACCGGCAAAAAAGGCTTTATTATTAATACGCACGGCACGCCAAGTGAAATTTACGATCAAAACGGCATGACTGCCGGCATGAAAATGACTTCCGATACGGGCATTTTTGATTTTGTCGGCATAAAGTCCGTTGGACATCTGTTCTTCGGCAGCATTGGCCAAATCGGCGAAGCGGAGCTGAAGGCGAACTTGCAGCAGGTAGAGCAGACGGTTAAGACGGTATTTCAGGCTTAATGAATGATAGCGAGTATGATCTATTCGCCTCTGGCACGACTGCTAATTAAGCAGCTCGGCTAGAGGCTTTTTTTCTAGGCTCTTTCTGGCAGTGATGAGTACAGAAATGAGCAGGAACCTGCGCACCGAAAGGCAGCTTCGTGCATGGACTTTTGGTGGACACAGCGGCCGCTATTCCAGCCGAATCACAGGTTTTGGTTGAGGATGCGGACTCAGTAGACGCTAATGCGCTGCCAAACATTATTTTGAAGGGAAAATCAAGGAAATAACGGATTTCCTGTCCGCGCACGACCTCAAATCTTCTTATAAGCCAGAATAGCGGAACCTCAGTCCTTCAAAAAAAGGAGGTAGTTTTTCTCTCATTATAAATAAAAACAAGGCAATTCTTCGGCGTTGACTGCTGGGGATTTCCTTGTTTTTTTATGATGTCATAAGCCTGATTTTGGCATCCTCAAGTGAAATAGCCGCCTTTTCCAATTCGATTAAAGTTCTTATCAAGCTGATGATGGTTTGCATCTTACCATAAAGGTTGGTTGTCTCTTCTTGTCAGCGCAGCAGACTTCTCGGAAAGTCGTCTTCTCATGTGTTATAATGGAAAGAATGTTACTTGAGCGGAAGGAAGCGGGTGAACAAAGCTTTGACTAGAAATGACGGTCAGCTATTGAAGCTGTTAGAAGGCAATATCAGGGAGCATATGCAGCAGGTTATTGTCGAGCGCGGCTGGGAATATTTTCGTAAAGGCTATGTTCGAAAAGTGGAGGTGCATGATCAGCATTTGCTGACAGGCGTCGTTGCAGGGTCGGAGCTGTATGCGGTAAGCATTGATGTGATGGATTTTGCATATAGCAGATGTACGTGTCCGTATGGCGGGTTCTGCAAGCATATGTCCGCCGTATTTTTTGCTTTTTGCGATCAAAATCAGGCGCTTCATGGCACTCCGGAGTCTGCGTATCGGCGCCTGACCGGGCTTCAGCCGGAGCCTGCGCCGCGGGCGGCTGTCGTTGTGGAGCAGCGGGGGAGAGCAGCCTCTACCCCGGGCATGGATGCGTCTCCTGCAGATTGGCAGGAGTGGATGGAGCAGGAGTATGGCGATTCATGGCGCGTATGCCGCCACTCGCTGCACTCCTTGCAGCCCGTGCTGTCTGCACTCAAAGGCACGTCCAAAGACTGGGATAAAAAAAAGCAGCGCCTGCACTGGATGAATGTCATTTTATTCGTGCTGGATCAGGCGGAGCTGGCGATTAAAGCGGTAGATTCATTCAGCCGCTATTATCACGAAATGTCGTTCGTCCGTATGGCTGAGCCATGGCTGGAGCATTATTATACGCTCGTACTGGAGCTGTCTCCTGCCGAAATGCTGGAGGATGAGCGTGAATGGGCTGATGCGGTTGTTGGATATGCCTATAACCGAGCTCTGCGCAAGGAGCAGCAGCTGTTCGACTGGCCTTATATTTATTTGGCGCTGTGCGGGAAGATGTCGGAAAACCGGGACTGGCAGCAGCGTGAGCTGGCTTCGATGCTCGCATCGGCAGGTGAGCAGACGGAGAACGCTGATGAGCAAGTAAACGACACATTTATTCATACGGCGATTGCGATGATGTATTTTTTCGATGGGCAGGATGAGGAAGCTTTGGCCCATTTCGGGAAAACGGATTTTAGAGGCTCGCAAAAAATGGTATATACATGCGCAGCTCAGCGGCTGGAAGCAGGCGACTGGGAGCCGTTTGAGGCGTGGATGACCTATCTTTACAAGCAAATTTATGCGATTCGGAGCGGAAGGACAGTGGGACCGTTTCTAACTTTATGCCGCCGCGCGGATACGGATCAACCGGATAATTTGAAATGGACGTCCTACATGACGTCGCTGCTGCCGCATTCTTATTCGGAGCTTACGGAGCATTGGTTTGCGCAGAAAAAATACGAGGAATGGGCTGAGCTGCAAATGCTGATTGGCGCCCAGCCCGATGATTTGCCGATTCAGGATGTGCGCGAGGTGTCAAAGGTGAACCCGCGCGTCATGATGCCGCTCTATCATCAGGCCATCGACAATTGGATCAGCTCGCGCAATCGCCAAGGCTATCGAATGGCGGTGAAGCAGCTCAAAAAGCTGGAGCGTATATATAAAGCCGAGAAGGAAATGGACAGATGGCAGGTTTATATTACGGGCGTCAGCCGTAAATACCAGCGGCTGCGCGCGTTCCAAGAGGAGCTGTGGAAAGGAAAAATTGTGACATGAGAGCATCTATTGGCACTGGAATTTTAACGATGGACGCCTGCTGGATGAAAGCGGAGAGCGGCGAATACCGGATAGCTCTGTTTGCTAGCGACCAGCAGGAGTCGGCGATACGTCTGCGTTCCGTGCTATTCGCTTGGCACAAAGCATCCTGGTACGGCACGGAGGTGGAGGATGCCCAGCATGGCGATCGCAAGGCTTTGCTGCTGTCGCCGCTGCTGGCGGTCGATTATTTGTCGCAGCCCAAGCATGCACGGCTGCTGCAGGTAGAGTGGACGGAGCGAGCCCAGCGGCTGAGAGAGCTGGCTTCCCTGATTCGGGAGGCACTGCTGCAAGGCTGGTTTATGCCGGATTGGAGCGGCTGGTCGGAGGAGCAGCGGGCGTGGAAGCTGAATGTGCCGGAAACGAAGACAGGCGGCGAGGCAAATACGCTGTGGGAACGGCTTATTCAGGAAGCCGGGCATGCGGGAGATGTTGATGTGCAGCGCTGGCTAAGCTTGGCGATAGAAGAGGTTTTGCAGCAACCGGATAGCTTGGCTGCGGAAGCGTGGCAGAAGGTCGGCACAGCTGCTGGCGGCGAAATCGTCGTTTTGCGCAAAGCGGCCGAGGAGGAAGATTGGCTGATTGCGCTTGGGCTGCGTAAAGATTCGCTGCCGTTTAAGGTGGCTTTGCAGCTCGTGGAGCCGGGCGAGCAGCCGGAATGGACGCTGCGGCCGGCTTTGCAAAGCCGCAGCGGCGGTGCTTGGCTGCCGCTAGTACGCGGCGCTGCCGGAGCATGGGAGCTGACTGCGGACAGCGAGCCTGAATCTCCGCTTTCGTGGAAGGCGGGGACGGAAGGTTTAGGGCCTGCTGAGGCTGAGGCGAGTCTGCCCGAAGAGTGGCTGCCCCTGCTGCCCGCAAAGCTTGCGAAAGAGGAAGCGAAGTGGGTTAGCGCATTGCCGGGTTGGCAGGATCCGGCAGCAGCCGGACAAATCAAGCTGCGGCTGTCAGACAATGAAGCATGGAGCTTCATGGAATCGGCAAGCTTGACGCTGCTTGACGCGGGCTGTCCCGTGCTGCTGCCAAGCTGGTGGGAAGCCGTTAGATCACGCAAGCTGCGGCTAAAGGCGAAGGTCAAATCATCGGTTGGCTCGGATGCGCAGCCGATGTTCGGACTCGACCAAATCGTGCAATTCGATTGGAAAATGGCGCTCGGCAATGTCGATCTGTCGGAAGCCGAGTTTATGCGCCTCGCAGAGGAAAACCGGCGCTTGATGAAAATTGGCGGCGAATGGGTGCATTTAGATCCGCAGGATGTGGCGCAAATCCGCAGCTGGGTTTCGAAAATGGGCAAGAAAAGCGGTCTGTCCTTCCGCGATGTCATGGAAATGCACTTGATGGGCGGAGCTGTACTGGAGGAAGAGGAGGAGCAGGTCCATGACCTGCGGGCCGAAGTAGAGCTCAATGAACATCTGTCCAGATGGCTGGAACAGCTTCAGCATACGTCGGAAATTCCGCTTATCGACAAGCCGGAAGGTTTCCTTGGCGAGCTTCGTCCTTACCAGCTGCAAGGGGTTTCTTGGCTGTTGTTTTTGCGGAGATTCGGCTTTGGCGGCTGCCTTGCAGACGATATGGGTCTCGGAAAGACGATTCAGTTCATGGCTTATCTCGTTTATGTGAAGGAGCAGCGCGAGCAGCAGCTTAAGCTCGGAGCTTCCTTGGCATTAGCTCACGCGCCTTCGCTGCTTGTATGCCCAACTTCGGTAATCGGCAACTGGGAGAAGGAGCTGGAGAAATTTGCTCCGCAGCTTAAGGTTCATCTTCACTATGGCCCGAAGCGGGAGAAGGGCGAAGCGTTCGAGGAGGCTGTACGTGACATGGATCTGGTCATTACCTCGTATTCGCTGGCCCAATTGGATGAAGAGGATTTAGGCGCCGTATCTTGGGATGCATTATGTCTGGATGAGGCGCAAAATATAAAAAACATTTACACGAAGCAGTCGGCAGCCATTCGCAAGCTGCCTGCAAGGCACCGGGTAGCGCTGACGGGCACACCGATGGAAAATCGGTTGACCGAACTGTGGTCCATCTATGATTTTATTAATCCAGGTTATTTGGGCGGGGTTAATGAGTTCCGCAAGGAAGTTGTCGCTCCAATCGAACGGACGCGGGATGAGAAGATGATCGCAGGCTTGCAGCGCTGGGTGAAGCCGTTCATGCTTCGCCGCATTAAGAAGGACCCGGCTATCCAGCTGTCGTTGCCGGAGAAGTTCGAAGGCAAGACATATATTTCGCTCACGGCAGAGCAAGGCGCGATGTATGAAAATATTGTTTCAGATCTGCTGGAGAAGCTTGATACGCTAGGAGCGATGCAGCGGCGCGGTCTTATTCTGGCTTCCTTGACCCGGCTTAAGCAGCTTTGCAATCATCCCGGCCTGATGGAAGGGGATAACGGCGGAGCGAAGCAGTGGGAGGAAGATCGTTCGAACAAGGTCGCCCGCCTGATGGATATGGTGGAGGAGGTCGCTGCCGAAGGGGAGCGCTGCCTGATTTTTACCCAGTTCGTTGAGATGGGCCATCAGCTCAAGAAGCTGCTGGAAGAGCGGCTGGGCACGAGCGTTCCTTATTTGCATGGCGGAGTGCCCAAAATAAAGCGAGATGAGATGATTCAAGGCTTTCAAAATCCCGAGCAGCCTTGCAGCGCTTTCGTCCTTTCGCTTAAGGCTGGCGGTACGGGACTCAATCTTACAGCGGCCAATCATGTATTTCACTTTGACCGCTGGTGGAATCCGGCGGTGGAAAATCAAGCAACTGACCGCGCCTTCCGGATTGGGCAGACGCGCGAGGTGCAGGTTCATAAATTTATTACGCTAGGCACGCTTGAGGAGAAAATCGATGAAATGATTGAACGCAAGCAGTCGCTGAATGACCAAGTGGTCGGCCAGTCTGAGCAGTGGATAACCGAGCTGTCTACAGATGAGCTGAAGGAACTGTTTGAGCTGCGGAAAAACTGGCTGAAAGGATGAGTGCCAGATGGCGGAAGAGAAGCTGAGAGACCAGCTAACGAAAGTAATGGCCGAGCGCCGCAAGCGCAGCGGCGAAGGAACAGCCGAGGCCGAAGTAGGTCAGTTGCAGGCCCAAACGCTGGGAGTGGCTTCTAGTGAAGCATGGAGCACAGCTTCAAATGCAGCAGGAGACGTGCCTAACGATGCACGAAACGAAGTATCAAGGGCTGAGGAGCTTGGGGCGATTAACCCTATACAGCCTTCGGATGATCAGCTGAAGATGCTTCCTGAGACTAGTTCAGCAGAACAATCGAATGAAGAATGGAAGGCTTTCTATGAAGCAGTCAGCACTTATGTAGCGAAAATGCGCGACTGAGCTTAGGGCTGCTTAGCGAAAAAAATGGAAGAAAGGACGGGGTTTATTCCGTCCTTTCTTCCATTTCGTGTATGGAGCAGCCTAGATGAATACGCTAGGGCAACAATATCCAGCAGCTGCGGACCCGACTTGGCTTGGGTTAGTTTAATATCGCTAAGCTTAGATAAGAGCTAGCTTAGCGTCAGTCAGACAGCTCATCAAGCGTCATGCCGAGGCTTGGCGCCATATGCGCGAGAAACCATTCGACCTCGGGCATGCTTAGCGCAGCCAGCGCTTGTTCGGTTTGTCCCCGAGCCACGAGAAATTCGCGATTGCCTGCTGATAATTCATAGAGGCATTTCAAGTAAGCGTCGAGCAAATCAGCGGCTTTCACCATCGCTTGAAGCGTTTGCTCCTCGGGAGAAAGGCTGCCGTGGTGCTTGCCGAGCAGCGGGCCGTAGGTTTTCTGCATAGGCTCAGGAACCATCGCGAGCAGCCGCTCAGCGGCGAGGGCTTCAAGCTCGCGAAAGCTGGCGAGCATTTTAGGATTATGATGCTTGACGGGGGTAGGGATATCGCCAGTGAACACCTCCGTCGCATCGTGAAACAAAGCGAGCGTCACCGCGCGATCGGCATTAAATTGTTTGGCAAAAAACGAATTGCCGATTTCGCATAGCATATGCACGAGCAGGGCAACGCGGAAGGAGTGCTCGGCGACGTTTTCCTTTGTCGTATTGCGCATGAGGCTCCAGCGCTCAATATAGTTCAGGCGGTACATATAAGCAAAAAAATGACTGTCCATGAGATGCTGACTCCTTTGTGCGATAAAATAGATATGAAAGCAAAAGACGTTTGCTGTTCTATGCTATTATAAAGGCTGAACGCAAGGGCAGCTAGGCTGCGCCTGCATCTTGATTTTATTTTTATTGAAAATATGGCTTATATAGACTTCTAGAACCTAGCAAAAGAGGGATGGCTTACGAAAGCGTTTGGACTAGCTTTTAACCGTTATTTTGAGCAATGGATGTTCGTTATTATTCCCGTATCGCTAATTGTTGGATTTATATTTGCCGATAGGCTTAGCAGCATGGTGGCGGCCGTGCCTTATTTGTTCGCTTATGTGACATTGACGATGGCGCTTGGCTGCGGGGTGAAGGAGCTTGGTGCGGTCATGAAGAAGCCGGGCGTGCTTGCCTGGACGTTTCTGCTCGCCCATGTGCTCTGTCCGATTATCGCCTATGGCCTTGGGACGCTGCTGTTCGGTGCATCATCGCCTTATGTGGTGGGGCTCGTGCTGTTTACTATTATTCCGCTTGGCGTGTCTACGGTTCTATGGGTCGGCATGTCAGGCGGCAGCGTACCGCTCATGCTCGCAATGGTCGTTATCGATTCGGCATTATGCCCATTTGTCGTGCCGGCAGGGCTCCATTTATTTTTCCAAACGGCAGTAGAGGTAGAGAGTGCGCCGCTGATGCTGGACCTGCTGCTCATCATTGTGCTGCCAACGCTGCTTGGCGTGCTGCTCCATCAATTGAGCCGCGGGCGGCTGCTGGAGCAGGTTAAGCCTGTCGCAGCACCCCTTTCAAAGCTGTGCTTTGTGGCGGTAGTCGCGCTGAATGCAGCGGCAATTGCCCCGTATACCGAGCAGCTTAAGGGCGACCTGTTCAAGCTGCTGCCGCTCGTTGTGCTGCTCGTCTCGCTATGCTACGCTGTCGGCTTTATCGGAACGATGCGTGCAGTAAGCAAAGAGGTGCAAATTACGGTATCGTTTGCGACAGGCATGCGCAACATTTCCTTAGGCATGGTGCTGGCGCTCGGCTATTTCAGCCCGCTGGCTGCTGTGCCGGTTGTTCTGTCTATTATGGTGCAGCAGCCGCTGGCGACGCTCCATCATTTTATTTTGCAAAAGATGCAAAAAAGGAGAGAACACTTAGAGAAATCAATGATTATACGTTAGGGAGGTTTATCATAAGTATGTGACTAGCGAAAATGATACAAGAACGAGACTGTCGGTTTGGTAAAACAGTTGATAACTCACTTCATGTAATGCTCATAGGAAGAAGGAGTTTCCAAGCCTAAGGTGATTTTGAGACCTTGGCTTTTTTTAAAATTCATGGCCTAATAAAAAAGCGCTTGCATAAAAATGAATTCATGTGTTATAACCAATTTAGAACAAAATCTAATCGTTTAACATAAAGGAGTGACGGTTTGTCGACTATTAGCATTAAAGACATCGCTGCCAAAGCCCAAGTTTCAACCGCCACAGTCTCTTATGTCATAAATGGCACGCGAAATGTCAGCCGAAAGACGCGCGAAAGGGTCGAGCAGGTCATTGAGGAGATGAACTACAAGCCTAACAATGCGGCTCAGAGCTTGAAGCGCAAGCGGACGAATACGATTGGAGTCATTGCAGAGGATGTGACGGTGTTTAATGTGCCGGAGATTATCGACGGCATCAACGACTGCGCAGATCGCCTCGACATGCATATATTGCTGACCAACCTGCGGCTGGATAAGCGGATAGGCCGCCAGTTCGACCAGGTGGACGCTTACCGCAAATATGCGGAAGATGCCGTGTCCGAGCTGCTTGGCAAGCAAGTGGACGGCATGATTTATATCGGCGCGCATCCCCGTGATTTGACGGGATTGTTCGATACGGAAGGCAAGCCCATCGTCTATACGTATTGCTATACGCAAAACGATGTGTCCATTCAGTACGACGACGAGCAAGCTTCTTTTGAAGCCATCAGCTATTTGACCAGTAAGGGCCACTCCCGAATTGCAATCATCAGCGGGGCGGTGGATTCCATGCCCTCGCGGCTGAGATTGGGCGGTTTCTATAAAGCGATTACGGCATTCGAGCTGCCATTCAATCCACAGTGGATTAAAATGGGCGACTGGGAGGCAGAATCCGGCTACCGGCTGGCGAAAGAGCTGCTGGAGACACCCGAGCCGCCTACGGCTATTGTGGCCATGAATGATGTTATGGCTGTCGGCGTCATGCGGGCCGCGAAGGAGCTGGGCATCCAAATTCCTGAGCAGCTATCGATTATCGGCTTTGACAACCGCGAATTTAGCGAATACGTTAGCCCAAGTATTACAACGATGGATCTTCCGCTTCATGAAATGGGATATAAGGCCATGGAGGCGCTGTCGCATATCCTGCAAGGAGAGAAAGTCGAAACGGGCGAGAAGCCTGTCTGCAAGCTGATTGAACGGGATTCAGTAGCTGAGCTTGCCACATGAATAGGTACCCTGATTATTAAAAATGAGTATGACAATAACGGATGGTTGCCCACTACCTGCTGCAATACGGAAGTATATGGTGAAAAACGGTACCATCCGTTACTTTTCAATATAAATCTAAACGTTTAACCTTTAACTGTAAGCGCTTACTAATGTGCAGCTATAATCCGCAAGGATTAAGCATAAAAAACGTTCACGGGGGATGATGGAATGCAAAAAGGGAGATTGGGTATAACCGCAAGCATTTTAGCAGTCACAATGCTGATGGCGGCTTGCAGCAGCGGAAATGGGAATGGAGGGGCCGCACCAGCGAACAGCGGAACGACTGAGCCGTCAGCAGCAGCTTCCGCAGAGACGGTGGCGCCTGCAGCAGACCCGGTCAAGCTGACGCTGTGGACGTTCGTCCAGCAGCATGCAGACTTCTACACGTTTATGGCGGATGAGTGGAACAAAAACAATCCAGAACAGCAAATCGCGCTGGACGCTCAAACGATCCCTTATGATGACATGCATACACGTCTGCTGCTTGCTCTGCAATCGAATGAAGGGGCACCGGATTTGGTCGATATCGAGCAAAGCAAATTCCCGAATTTTATGAAGGGAGAGGTTCAGCTTGCGGAGCTCAATGATATCGTTGATCCAGAAATTCCGAATATCGTTAAATCCCGCGTCGATATTTACAGCAAGGACGGCAAGTATTATGGCGTAGATATGCACGTTGGCGCAACGGTCATGTATTACAACAAGGAGCTGATGGATAAGGCAGGCGTCAACCCGGATGATATTAAGCTGTGGTCCGATGTTGAGAAATACGGGAAAACGGTAGTGGAAAAAACAGGCGTGCCGTTCATCACATTTGAAGGCGCGGGCAACTGGTCATGGTGGCCGGCCATCAATCAGCTGAAATCCGATCAGGTGGGCCCGAACGGTGAAATTACCGTTGATGATCCGCGCAATATCGAAGCGATGACTTTCTTTAAAAAGCTGGTAGATGAAAAAATCGCTGCTGTCTCACCAGGTGTTGGTCATGATACGCCAGAGTACAAAGCCTTTATGAATGGCGGCGGAGCAGCATCGGTATTTATGCCATTTTGGTTTATGAACCGTTTCACGGATGAAATGCCTGATTTGAAAGGGAAAATGATCATTCGTCCAATGCCGGCATGGGAAGAAGGCGGCAATCGTTCAGCAGGCATGGGTGGAACCGGCTTGTCGATTACTGTTCAGACGAAAAATCTGGAGCTGTCCAAAAAATTCCTTGCTTATGCGAAGCTGTCCAAAGACGGCAACATTCAAGTATGGAAGCAGCTTGGCATGGACCCAATCCGTACCGAAGTATGGAGCGATCCAGCAATGGCGGAGCCAAATAAATTTACCGACTACTTCGGCACAGATATTTTCAAAACATTGACTGAAATCAAGGATGAAATTTATCCGGTTAACATTCGCGAGACGTCGCCAGTTGTGTTCGACGCTGTACGTAATGAAATCGTTCCTAAAATCTTTCAATTCAATGAAGATCCAGCAACCGTAATTGCAGAAGTCGCAGCCAAGCTTCGCAAGGATACAGGGAAATAATCAATTAATCAATTAACCACAGAGCTAAAGAGCAATTCGAGAGGGACACAGGTTTAAGCAAGACGCCTGCGCTCGCATGGCTGCCAGTGCTCTAGCCGAAAGGCTGCAACTTAAGCCCGGCTTGCTCAGGCAGCCAGCGCAAGCGCTGCGACTATACAGAAAACGTTAACTATAAGAGACTGCGACGAAATAAAGTACCGCTAATTTCCTCGCAGCTCCTAAGTATGCGCAAGTCGGAGGTGAAATCAGCATGAATGCCAACACGGGCAGGCTCGCCCTTAAGAAGCAAAAAACAGCGCCCAGGCGCATGAATTCGCAGAAGCTTGCTCCCTATTTGTTTATTTTGCCGTTTATCGTCTCGTTTCTGCTGTTTTTCTCATACCCGCTCATTCATGCGGTCATTATGAGCTTTCAGCAGGTGCTGCCAGGCGATGTGAAATTTATTGGCTTAGCCAACTACCGCAAATTGTGGAACAGCGACTTTTATCAGGCTTTATGGAACAATTCGCGTTATGTGTTTTGGACGCTGCTTGTGCTCATTCCGCTGCCGCTCACGCTTGCGGCACTGCTGAACTCCAGCATTATGCGGGCGAAAAACTTTTTCAGAGCCAGCTTGTTTATACCGGCTTTGACCTCCATTGTGGTCGCGGGCATTATTTTCAGGCTTATTTTTAGCGAGCTGGATGGGGCCATTATGAATTCCTTCATTTCGCTGTTTGGCCTTCCCAGTCAAAAATGGCTGCTTAGCCCCTCGCTTAGCATGTTCGCGCTAGTCGTGCTCGCCACCTGGCGTTGGGCAGGCATTAATATGCTGTACTTTCTGTCGGCGCTGCAGGGCATTCCGCGTGAGCTGTATGAATCGGCGGACATGGACGGTGCGGGCACGCTGAGCAAGTTTTTCAAAATTACCATTCCGCTCCTAAAGCCGATCACCATTTATGTTTTCACGATTACCATTTATGGCGGTTATGCCATGTTTACCGAAAGCTTTATGCTGTGGGGGAGCCGGGGGTCACCGCAAAATATTGGCCTGACGATGGTCGGCTACATTTATCAACAAGGCTTTCAGTACTTTGATCTAGGCTTTGGTTCAACGATTGGGATTACGCTGCTGGGCATCACCTTGGTCGTTAGCGTCATCCAGCTGAATTTGCTCGGATTTTTCAAAAAGGAGGATTAGGGAGATGGCTGAAAAAACGGGGAATAAAGGGTTCTCCCTCCTGCTGGTTCTGTTGTTCGGGGCGTTTGCAGTGCTCGCGCTGTTCCCGCTGTTTGCACTGCTGCTAGCTTCGTTTAAACCAGCGTCAGAGCTGTTTCGTTACGGACTGAATGTGAGGCTGGACTTTGATGTGATGACGCTGGCCAACTACAAAATGATTTTTTCGGGAAAAGGGGGCTCGCAAAATTATTTCGACTGGTATCGCAACAGCCTTGTCATTACGCTCTTGTTTACCTTCCTGTGCCTGCTGCTTTCCTCGATGGTTGGTTATGGACTAGCGATGTACCGCTTCAAAGGAAGGGCGCTCGTATTTACGCTCGTGCTTGCCGTCATGATGATTCCGGTGGAAATTATTATTCTTCCGCTGTATAAGCTGTCGATTGACCTGCTGATCATCAACTCGATTTGGGGCGTTATATTGCCATTTGTCGTAGCGCCGCTGCCGATTTTCTTTTTTCGCCAATTTGCGATTGGGCTGCCGAAGGACTTTATGGATGCGGGCCGCATAGATGGGTGTACGGAATTCGGCATTTTCTTCCGGATTATGGTTCCGCTGATGCTGCCTGCTTTTGGCGCGATGACGATTTTGCAAGCCTTGTTCAGCTGGAACAACTTTTTGTGGCCGGTCATCGTACTGCGCTCAACTGAGAAATTCACCTTGCCGATTGGCTTATCTGGCTTGCTGTCGCCTACGAGCAACAATTATGAGGTGCTGCTTGCAGGCTCGATTATGACGATTATTCCGATTTTGGTGCTGTTCTTGTTTTTTCAACGCTTTTTCATAGCAGGACTTACAGTAGGCGGCGTTAAAGGCTGACCATAGATAGAAGAGGAGAGGAAGAGAATGAATAACCAAATGAATGAGCAGCTGCAGGAAGGAATCAAGCTATCGGATCGCTCAAAACCGCTAACCTTGGACAAGGTGAGAATTAGCGACCCGTTCTGGTCCGATTATATTCGGCTTGTGCGCGAGGTGGTTGTGCCTTATCAATGGGAGGCGCTGAACGACCGGGTGCCGGAAGCTGAGCCAAGCCATGCGATTCAAAATTTCAAAATCGCCGCTGGCGAAGCAGAAGGTGCTTTCCACGGCATGGTATTTCAAGACAGCGATGTGGCGAAATGGCTGGAAGCCGTCAGCTATTTGCTGGAAACAGAGCCCGATCCCGCGCTGCAGCAAGTAGCAGACAGCGTCGTGGAGTTGATTGCGAAAGCCCAGCAGCCTGACGGCTATGTAAATACGTATTTTACGGTGAAGGAGCCTGAAAACCGGTGGACGAATTTGGCGGAATGCCATGAGCTTTATTGCGCGGGCCACTTAATAGAAGCAGCAGTCGCCTATAACAAGGCAACGGGCAATGAGACAATTTTGCAGGTAGCTTGCCGTTTTGCGGATTATATTGATCGTGTATTTGGACGGGAACCCGGCAAGCTGAACGGCTATGACGGTCATCAGGAAATTGAACTGGCACTTGTGAAGCTTTACCATGCGACGGGAAAAGACCATTATTTGGCGCTAAGCCGTTATTTTATAGAGCAAAGGGGCGCTAAGCCGTCCTTCTATGAGCAAGAGTGGGAGAAGCGCGGGCGCAAGGTTCATTTTCCACAACTGGACATCGCCCATGACCTGCCCTACAGCCAGGCTCATCTTCCGGTACAGGAGCAGGAGCAAGCGGTTGGCCATGCGGTGCGTGTCGTCTATATGTGCACGGCGATGGCCGATTTGGCCGCTGAAACGGGAGATGAAGCCTTGCTGCAAGCGTGCAAAAAGCTATGGGACAACATAGTAGCAAAGCGCATGTACATTACAGGCGGCATTGGCTCAATGGCGGAGGGAGAAGCTTTTACATCCGATTATGATCTGCCGAACGATACGGCTTATGCCGAAACATGTGCCTCGATCGGCCTGATTTTCTTCGCCCACCGCATGCTGCAAATCGAGCCGGACAGCCGCTACGCGGATGTGATGGAGCGGGCGCTTTACAATACGGTCGTCAGCGGGATGGCGCGGGATGGCAAAACCTTTTTCTACGTCAATCCGCTGGAGGTGAATCCTTCACAGCTGGCCGGGAATAAAAATACGCATCATGTATGCGGGCAAAGGCAGGGCTGGTTCGGCTGCGCCTGCTGTCCGCCGAATATCGCGCGATTGCTGGCTTCGCTTGGGCAATATGTGTACACCGTACAGAAATCAGCCATTTATGTGCACTTGTATGTAGGGGGCGCGGCAACGCTTGAAGTAGCGGATACGGAAGTGCAGCTTGAACAGAAGTCGGCCTATACTTGGGACGGTGAAGTCAGCTTTACGATCAGCACCGCGCGTCCGATTGCGTTTGCGCTCAAGCTGCGTGTTCCGGATTGGTGCGGTGCAGCATCATGGGTCGTTAATGGTGGCGAGCCGCAGCAAATTAACAGCAGTGACATCGACAATGGCTACGCGAAAATCGATCGTGTATGGCAAAGCGGCGATACGGTAGAGCTCGTATTTACGATGCCGATTCACCGGATGAAAAGCCATCCGCTAGTGCGCGAGAATGCCGGCAAAGTGGCTTTGCAGCGCGGCCCCTTCGTTTATTGCTTGGAGGAAACGGACAATGGCGAGCAGCTTTACCAATTGGCGCTGCCTGCGGGAAGCGAGCTTAGTACCGCTTTTGAGCCTGCTTTGCTAGGAGGCATGCAGACGATTTCGGGGCTTGGACAGCGGCAGGTTTCGGACGGCTGGCAAGGACAGCTGTACCGTCATAATGCCGATTGGCAGCAGGAAGCTGCCGAGCTGAAGTTTATTCCGTATTTTGCTTGGGCAAATCGCGGTGCAGGGGAAATGGCCGTTTGGGTGAGAGAAACGATATAGAAGTAAATGGAAGTATAGTTGATAGAAGTATAGTTGATAGAAGTATAGTTGATAGAGACCTAGTTGATCCATCCTATAGCGTTCACAGCATGAAATGGTTTGCCGGATGAGGGAGTAATGGTTACTCCCCCATCTTCCCTATTGCCAGCAGCAGGCTAACGGAGTCGCAGCTCTGAGTAATAGGGTCTTTTTTGATGGAAAAAAGCGCTGAGAGGAGGTGGTGTGGGGATTACAAAGCGGCAAGGCGGCACAGCGGCATACCGGCGTACCATACCGGAAGTGCAAGACGCTGCCCCAAGGTGAAACGGCTGTCGCCGTCCTGTGGCGGCGCGGTTCAGTCCGAGAAATATAGAGAAAGTATGGCGAAATCATATACTTTCCTATATTTCAAGAAAATGATGGCTTTTTACATCCTGGGGAGGACAGATGCATTATAAAAATAGGTTCAGGGAGGCTAAACCGCATGACCATGCAATGGCTACCTCGTTCAAGGCAAATGCTTAAGCTGGCAACATCTGTTTTTGTAACCGCTTTAATGGTAATATTGATTCCTCACATCGCTTCCGCTTACACGCTTTCCGACAGCAATTTCAACATTTCCACCGGCACTAACGGAGAAATCAATTCGCTTCGCCTGACGGGAGACACCTTCAACACGCAATATGTGATGAACCCGACAGTAACGCCGAATCAGAACACGGCCGATCACCAGTGGCTGGGCGAGCTCATGTTCAAGTACCGCTTCGGTACTGGAGCTTGGCAGACGGCACTGACACAAAGCTCCACCGATGGCAGAACGCAGAGCCAGACGGGCAACAACGTAACGATTACTTATCAGAACTCGACGAATGCAAATGGCGTCAAAAACTTTAAGCTGGTTAATACGTATTCGCTCGTAAACGATTATTTTTTATGGAAAATCGAACTGACGAATACGAGTACGCAAACGATTGAATTTGGCGACGTTGGTTTGCCATTGCCGTTCAATGAATTTTGGACGGGCGGCAGCAACGAGCAAATTTATGAAACGCGCGTGCTTACCCACTCCTTTGTCGGCAACAACAGCTCCTATATTACAGCAGCACGGCCAAGCGGCATCGGCCCTTATTTGCTGATGGTTCCTGATGCAAGCACAGGAGCAGGCTTTGAATACCAGGACCGCTGGAGAGTCGAGGAGCATCCGGGAAGCAAATGGGCGATGGATCAAGGCGGCTGGATTGAAGGCCTTAACGTTTTCTACATCCACTCCAATGTGATCAAAAGCACGAATCGCGGCTATTTGCCGAATACGAGCCTGACGCTCGCACCAGGCGCAAGCAAAACGTATGCCTTTAAATTTTTCAAAGTAGCCAACGAAAATGATGTGAAGGACCGTCTTTACAACGAGGGCCATATCGATGTAACGGTCGTTCCGGGCATGATCGTGCCAACGAACCAAACGGCTAAATTTGATCTGCATACTACGAAAACGATCAATTCGATTACAGCGCAATACCCGTCCGATACGACGATTACGTCACTCGGCACAACGGGCACGAATCATAAGCTGTATTCGATTACGATGAACAAGCTGGGACAGAATCTGATAACGGTCAACTATGGAAGCGGGGAAAAGACGGTTCTGCAGTTTTATGCGATTGAACCCGTTGATG
Organism: Paenibacillus liaoningensis; assembly: GCF_059609455.1. Taxonomy (NCBI): domain Bacteria; kingdom Bacillati; phylum Bacillota; class Bacilli; order Caryophanales; family Paenibacillaceae; genus Paenibacillus; species Paenibacillus liaoningensis. Next base: position 251,383 of record NZ_JCAALU010000005.1, read on the forward strand.
CAGCGCTCCAGCGGCATTCCACCTTCATGGTGAACAGCACGCAGTGGAACGTTCCGGGCGATATTCGCGACAAGGTGTTTGACGACTGGATGATGGATACAAACTCCAAACGCAATATTTTCAACGGCTATTGGGGCTGGGGCGATGATTGGGGTTACACCCATGCACAGTTCCTAGCGGAGAAAAATGTTCAAACCCCCGTTGCCTCCGAGGTTACGGCGCTTGACGATTATTTGACGGTCGCTATTTGGGGCAGGCTGATGGCGCAGCATCAGACGGATTATTTGATCCACGACTTCCTGATGCCGGAGCCAAATGACACGCCAACCTACCGCGGCTACGCTTATCCGCATATTTACAACACGTATTTCAGCATGTACAAAATCGCTAAGCTGTATCCGAATTTGATTACGTATGATAACCCGAAAAACACCTATCTGCTGCGGGCTTATAACATTTTCAACGCCCTGTACGGATCAGGTGTCGCATACAACTGGAACACGGGCCTAATGGGCGAAATGACGACGCCGGACATTATTAAGGCGCTTCAGGACGAGGGCTACACGGCGGAAGCGAATAATTTGATCGCTAAAATGGCGACCAAATACAATAATTTCGCGAACACGACGTATCCTTACGGCTCAGAGTACAACTACGACAATACGGGCGAAGAAGCGGTTTACACGCTTGCCAAAATGAACAACAACAATACGATGAAAAGCAAAATCAATATGAAAACGCGGGCAGCACGCGGTCATATGCCGGTCTGGTATTATTATGCCGATCCGGTGACGATTACCGGCGAGAACTGGTGGAATTTCCAGTACACGGTATCGCTCGCAGGCTATGCGATGGACGATTGGGTTCGCAACAACTCGACCAACGCAGAAGTTGAGCAGCGCTTGTCCTATGCAGCTAAAATCGCAAACGTCGGCGCGATCAATTCCGGTCAGATCAGCGCAGACGCAGCAGATCTTGGTGCTGTAGCCTGGACGTATCAAGCGGAAAAAGGCAACTATGCAGCACTAGGAGTAGGCGGCGGCGCTTTGCAGAACGGCTGGCGCGGCATGGCGGGAGAAGCAGATCTGGGCTTGTTCGGCGCCATTAAAATTTTGAGCTCCGACGTAGCTGTTGATCCTATTTTCGGCGTCTACTGTTATGGCTGCGATGCAACCGACAATAGCACCAGCTATACGGTTGTGCCGAAGGACGGCGTATTCCAGCGCCTCAACCTCATTACTGAGAAATTTGGCATGGAGCTGGAGCGCGACAAAATTGCAACAGCAACGATTACGAAGGCCAAAAACAATGTAAAATTCAATTTGAAAAGCTCGACTTCTGGAACGGCGCATACAACGAAAGTAACTTTCAAAGGTTTGGCTGCTGGCTATTATAATATTTTGGTTAACAATGCTGTAGCTGGCGGAGTAAATGTTTCAAGCAGCGGAGCAGCTGTAATTACCCTCAACATTGGTACGGCTGCAACGTATGACATTGAGCTTGCGCAAGGAACAGCGCCAACGAATACGGCACCGATTGTAAGTGCGGGCACAGCAGGCACGTTCACGCTGCCATCGCCAGTTGCTCTGGCTGGAACAGCAACGGATGATGGTTTGCCTTCTGGCACTTTGACGAGCGTCTGGACGCTTGTTAGCGGTCCAGGAACGGCTGTATTCGCAAACGCAGCAGCTGTAAATACGACGGCGACGGTGTCGACGGCGGGAACTTATGTATTCAGGCTTACGGCAAGTGACGGCAGCTTGACCGCGAATGCAACGGTTACGCATACGGTTAACCCTGCGGCTCCTTTGCCAGAGGTCATTGTGAACTACTTGTTTAATCAGACAAGCGGAACGACAGCGACAGATTCCTCAGGCAATGGGAAAAATGCAACGTTATCCGGCACGACGGCATGGGTAGCGGGGCATTCCGGCAATGCGCTCGACCTTAACGGCACGAGCGGCTATGCGTCCTTGCCGACGGGCATCGTCAGCGCTGTAAATGATTTTACGATTTCGACATGGGTCAAATTAGATACCATTAGCGACTGGTCGCGCATTTTCGATTTTGGCACAGGAACGAATGCCAATATGTTCTTGACGCCGCGTGCTGGCGGCAGCGGGCTGCGCTTTGCCATTACGTCAAGCGGCAATGGCGCGGAACAGCAGCTTAATGCAACAGCATTGCCAACGGGCGTCTGGAAGCATGTTGCAGTGACGCTTTCGGGCACGACGGGCAGAATGTACGTCGATGGGGTGCAGGTTGCAATTAATACATCGATGACCTTAAAGCCATCAAGCCTTGGCAATACGAATTTGAATTACCTCGGCAAATCTCAATATGGCGATCCGTATTTGGATGGAGCTTTGGATGATTTCAAAATTTACAGCCGTGCGTTAAGCGCTACGGAAATCGGTTCCATATTCAGCGGTTCCTCGCTGGCTGCGGATATTTCAGAGCAAGGCACACTGACGACTTCGCAGGATGAAGCGCAAGGTGTGGACGCAGGAACGGAGTCCAGCGGTGAACAGACAGAGAGCCAGCCTGGTACTGATACTGGTACTGGTACTGGTGCGGTGACACCAGCAGCGGCAGTTGGGCTGCATCTGCTTCGGCTTGTCGCACTAAGTGCGGAGGCTCCTTCAGCAACCGAGGCACCGAGTGTTCCTGCTCTTGGTTCAGAGGCTGTTGAAGCGCCTGTTCAATGGGCGCAATACGAGTTTGCCCAAGACTACACGATTAGCAGCATTCGTGTTCATTGGTACGATGGTGAAGGTACGATTAAGCTGCCGGAGCAATATTCCGTTCAATATTGGGACGGCGAGCAATGGCTTGACGTAGCGGAAGCATCGGGTCTTGGCTTGAAGGCGAATGAAGACAATGAAACGAGCTTTACGCCGGTGAAGACGAATAAAATTCGCGTTCTTATTCCTGGCGATGAGTCGGTGCTAACTGGTCTCCAGTCTTGGAAGGTATTTGGATATTAAAAGTATGAAATGGCGTTTAGAAGCGAATTTACAATAATAATATATTTGCTTTAGAATAGCCATTGCCCACGTTGAAAAGCGGGGCATAATCCCTATAGGGCTTGCAGTAGGCGAGCTTATCTGTCAAGATAAGCTCCTCGCCGCAGCCCTATAGGGATTTTTTTATGAAAAATGCGGGTGCCATTTTTCTATATCTGTATGATAAGATGTTCAGGATGGAAAAGGTTTTTTTAGAAAACAGGTGGACGGTGCGAGCGGAGTGAAGGGTTGGTCTGGAGAAACGGAGTGTTCGCTTTTGGTGTGGATTTTCTTCCGATGAAGTATTTATTGTTCAGGAAAATCAACACCAATGGCGATCGGAAGACCAACCTTTCGCGCAGCGAAGTACCTTTTCCACCATTAATCTAATAAACGAGTGCAATGAACACGAGGAGTGGTTGGCGTGAACAGCTTTCGAAATCGGCTGACGATTATTATGATTTTAATGATTGCTTTATCCGTTACGGCGGCCGGACTTATTATGGCAAATACGTTTAAGCAAAATCATATTAGTGCGTTGGAAGACAATATGGTACGGGAAATGCACATCATTTTGGCGAAAATGGAATGGAAGCAGGGCACGCTGAGCGAGGTGGAGCCTTATTTTACCGAGGAAGCAAAAAGTCTTAAAGGCTTCACCGGCGCCCGAGTCACATTTATTTCCGGTGATGGCGTCGTGCTGGGCGACTCGGATCATGAAGTGTCCACGATGGACAATCACAACAGCCGCTCGGAGGTTGCCGAAGCGCGCGAGGACGGCGTTGGCCGAACGATCAGGAAAAGCGATACGCTGCATCAGAATCTGCTTTATGTGGCGATATTGACGGATAGCAGCAATCCGAACTCCAATGTTATCCGATTGGCCATGAGCCTAAGTGAAGTCGAGCAAAGCATCCGCAACGTATGGACGGTTATTGGCGGCGGGCTGCTGCTGCTGTTTTTGGCTGCTGCCTTTGTCAGCTACCGCATTGCGCTCAGCCTGACGCGGCCGCTTGAGCAAATTACAAGCGTCGCGAAGCGGATTAAAAATATGGATTATCAGGCGCGCGTGGTAGTAGCCAAGCAGGATGAGATTGGCGAGCTTGGCAATGCGATTAACGCCATGGCGGACAGCCTGCAGGTGCAAATGACGCAAATCCGCCAAAATGAAAGCCAGCTGGAAAGCGTGCTGGACAATATGATCAACGGCGTCGTCATGATCGACCGTACCGGACGTTTCGTCCTGATGAACAGACATGCAGAGGAATTGCTCGGCTTCTCGGCACGCGAGCTCGTAGGGCGCCATTACGCCGAAGGCAAGCAGCAATTTGAGCTAGCCCAAATGATTCAGGAGGGGCTGGAGACGCACGAGCATATCCGCGAGGAGGTTACGTTCTATTTTCCCGAGGAGCGGCTGCTGGAGCTGAATCTGGTGCCGATTGAGCAAGAGGGGGAAGAATATGAGGGCATGCTGCTCGTGCTGCAGGATGTGACCGCCATTCGCCGCCTGGAGCGGATGCGCAGCGAGTTCGTAGCGAATGTATCGCATGAGCTGAAAACGCCAATTACGGCGATTAAAGGCTTCGCAGAGACGCTGATCGCAGGAGCTGTCGATGATGCGGAAACGTCACGTTCGTTTCTGCAAATTATTTTTGATGAGAGCGATCGGTTGAACCGGTTGATCGGAGATATACTGGAGCTGTCGAAAATCGAGTCGCGGCGGGTTCCGCTTTATTTTTCACCGGTCAATATGGATGCATTTATGGATAAAACGCTCAAGCTGCTGGAGGCGGAGGCATCGCGCAAGGTGATTGAGCTGAAAATGGACCTGGAAGCAGGCCTATATATGGAAGCGGATGAAGACCGGCTGCGGCAAATAGTGATGAATTTGCTTTCGAACGGCATCAACTATACGCCAGAGGGCGGGCGGGTGACCGTGAAAATGGAAGGCATAAACGAGGACCATATCCGCATACGTATCAGCGACACGGGAATCGGCATTCCGAAGAAGGATTTGCCGCGCATCTTTGAGCGCTTCTACCGGGTAGACAAGGCGCGTTCGCGCAGTTCAGGCGGCACGGGGCTTGGCTTGTCGATCGTTAAGCATTTGATCGAGCTGCACAAAGGAACGATTTCCGTAACGAGCGAAGTGGGCCGTGGAACGACATTTATTATTGAGCTGCCCGTGCTTCAGCAGTAGCGGTTTCACACTTAGCGCAAAAGGTTTACCACTTCTATATAATTTCATGTTAGAATAAGGTTGAATAAATGCAATAATGCTGGAGGTTACCATGTCGCATAAAGTGCTTGTCATTGAAGACGAACCGACACTCGCTAGGCTTCTGTCATACAATTTGACGCAGGAAGGCTACGAAATTACGGTCGCCGATCATGGTGGAGAAGGTTTGCAAACGGCGCTGCAGCGCAGCTTCGATCTTATTATTTTGGATATTATGCTGCCGGGAATGAACGGCTTCGACATTTTAAATCGCCTGCGTCAAAATGGCCTGCGGACGCCGGTCATTATTTTGACAGCCCGCAATGCCGAGGAAGAAGTCGTGCAAGGCTTGAAGCATGGTGCGGATGACTATATTACTAAGCCGTTCGGCGTTGCCGAGCTGCTGGCGCGCGTATCTGCGGTGCTGCGCCGGACTCAGCTTCAGGACGATAACATGATGCCTGAAACGACAGAGAAGATCATTACAGCGGGCGAGCTGTCGATCTATCCGGATAAGTATGAGGTTGTGCTGGATGGGGAATCGATCCCGCTGCGTCCGAAGGAATTTGAAGTGCTGCTGTATCTTGTCCAGCGGCCAGGCATGGTTATTACGCGCGATGATCTGATGAATGTTGTGTGGGGCTTCGACTACATTGGCGGTCAGCGTACCGTAGATGTGCACGTCAGCTCGCTTCGCAAAAAGCTGGAGCTTGGACAGCAGTCGGTGCAAATCGAATCGATTCGCGGCGTCGGCTATAAGCTCGTTATGCACAAAAAGCTTGTCACACCTAAAAGTTAAGGTGGACAAGCTTTTTTTATCGTTCGTTAGGGACGCGTGCGGCGGCTCGGTGAGGAAGGGCTGTGCTGCGCTGCGTGAAAGGTTTGGCTTACGATCGCCATTGCTGCCCAATTTCTCTAAACAATGCTCCGCATCGTTGAAATTGGGCAGCAAAAGCGAACGCTTCGCTTCTCCAGCTCAAACCTTTCACTCCCCTCCACACCAGCCCCACCTCTCCTCGCGCTCCCTAAAAATCAATAAAAAAAGCAAAGTCTGTAAAGCAGGAAGAGCGAAAGTGCAAAAGACAAAGAGCAAAGAGCAAAGACTAAGAACAAAGAGCAAAAGACTAAGAGCTTAACAACCGAAGACGAAAATGGTAACCCAAAATCAGAGAAGCTATTAGCTTTAGCTGCGGTCCCATTCCAGCATTTTGCGCTGGAATTGCTTGGGGGAGCAGTCGTTGTATTTTTTGAAGGTTTTATAAAAATGGGCCATATTCGGCATGCCAATCCGCTCGCCTACATCGGCAATGCTTAAATCCTTCGTTAGCAAAATACGCTCCGCCCACTTGATTTTGCGGTAATTGACGTATTCGGTGAAGGAAAGGCCAATCGTTTTTTTGAAAAACTTAACGAAATAATAGTAGCTCATATTCACAATTCGGCACATGTCCTCGACCTGAATGCGCTCGCCCAAATTGTTTTCGACATAGTCAAGGACAGGCTTGAGCCGGATATGGTCAAAATCATCCTGCCTAGCCAGGATGCGCTGGCTGTCGCCACGCAGCATAAGCAGCAGTAGCTGCTTGATCTGGATGCTGACGGCGATTTCATAGCCGGTTTCCTTGTGGGTTGCTTCATGCAGCAGCTTAGTAATCGCTTCGCTTGCCTGCTGCCGGATGGCTTTATTTTCACGAAAAATATAATTGGCGCGGCTCAGCGGATTTTCCGTCTCGGAAAAATAGCGGATATAAGGTATGGTGCTGTTGTCGAAAAAATCCTCGAGATTAAATTGCAGCACAATATAGTCCAGCTTGCCAACATTACGGTCGCGATGCAGCTGGCTTGAGCCGAGCACGACAATGTCTCCGCTTTCAAGATCAAAGCTGTCATCCTCAATATCGATCTTGAGACTGCCATTTATAATATAGATGAGCTCCAGCTGTTTGTGATAATGCCATTTGATCAATTCGCTGGTTGAGCGCTGTGTTCGAAAAATTCGGATAGAAAGCAACGGGTTCTCGTAAGGAACCTGCTCGTTAAAAGCTTCCAAGGCTGCTCCTCCTTCAGGGAACGAAATCGATTGTTGGTACCGGGAGGCAATATGATTTATTGTAGAGGGGATAGGGCTGAAAGGCAAGAGCAGGAAAGCAGGAACATCATGAATTCTGGAAAATGGAGGATTATAACATGAAACCAAAAGTATTTATTTCGAGCAAAATACCCCCAGAGGTGAAAAACTATCTCGATGAGCATTGCGAATGCCGGATGTGGGAGGGCGAGCAGGGGATTACTGGCGCGCAGCTGGCGGAAGAAATTAATGAAGTGGAAGGTCTGCTTGCTGCGGGCAACGCAATCAGCGAGCGTCTGCTGTCGGCGGCGCCGAAGCTGAGAGTCGTCAGCAACATTTCCGTCGGCTACAACCATAATGATCTGGATGCGATGAAAAAACGCGGCATTATCGGTACACATACTCCCTACGTGCTAGACGATACGGTGGCAGATTTAACGATGGCGCTCATGCTGGCTGCGGCCCGCCGGGTGGCGGAGCTTGATAAGCTCGTTCGCGCAGGCGAGTGGAAGCGCGGCATCGGTACGTCCTTGTTCGGCATTGATGTTCATCACGCCAAGCTTGGCATTATAGGCATGGGCCGCATAGGGGAAACGATTGCCAGACGTGCAAAATACGGCTTCGATATGGAAGTCAGCTATTATAATCGTTCGCGCAAGCCAGACTTCGAACAGCAGCTTGGCGTTCAGTACAGCCCGCTTGATCAACTGCTCCAAGAGTCGGATTTTATCGTGCTGATGACGCCGCTAACGCCGGAGACAAAGCATATGATCGGCAAGGAGCAGTTTGCCATGATGAAGCGCAGTGCCATCTTTATTAACTGCTCGCGTGGGGAGACGGTTGATGAGGCGGCGCTCATTGAGGCGCTGAGAAACGGAACGATACGCGGCGCAGGGCTGGATGTTTTTGAAAAAGAGCCGGTTACGCCGGATAATCCGCTGCTCCAGCTCGACAATGCAGTGCTGCTGCCGCATATTGGCTCGGCTACCCATCAGACGAGATATAATATGGCAATGCTTGCAGCGCGCAATCTTGTGGATGGCCTTTATGGACGTGAGCCGCAATATGTGATTCCTGAGCTGAAGTAGTATTTTTTCATTCCTTTATTCATTCAATGAATAGCAACTTTATTTGTCGTTACTAAATAAGGCCGGTATGCTCACTCTTAGGAGCAGCTACCGGCCTTTTTGCATGCGATTAAAACTATACGCCGATCATCTACTGGAGCAATCGGTTAATTTTTGTACGAGCTAGCCAAGCTGACCAAGTAGTAGATGAGGAGACCGAAAATGATGGCAAGCCCCAAATTGATGAATCCGAATACGAGATAGAGTGTCCGTGTGCCTGAATCGACCAGAAAAGCGGCGATGAGTTGAACAATCGCAGGAATAAGAAAAGCCAGCCAACAATATGCAAGACCCTTCTCCCAGCGGAAGCTGGCCCACACTAGCCCGCACGAGAAGGGAAGCAAGATCCAGGTCAATATGGTTTCCAGCATTTCAATACGAAGCTTCACGCTCCCTCGTGTTTAATTATGCTGAGCAGATATCGGCTTATTAAATGTTGCTGACTAAGTATCTCTAAAAAATTGCTAATCTGTATTTTAGTTGGTCTGCTGCTCAAACTCTGCTCTAATGCGTGCCAGCAAAGCTGGATCGTTATACACATCCGCAGCGGTGGCAGCGAGCATTTTCGCCCCGAAGATCATGCGCTCCAGGGCGCGCTCTGTAATGGCTGCGTCACGAAACCCTTCCGTATGCAGCAGCAAGCGCTCCTCGACGATTTTCACATAAGGATGAATAGCTGGGCAGTGCGTGGAAACATTGCCGAGGTCAACCGAGCCATGGTCCTTGCCGATTTGAATTTCGCCAACCTGAATGCCTGCCGCAATCAGGTTGGCGGAAAATTGCTCCGATAGCGCTTCATTCGTGCGCAGCTCATCATAAGACAGCTCATAATTGTTCGTGCGCAGCTCGCAGCCGGTTTGCAGGGCGGCTCCTTCGGCGCAGCGAAGCACCTTCGCGGTCAACTCGTTCGTATACATGCGCGAAGCCGAGCGAATATAAAATTTCGCCGAGGCATAGTCGGGGATAATGTTGGGCGCCTTGCCCCCATTGTCGATAATGCCGTGAATGCGCGTATCACTGCGGGTTTGCTGGCGCAAGGCATTGACGCTGTTGAACAGCTGAATGACCGCATCGAGCGCATTAATACCCTCATAAGGGCTGGCTGCCGCATGAGCAGCCGCTCCTGTAAATTCGAACTGCACGGCATCCATCGCCAGCGATTCGCCGGATTTTTCAAACGTATGGTAAGGATGCGCCATCAAGGCGAAATCGCAATCATCGAACAAGCCAGCTTCTGCCATCGGCACTTTAGCGCCCTTCGTTTCTTCCGCAGGCGTCCCATAGACGCGAATGCTTCCCGCTTCTAAAACCGATTTCAAGCCGACTGCGGCGCCGATGCTCATCATGCAGATGAGGTGATGACCGCAGGCATGACCGATTTCCGGCAATGCGTCATATTCGCAGAGGAAAGCGGCGATCGGGCCAGGCTTGCCTGTATCATAGGTAGCGATGAAAGCAGTAGCCAGCCCAAGCGTGCCCCGCTCAACGCTAAAGCCTTGACGCTCAAGCTCCGCGCACAGCGCAGCCGAGGCTTCAAATTCCTCATGTCCAAGCTCTGGATTCGCAAAAATCGAACGGGAAATCGCCTTAAAGCCCTCGCTATGACGCTCGATTTCCTCAAAAATCGCAGGTTTATTCAACATCCTCTTCATTCCTTTCTAAGCAACCACTTGTAACCACATCATAAATAAAGCAGATGCTGGCATTATAACATGCCGCGCAGTCTGCTAGATAGCCAGCGGCACCCATCGGCATACGCGGAGGGCAAGCTGAACGAGCTAATCAACCACAGTAGAACCACAGTAGAACCACAGTACAAGCGTCTGTTCCCAGAGTTGTGCGAATAGCTGGCTTAACGCATGCCGTGCATTTTTTTAAACTGCTCGGGCCCAACACCTTCCAGCCGCTTGAAGACGGAGCTGAAATAGCTTGCGCTGTCGAAGCCGGACAGCTTGGCGATTTCCTGCATTTTCAGCGTGCTCTCACGGAACATCAGCTGCTTGCTGCGGCTAATTCGCTCGCGGTTCACGTATTCCATCGGCCGCATGCGCATCGCTTTTTTAAACAATAGGCATAAATATTGCGGCGTCACATTAATCGCCCCTGCTAAATCCTCAATCGTAATGAGGCTGCCGGCATGCGCTTCAATATATTGAATGACGGGATGGAGCCGCGATAGGCTTTGATGCGCCGAATGGGAGCTGACACGAACAACCTTCAAGAGATCAAGCAGCATCGCATAGAGCAGTTTGGAGCATTCCAGGCCGAGAAAAGGACGGTCCGACTGCGACATCGCATATATGCTGCGCATATGTGAAATTAATACTTCTCCGTCTGCTGTTGCATAGACGCCGGATTCAGTAATGCCGGCCTGCTCGAACAACGTTTCGCACAGGCTGCCGCCAAAGCTGACAAAATGCACATCCCACGGCTCGCGGGTCGCATAATAACGATGCGGCACTCCGGGGAACAGGCAGAAGCCTTGGCCATTTTTCACCGAATAGCTTTTTTCTCCGATAATAAGCTCGCCTTCCCCAGAAGCAACCTGCAGCCATTGATAGTGGGGAAAGCCGTTCATGCGATCGATCGTCTCCTGATTGCCCCAATGTCCGATTATGTCGACGTAAAGCGGCAGCGCAAGCTCGGTATCCGTTACAAGCGGGAATGCGATTGTATCCATATGCTGCACATCCTGTTTCATATTTTTATAGAGATAAGAATATTGTGAGATTTAGTTTCAATAAAACGAAATATATAATATGAATATAGTTAAAGAATGAGCGTTCGTCAAACGAATGCCGCTATTACAGGAGGTTACACAGATGAGCAGCAAATTTCCACCAATCAGCTCGAAAATTCCCCAAATGCTTCATGGCGCGGATTATAATCCGGACCAGTGGCTTAAATATCCTCATATTTTAGAGGAAGATATTCGTTTAATGAAATTGTCGCACAGCAATGTCATGTCGGTTGGCATTTTTGGCTGGGTTGCGCTGGAGCCAGAGGAAGGCGTCTTCACTTTTGAGTGGATGGATCAATTGCTCGACCGCTTTGCGGCCAACGGCATTTATGCACTGCTTGCAACGCCGAGCGGAGCGAGACCGGCATGGATGTCGTCCAAATACCCGGAAGTGCTCCGTGTAGATGAGAATGGCATTCGCAATCTGCATGGCGCACGTCATAATCACTGCTTCTCCTCTCCGGTCTACCGCGAGAAAGTGCAAATTATGAATACGAAGCTTGCTGAGCGTTATTCGAGCCATCCGGCTGTTATTGGCTGGCATATTTCCAATGAGTTCGGCGGCGAATGCCATTGCGACCTGTGCGCAGAGGCGTTCCGCGGCTGGCTGCAGCAGCGTTATGGCACACTTGAGGCATTGAATGATGCTTGGTGGACGACGTTCTGGAGTCATACGTATACCGATTGGAGCCAAGTCGATACGCCAACGCGGCGCGGAGAACGGGCGGTTCACGGCATGAATGTGGACTGGATGCGTTTTGTTACGGACCAGACGGTGGACTTCTGCCGCAAGGAAATGGAGCCGCTTCGCGCAATCAACCCGGAGCTGCCAATTACAACTAATTTTATGCTCGACTTTGAAGGGCTTAATTATTGGAAATTTGCAGATATGCTCGATATGATTTCGTGGGATGCTTATCCGACTTGGCACAGCCTGGAGAGCGATAGCGAGCTGGCGGCTTGGATCGGCTTCAACCATGACATTTTCCGCTCGCTCAAAGGCGGCAAGCCATTTATGCTGATGGAAAGCACGCCAAGCATGACGAACTGGCAGCCGGTCAGCAAGCTGAAGAAGCCGGGCATGCATTTGCTTTCTTCCATGCAGGCCGTTGCCCATGGCTCGGATACGGTGCAATATTTCCAATGGCGCAAAAGCCGCGGCTCCAGCGAGAAGCTGCATGGCTCGGTCGTTGACCATGTCGGACATGAGCATACCCGCGTATTTAAAGATGTAACGGATGTAGGCCATGCGCTTACACAGCTTGGGGGAGTCGTAGGAACATCGGTTAAGCCGGAAGTCGCGATCATTTACGATTGGGAAAACCGCTGGGCGGTCAAAGACTCCCAAGGCCCGCGCAACTGCGGCATTCATTACGAGGAGACGGCGCGCAAGCATTACCGTCCGTTCTGGGAGCTAGGTATTCCGGTCGATATTATCGATTCCGAATGCGCATTGGACTCTTATAAAATCGTGATCGCTCCTATGCTGTACATGGTACGTCCAGGTGTGGGCGAGGCTATTGAGAAGTTTGTTGAAAATGGCGGCACGTTTATTGCGACTTACTGGACCGGCATCGTGAACGAAAGCGATCTATGCTTCCTGACGGGCTTCCCAGGGCCGCTTCGCAAAACGCTCGGCATCTGGTCGGAGGAAATTGATTCCCTTCATGACGGCGAGACGAATCGCGTAGTCATGACGGAAGGTAATGCACTGGGCTTGTCCGGCGAGTACGAAGCGCATGAGCTGTGCGACCTTATTCACCTTGAAGGAGCAGAGGCACTAGCCGTATACGGAGAAGATTTCTATGCTGGCCGTCCGGCATTGACGGTGAACCGCTTGGGCAAGGGGAAAGCGTATTATGTAGCTTCCCGCAACAAAGAACCATTTTTCACAGATTTCTTCAAGACGCTTGTGGAGCAGGAGGGCATTCGCAAAGTGCTCGATACCGAGCTGCCTGAAGGCGTGACTGCGCAGCTGCGTGGCGATGGGGAGTCGGACTATGTATTCGTATCCAACTTCACGCCGCAAGAGCAGCAGGTAGTGCTCGATAGCCATTCCTATGAGGATGTTTTGAATGGTGGTCAAGCGGAGTCTGCACTCACACTTGCTGCGTATGATGTTCGGATTTTAAAACGTAAATCTCGTTAATCGTTTCAAAATGATGAGAGAGCCGCGAACCTCGTTCGCGGTTCTTTTGTGCTGGAATACGCTTTATTGAATTTTAAAATATGAGAAACGTTGAATATGGTTCTAAATACCTATAATCAAATATAGGCATATTGTCGATTAACGATTCATGTTGTTTTGTATGGAGGAGTGGGTAGCATGAGAAGGAAGCAGCTGCATTTATCTTTGACGGTTAAATTGGTATCCTGTGTGGTCATTTGCTTGCTTGTCATTTTTACTGTAATGAATGTGCTGAATATTAATCAACTGGAGTCGCTTGCTGTGACGAAAGGCGAGCAGGAAGCGCAGTTGGCCGGAACTGATTTTGTGATGTCGGTACAGCGTGAGCTTACGGCAACCGAATCCAAATTGGAAAATCTGATGCTTGTCCTAAAGGAAACGCGAAGTGAAAAGCAGCTATCGCGTCAAAAGGTCGTTGAAATGCTGCAAACCATGGTCGAAAATGATCCACGTGTGCTGGCGTATTATACGTTGTGGGAGCCGGATGCTTTTGACCAAGAAGACGAGGCCAATAGTAATTACTCGACATACGATGATAAAACAGGCCGTTTTATTCCTTATGTTTTCCGTAACGGCAGTGGGACGGCAATCAATCCGCTTTCGGATTATACGGTGGAAGGGGCGGGAGACTATTATTTGCTGCCCAAGCAATCAAAAAAAGTAACTTACGTTGATCCTTATTTTTATAATGTAGCCGGTCAGCAGACGCTTATTACATCAATTGTTGTTCCCATATTGGATCAAAGTGGCAGCTTCCTCGGGATAGTCGGAGCAGACTTATCCATTGAGAGCTTCCAGAAGGCGGCAGCCGAATATTCGCCAATGGGCGGTTATGTATCCCTGATTAGTGAAAAAGGCAATTATTTGGCTAATCCGAATGATTCGGCAGCACTGAATGAGGCTTTCGGGGATAATGAAGGGAAGCAGGCGCTTCTGGATGATGTGATGAGCGGTACGCGTTATTCGGGCTACACGGCGGATTCGAATGGCGACGAAGTCATGCGGCTGTTTGAGCCGATAGCGCTGCCGGGAAGCAATCAATTCTGGTATAGCCAGAGCGTTGTTCCTAAAGCAGCGATATTTGAAGATTTTAATGCCAGTCGCACGACATCGCTGGTTATTGCCTGTTCTTCGATGATTTTATTAGGTGTTATTATTTCTCTCCTGATCCGCTTTATGGTTATTCGCAAGCTGAACTTGTTTAATATAGGACTTGAAAAAATGGCCGAGGGCGATCTTACCCAGACGATTGCCATTAAACAGCAGGATGAGCTAGGTCAGATGGCTGCTTCCTTTAATAGGATGACGGAGAAGCTGCGGGGCATGTTCCAGCTCGTAACGAATCTCGGGGTAGCCGTAAGTGAAACGTCGGAGCAGTTGACAGCTAGCGCCGATCAGACGAGCAAAGCGTCAGAGACGATAGCCGAATCGATTCAGACGGTAGCGATGGATGCCGAGACGCAAAATCAGCATGCCGGCGGCACCGCAGAAGCGATGTATGCGATGTCCAGCCATGTTCAGCGCATAGCTGAATCGAGCGATCAAGTAGCCTCCTCAGCGAATGGGGTCGCGCTGCAGACAGCGGATGGTTATCAATTGATGCAGGAAGCCGTCCGTCAAATGGGCCAAATCCAGCATTCGGTGTCGGAGACGGAAGCAGCGATTGAACGGCTTAATGAACGCTCGACCCAAATCGGACAAATGACGGGCCTGATTACAGCAATCAGCGTACAAACGAATCTGCTTGCGCTGAATGCCGGCATTGAGGCTGCGCGGGTAGGCGAGCATGGCCGGGGCTTTGCCATAGTAGCGCAAGAGGTGCGCAAGCTGGCGGAGCAGACGAAGCAGGCAGCGGATCAAGTATCACAGCTTGTGGATGGCATCCGCAGCGATACGGATCATGTGGCGCAAACGATGCAAAGAGGCTCCAAAGAAGTGGCGAGCGGCGCGCAAACGGTAGAGGGAAGCGGCGAGCTGTTCAATGCGATTATGAATGAAATGAGCGCAGTCAGCAGCCAAATTCAAGAGGTTTCAGCGGCGGCTGGCCAAATGAATGCAAGCTCGCAGCAAATGACCGCAAGCGTTGAACAAATGGCGGTTATAGCGGGCGACACGGCATCCAATTCCCATAATGTCGCAGCGGCCTCCGAGGAGCAGCTGGCATCGATGCAGCAAATATCGGCGGCGGCCGAGTCACTGGACCATATGGTTCAGGAGCTGCTGGAAAAATTGTCGCAGTTTAAAATTTAATTTCTCTCCATAAACCGCTATTCGCCTGCTCATTCAGCAGCGTGAATAGCGGTTTTTTTGTTCCTTTTCCTTAAAGTGGAATTTCCGAGAAGCGGGCTTGGTCTAATTTGACATTGCGTTAACATAGCAAAGTATTTCCGTTGATGCTAAAGACCTATAGTGAAGGAAGAAGGAATTACGGAAGGATGATGACCAATGACGACTGCTGAGCTAGCGTATCCGATGGATATGAAGCTGGAAATGGACGAATTAGAAGCCTGGCATCCAGAGCAGCAAGCAGAAAACGTCTTAACTGCGGAGGCTGCCGGTTGGGGAGAGCAGACAGACGCTCCGTCGCATCAGGCTGCTCGGCTTGCCGATTTTATTCGTCAGGCGCCGATTGTGCGGGAGGAGCGGACCTGCAAAGAGACGATAGCGGTCTTCAAGCAGCATCCCGAATCGGAATGTGTGGTCGTTTGCGACGCTGCCGATCGAGTGAAGGGACTCATGATGCGGAATCGTTTTTTTCTAAAGCTGGGCCATCGTTTTAGTGCCGATTTATATTATGAAAAGCCTATAACCGTCATGATGGATGCAACTCCGCTCATTATTGACTTCGAAAGCGCCCCGGACCATCTCATTGAGCGGGCGCTTAATCGTCAGGAGAAAGTACTCTATGATTGCGTGCTTGTGACGGATGCAGACAAATTCACTGGGGTCTTGACAGTTGCCGATTTGCTGAAGCTTTCCAAAAGGCTGCAGGAAGAGGCGGAGTTGGCCCAGCGCAGGACGATTCGATCTGCGGAGGAGCGTGTAAAGGAGATCGAATCAGCAATTCAAAGCGTGCGCGGCTCCACGGAGGAAGGCGAGGAGCTTTCGGTCGTGATGGTCGATTTGACGCTGAAGGGGAAAAACGAGCTGGATAACGTAACGAAGGCATTCGCTTCCATCGCGGCCAACTCCCAGCTTCAGGAGGAGCGAATGCGTGCCTTGCAGGCGGAAGCTGGCTCGATTAGCAAGGTGTCAGGGCTGATTAAGGAGCTGGCAGAACAAAGCAATTTGCTGGCGATCAATGCTTCGATTGAAGCAGCGCGGGCTGGCGAGCATGGGCGAGGCTTTGCAATCGTGGCTGGCGAAGTGATGAAGCTGGCGAACCAGACGAAAACATCAGCGGGTACGATTACATCGCTTATTCAAACGATTATCCAGGAAATTGAACAAACGGCGCAGCTGGCGAAAAACGGCAGATTGGAGACGGCGTCTAGCGAAGCGCATGTGCATGAGGTAGAAGGCGCATTCAATAGCCTGTTTCAAGCGGCAGCCGAAAATCGCGGCAATGCCGGGCAAATTGGGGCATTGTCCGAGCAGGCTTATTTGCAAGTGCAGCACGTCGCACAGGAAATGAGCAGCCTGCAAAAGAGCACTCTTTCATAAAACGTCTACTTTTAACACTACGTTAACATAAATGCAATATAAGATTTACAAACAGTCTGTAACATATAGAACGGAACAGACTAGTTGCGGCATGAATCACATACAACCCATAAACAAGGGGTAAACGGGCAATGGAAAGCAATAAGGAGGAGAACGTTTGGAAGCGCTAATTAACATAGACAAGCTGAATCTTTATTACGGGGCGTTCCACGCACTGAAGAACGTATCGCTTACGATTCCGGCTAAGGCGATTACCGCCTTTATCGGGCCTTCCGGCTGTGGCAAATCGACCTTGCTGCGGACGCTTAACCGGATGAATGACATGATTCAAGGAACGAGGATCGAAGGCAGCATTATCATTGACCAGCAAAATATTTATTCTAGCGAGGTAGAGGTAGAAGCGCTGCGCCGTAAAATCGGCATGGTGTTCCAGCAGCCGAATCCTTTTCCGAAGTCGATTTATGATAATGTGGCTTATGGCCCGCGTCTGCACGGCATTACAAACAAAAAAGAGCTTGATGAAATTGTAGAAACGAGCTTGAAATCTGCGGTGCTGTGGGGCGAAGTGAAGGATTCCCTGAAGCGCTCGGCACTGGGCTTATCGGGCGGTCAGCAGCAAAGGCTTTGTATCGCCAGAGCGATTGCGGTAAATCCGGATATTTTGCTGATGGATGAAGCGACTTCGGCGCTAGATCCGATTTCTACCTTGAAAATCGAAGAGCTGACCCAGGAGCTGAAGGACAAATATACGATTGTAATGGTCACTCACAATATGCATCAGGCGGCTAGGGTGTCCAACCAAACGGTGTTTTTCCTGAACGGCGAAGTCGTTGAATATGCGGATACGGAAAAGCTGTTTTCCAATCCGTCCGACCAGCGCACGGAAGATTATATTTCCGGACGCTTCGGCTAAATTTGGCTAATGCCAAATAAGCGGGCTCATGCGTTTTCCATGTAAAGATTGATCATTTGGGAGGAAATTTAAAATGATGACAACACGCAAGGAGTTCGACCTCGGCCTCGAGCAGCTGCATAATTTTGTAATTGAGATGGGGAATTTTGTTGAAAATGCTTTGGTCGAATCCATCGAAGCTCTAAAAGCCGTTGATGTGGCGCGCGCGCAGCAGGTTATTGCTGCTGATCCTTCGCTCAATCAACTGGAGGAGAAAGTAACAGAGCTTGGGGCAAAGCTCATTGCGACGCAGCAGCCGGTAGCGAAGGACTTGCGCCGGATTTTATCTTCCTTCCGCATTGCCAGCGATTTGGAGCGGATGGGCGATCTGGCGGTTGATATTGCCAAGGTCGTATTGCGCATGGAAGGGCAGGAGCTGATCAAGCCGCTCATCGATCTTCCGCGCATGGCCGAAATTGTACAAATGATGACAACGGAATCCATCCAATCCTTCATTCAAGAAAATGTCGACCTCGCTTACAAAATGGCCAAGGATGACGATCAGGTCGATGCGCTGTACGGGCAAATTACCCGTGAGCTTTACTCGCTAATGATGGAAAATCCCCGCAACATTACGCAATCCTCGCTGCTTAGCTTTGTTGGCCGTTACCTGGAGCGCTTCGGCGACCACGCCACCAACATCGGTGAGAGCGTCGTCTACATTGTGACAGGCACAAGACCAGATTTGAACGTTTAGCCTCATAACCTAGTGAAAAAGGTTCCGTCTCCACGCTGCTGTGGAAATGGAGCCTTTTCTTAATTTATAAGCTGATTCTATCCAGCACCTGCTGCATAAAAGCTTGATCCCAGTGCTGGCTGCGCCAGCTGGCGATCATCGGCCACCGGGCTGCCTCACTGTCAAGGGCGGCAAGCTGTAATCCAAGCTCATCTAGCTTAGCCGCTTGCGGCAGTAAGCATTCGGGCAATATAGCAAGGTCACCGCAGGCTGCGGCGGCATTTATAAGCAGCTCCACCGATCCGAAGGACGCATGCGAGGTTAAGGAATACTGGTGCTTGCGGCTCCATTCATGTATACGCTGTGCGACGGAGCTGTCAGCAAGCTCGGCAAACTCATATTTCTCGAGCTGGGAGTCCAATGAAATTTCTTCTGACCAAGCATATAAAGGATGCTGCTGAGGAATCATAACCCGGAGCGGCGAGGCGCCAATCGTCTGATAGCGGAATTCGCCGCCATCAACCTGCTGTTTTCCTTCCCCATACATAATAAAGTCAACCGTTCCCAGATGCAGCTTCTGATAAAGCTCCTCCTCATCATGAACGGCGATGGACATAATAGCGGCATGGCTTTCGGAAAGGGTCCGCAGCTTTCCCATTGCGGTACTGTTTGTGAGGTAAGCGGCGGTACTGGTCGTACAGCCGATTACAAAACGATTTTTCTCTGCCGCATGAATGGCGCCAAGTCTCGACTCCGCCTCGCTATATAATTGGTCGATTTGCGACGCATAATGAAGCAGCAGCTTTCCATTGCGAGTGAGGAGCACTTTCCCCGTTCGCATCTCGAACAGCTTGACGCCCCATTCCTCCTCCATTTTCTTCATATGAAAGCTGACGGTAGGCTGTTTGATTTGCAAGGCATTGGCCACCGCCGTGATCTGTTTATAGCGATCGATGAGGACCATTAACTTCATTTTTAACAAACTCATGAGCTGCCTCCTGAAATCTTTCATTTTATCTATATCATATCCACATTCATAGAAAAAATCTATGAGATTTAATTGATAATTTTACAAACAGAAAACATTAGGTTAATGCCCCCGATCTACAATAGGTCTTGTGAAGCAAACAAGGTATTGAGAGGGGAAAATAAGAAATGAAGAAGTCTTTGATGTTGATTATGGCAATGGTACTGACATTTACACTGGCTGCATGCGGCCAAGCAAACAATGGAGGTACAACAGCTGGCAACACAACAAGCTCAAGCAGCCCATCCACAGAGCCCTCCGCTGAACCGTCAGCAGAAGCATCTGGTTTAACAGGCTCGCTTCTTGCAACTGGATCCTCTGCCCTGCAACCATTGGTTGACCAAGCATCGAAAATGTTTATGGAGAAAAACAGCGGCGTTACGATTCAAGTACAAGGCGGCGGCAGCGGTACAGGCCTGACGCAAGTATCCGAAGGACAAGCAAATATCGGCAACTCCGACGTTTATGCAGAAGAGAAGCTGGATGCAGATAAAGCAAAAGAATTGGTTGACCACCAAGTGGCAGTAGTCGCTATGGCAGCAGTTGTAAACAAGGATGTAAAAGTAGACAACCTGACGAAACAACAGCTGATTGATATTTTCACAGGCAAAGTAACGAACTGGAAAGACCTTGGCGGAGATGATGCAGCAATCGTAATCGTAAACCGTCCAGCAAGCTCCGGTACTCGCGCTACTTTTGAGAAATATGCACTTGGCCAGAAATCCGAAGATCTTCAAGGCTCGATCCAAGAGGATTCGTCCGGTACCGTTAAGAAAATTATCGGTGAAACACCAGGCGCTATCGGTTACCTTGCTCTTTCTTACCTTGATGATTCCATCAAAACAGTAAGCTATGACGGCGTAGCAGCTAACGTAGAAAACGTAGCCAACGGCACGTATCCAGTATGGGCTTACGAGCACATGTATACAAAAGGCGAGCCTGATGCAGCAGCAAAAGCTTTCCTGGAATACATGATGAGCGAAGAAATCCAAAACGAAAAAGGCTTGGTTGTTGAGCTGGGTTACATCCCAACTAGCCAAATGCAAGTCGTTCGCGATCTTGACGGCAACATCACTAAGAAGTAATAGCTAATCATTCATAGGCCAGCACAAGAGGCGGATTCGCAATCTGCCTCTTTCTGGCTGTATAGAGGAGATTATTATGGCGCAGACGATACCGAAAAAAACGGCGGGCAATGGCCGTACCGCGGGCAATAACCATTTTGTTGAAGAATGGGTCGGTAAAGTATATACAACCTTATGTGTTCTGTTTTTGGTTGCGACGATTATTGCCATGGTGTATTTTGTCGCTTCCCGCGGACTAAGCACCTTTTTTAAAGATCATGTAAACGTATTTGAGCTGTTAGGCGGTTTAAAATGGAGTCCGGAAGGATCTCCCCCATCCTTCGGCGCATTCCCGTTCATCTTCGGCTCCTTCAGCACGTCGCTGCTTGCCGCGCTGCTTGCTGCGCCACTTAGCATTTGCGCATCGATCTTTATGATTGAAATTACGCCGAAATTCGGACGTAAATTTTTGCAGCCGGTTATTGAGCTGCTGGCGGGCATTCCATCCGTTGTATACGGTTTTATCGGTCTTAGCGTCATCGTGCCTTTATTCCGTGATATTTTTCCTGGACAAGGTTTAGGTGTAGCTGCGGGCGCCCTTGTATTGTCCATTATGATTTTGCCAACGATGACGACGGTTGCGACAGATGCTTTAGCATCTTTGCCTGCCGGGCTTAAGGAAGGCTCGTACGCACTCGGTGCCACACGCTGGCAAACGATTTATCGCGTCGTTATTCCGACCACGCTTCCCGCGCTCATGACGGGTGTCGTGCTCGGTATTGCCCGGGCATTCGGCGAGGCGCTGGCTGTACAGATGGTTATCGGCAACGCGCCTTTTGTGCCGCGCTCCCTGTTTGAGTCGGCTTCGACGCTGACAAGCGCTATAACGCTCAGCATGGGCAACACTGCTGCCGGCTCAACGCATAACAATGCTTTGTGGTCGCTTGCGATGATTTTGATGCTCATGACATTCGTGTTCGTATTTATCGTACGCTGGCTGGAAGGCAGGTCTAAACTATGAAACCAAAAACAGTAGATAAAATTGCCACAGCCGTCATTATTTGCGTAGCTGCATTCATCGTGCTGCTGCTGATCGGCTTGCTCGGCTTCATTCTTGTGCGCGGGCTAGGCCATATTAGCTTCAGCTTCCTGACCTCGGCTCCTGAATCGTTCAGGGAGGGCGGAGGCATTGGGCCGCAGCTGTTCAACTCCTTGTTCCTGCTCGTGCTTACGATGATCATCACCGTTCCGATTGGGATTGGCGCAGGCATCTATATGAGTGAATATGCGAAGCCGAGCAAGCTGACTGATTTTATCCGGCTTGTCGTTGAGGTACTATCTTCGTTTCCTTCCATTATTGTAGGTTTGTTCGGCTTACTTATGCTTGTCAATTATTTCGGTCTTGGTTTTTCCTTGCTTGCGGGTGCGCTTGCGCTGACCGTATTCAACCTGCCACTCATGGTGCGGATTACGGAGCAGGGCCTCAAAAGCGTGCCAAGAGAGCAGAAGGAAGCGAGTCTGGCTCTGGGCTTGACGAAGTGGAAGACGATAACGTCCACCATGCTGCCCATCGCTTTGCCGATTATTGTATCGGGCACGATATTGGCTGCGGGCCGTGTATTCGGCGAGGCGGCGGCATTGCTCTTTACGGCAGGAATGAGCTCGCCTAAACTCGATTTTTCGGATTGGAACCCATTTAGTCCGGTATCTCCGCTTAACCCTTTGCGTCCGGCTGAAACGCTTGCGGTTCATATTTGGAAAATCAATTCTGAGGGGCTAGCTCCCGATGCTGCGGAAATTGCTGCTGGAGCTTCGGCTGTACTGGTCATCACGGTGCTGCTGTTTAATTTGCTCGCACGCTGGCTCGGCCGCTTCATGTACCGCAAGTTTACCGCTACGAAATAGGAGGATGGCAGCATATGGCTGAAAATGGCATATCCGTACGCGATTTAAGCGTTTATTATGGCAGCAATAAGGCTGTTAAAAATGTATCGATCGATTTTGAAAATAAACAGGTTACAGCGCTCATCGGGCCGTCCGGCTGCGGGAAATCGACGTTTTTGCGGACGCTGAACCGGATGAACGATTTGATTCCGAATGCCAAAATGACCGGTGAGATTTGGATTGGCGATGAGGATATCAACAATCCGAAAACCGATGTGGTGCTGCTGCGCAGACGCATCGGCATGGTATGGCAGCGGCCGAACCCTTTTCACAAGTCGATTTATGAAAATATTGCTTTTGGCCCGCGTTACCATGGCATCAAAAATAAAAGTGAGCTCGATGAGCTGGTGGAGGAATCGCTCCGCAAAGCGGCGCTTTGGGAAGAGACGAAGGACCGCTTGCATACGTCGGCGCTTAGGTTGTCTGGCGGACAGCAGCAGCGGCTGTGTATTGCCCGCTCCATTGCGGTTAAGCCGGACATTATTTTGATGGATGAGCCTGCTTCGGCGCTCGATCCTATTTCGACCTCTAAAGTAGAGGAACTGATCACGGAGCTGAAGCAGGACTACTGCATCGTGATTGTCACGCACAATATGCATCAAGCGGCGCGGATTTCGGCCAAAACGGCGTTTTTCCTGTCCGGCGAGCTGGTGGAATTCGAAAATACAGAGAAAATGTTTACGAATCCCAGCAAAAAAGAAACGAGCGACTATATTTCCGGTCGTTTCGGGTGATCCCCTTGCGCGCATGCTTCCAGCATAGCCATAAGGAAACCCTGTATGCCCCAGCAACAACTTCTGCCTGCTAAGCAAGCCGGTATGGAGTTGTTTTTTTATATGCTAAAAAGTAGGTATAGCACTCAAGCCTGCTTGCGGCAGCTAGGGCAAAAGTCTTGTGCTTTACAGATAGTTTACATGAATATGTTACTCTGCTCACATTTGGCTGGTAATGTAGAAGCAGAACAACCAAGACTAAAGGGAGACCTGGCATGGACGAGATGGCAATTGGTCTGATCCATATAGAACTGCTCCAAGTGATGAGAGAAAGCTGGCGGCTTGGGGGGATTGGCGTCATATATATACGGCTTACGGAGGAACGAGCCTTGCCCGAAACATGGCTCCTGACATGGGAGCGGAGGCTGAAGCCGTTCAAGCTGATCTGGAAGCGCAGCTTTGGACAGGAGTATTACATTATGCTCGGCTGCAATGGCTCGAGGCTTGGAGCTGAGCAGGCGATGAATGACAGCGCAGCGGAGCTGTATACGCTCGCAAGCCGGGAGCTGAGCGTTATTATAGGCCATGTAATCGCATATCCGCCTGCGGGGCAGAGCCATGAAGCGGCTGAGCAAGCCGCATGGAAAGCGCTTAGGGAAGCTTGGCGGCGAGCGGAAATGAGCAGCATGCGGGTTTCAAGCAAGCAGGCAGTGGAAGCGGCCAAGAGCCCGGGTCCAGATAGGCAGCTGGAAACAACGGCGGCATTGGCGCTTGAAGAAAGGCAAAGTCGGCAGGAGATAGCGGTTGCGCTTGAACCGGAAGAAGCGGCGATCGCTTATTATACGGCCCCAGGCATGAGCATTGGCGAGCAGGCAGCGCCGTTTCCCGTCTTTTCAGCGCAGGCGCGCGTGACGGAAATTGCCGATTTTTTCAATATGAACGGCAAGGAGCAATGCGTGATTCTGCAGGAGGAGGGACGCCCCGTCGGCCTGCTGATGAAGCAAAAGCTGCATGAGCTGTTAGCTGGGAAATATGGGCTGCCGCTTTATTCCACTCGTCCTGTTGAGAAAATTATGAATGCATCGCCATTAATCGTGGATGCGGACATGCCGATTGAGCATGTATCTCAGCTGGCGATGGCGCGGGATATTTCCCATTTGTATGATGTCGTTATTATTACGGCGCGAGGCCAGCTGCTTGGCGCAACGACGGTTCGCGATATTTTGGAGCGCATTACGACGCTGCGGATGGAGGCGGCAAGATCGGCCAACCCGCTGACGGGTCTGCCCGGCAATGAGGGCATCCAGCTGGAGCTGGCTCGCAGAAGCAGTGGCGACAAGCCGTTCGCCGTTATTTATGCGGACTTGGATTATTTCAAATGGTTTAATGATTGCTTTGGGTTTAGCCAAGGCGATGCGCTCATTCGTTTTTTGGCGGATACGCTAGTTGGCATCAAGGAAGAATATGGGCTGGCAAGCGACTTTATCGGGCATATTGGCGGTGATGATTTCATTATGGTGACGGAAGCCTCTTATGCTGAAAAAATGTGCAGCAGGTTGATTGAACGTTTTGACGGCGGGGTAAAAAGGTATTACGGTGGAGTGGAGGTCAGCATGGTGGAGGACCGTCACGGCAACACAGTGGAGCAGGAGGGGGTTACTTTGTCCCTATCTTTAATGCTTGCTTCCGGCGGGACGGCGCCAAGCCACATATCCACTTTAACAGCGAAGCTCAAGAAACGTGCCAAGATGCAGAAAGGCAGTGTGTATGTCATGGAAGATATGACCTCCTGCACACAAGAACGCAATGCTACAGAGGGGATCGAAGTGAGACGTGGGACATCATCAAGCGATAGTGCAGCGAAGCAACCTTATAGTGGATGAAAAGCCGGAAAATATTGGCGTTATCTATTTATCCTGGCACAGTAAACAGTCGGCAGGAACCTTTGAGCAGCTGCCCCCCTCATTTATGAAGAGATGGAAGCTATACATAGAGTTAATGATTTATGCGAACCCGGAGACAGCTGTCCATGTACGGGACAAGTTTTGGATGGGCGAAGATTTGTATATTGTAATGGCTTTGCCGGATTTGCAGCAGCAGGAGCTGCAGGGAAATTTGCTGCAAGCCGCAGGCAAATGGCAGGAGGAAGCCGAGCGGGGGTTCAGTGGCGCCGAGCTTGGAGCCATGCCGGATATGCGCCTGCATGCAGGCGTAGGTTTGGTAGAGCGCGGCGATACCGGAAGCCCAGTCTCCCGCCTGTATGAAGCTTCTAAGCGAGCGCTATTATATGGGCAGCAGAAGGAAGCTTTAACACGCGCCATGCGGCTTCAATATTTGAACGGCCTAATTCGCGGCAAGCTGCTCATTCCGGTCTATCAGCCGATTATGTCGCTACAGGAAATCGGCAGCGAGCGGGCAGCATTCGGATATGAGGCACTCACCCGATTTCCTAAAAATAAATGGTTTTCCAGTCCGCTCGACTTGTTTGCCTTCGCAGAAGAGTCGGGAGAGGTTGCACGGCTGGATCAGACGGCGCGCGAGCAGGCAGTGGAGGGCATCACCGGCCTTCAGCCGCATCAGAAGCTGTTTCTAAATATGACGGCGCAATTGCTAAATGAAGGAAGCTTTTACCCCGACAGGCTCGCCAAAATGATGGAGCAGCGAGGCTTGTCGCCCCATCATATCGTCTTTGAAATTACGGAGCGTTCGGCTATTCAGGATTATGGCTCCGTGCTTGCTACACTTGCGCAGTATCGCCGTCAAGGCTTTCAAATCGCAATCGACGATGTAGGCGCAGGATATTCGTCGCTGCAGGCTATTATTGAGCTGAAGCCGGATTATATAAAAGTAGACCGCTCCCTCATTATGGGCATTCATGAGCACGAGATGAAGGAGCATATTGTGCATACGCTTGTCCAGCTGGCCGACAAAATGGCGATTGGCATTATCGCCGAAGGCATTGAGCATCAAGAGGAGCTGGACAAAGTAAAGGCAATGGGCGTGCATTATGCCCAAGGCTATTTGCTAGGGCGCCCGGGCGAGATTGCCGGTCTGGTCCAGCGGCGATAGCCGGGATGAGAAAAGCTGTTTCTGAGCGATCCATATGGAGCTTGGAGAGAGCTTTTTTTCGCGAAATGGGCCATGTATGAAGTGGACGGCAGCCTTGCTAATGCTAGCTGCGGAAGCGGGTTTTCAGGAATGTTGGCTGCCCAGCGCGAGAAGGAAGCAAAGGCATTTGCAGTTATGGTATGATAACCATTAGAACCGATAAATGAGGTGTCAATAATGGATAAATGGATGTTGTTAGATGGCAATAGTATTGCGTACCGGGCATTTTTTGCAATGCCTCCGCTTACGAATTCGGCTGGTTTACATACGAATGCGATATATGGCTTTACAACGATGCTGCTTAAGCTGCTGGAAGACGAGAAGCCGACGCATGTGCTCGTTGCATTTGATGCAGGGAAGGCAACCTTTCGCCATGAAGGATATGCAGAATATAAAGGCGGACGGGAAAAAACGCCACCGGAGCTGTCGGAACAGTTTCCGGTGCTCAAGGAGCTGCTGCAGGCTTTTCAAATTGCGCAGTTTGAGCTGAACGGGTTTGAAGCGGACGATATTATTGGCACGCTCACCCGGCTTGCGGACGAGCAGAAGGTCGAGACGCTTGTCGTCACGGGCGACAAGGATATGCTCCAGCTCGTATCGGAGCATGTGACCGTAGCGCTGACGCGCAAAGGGGTGAGCGAGCAGGAGCGATATTCTCCGGCTGAAATTAAGGAGAAATACGGACTGACGCCGAATCAAATCATTGATTTAAAAGGGCTGATGGGCGATGCCTCCGACAATATTCCGGGCATTCCGGGTGTTGGCGAGAAAACAGCGCTCAAGATGCTGCATGAATTCGGCACGGTTGAAGAAGTGCTGGCGAATACAGCGAGCTTGAAGGGCAAGATGAAGGAAAAGGTCGAGCAGCATAAAGAGGATGCGGTGATGAGCAAGAAGCTCGCGACGATTCACCGCGAGGTGCCGCTTGCGCCGGAGCAGGAGCCGGAGGCGATTCGCTACAGCGGCTTTAATGGGCCCGCGCTTGCGGATGTGCTGCGCCGGCTGGAATTCCGATCCGTTCAGGAACGGCTCGGACTGAGCGGCGAAGGAAGCGGTTCAGCAGGCGAAGCGGCCGAGCTGAACCTGATTGCGATAGAGTCGGCTGCGGATGCGCCGAAGCTCGATGAGCTGATGAAGGCGCTTGAAGCAGATGACAGCGGCTTCGGTCTATATGTGGAAGCGATAGGCGAAAATCCGCATCAGGCTGAGCTGGTCGGGCTGGCGCTGGCAAACGCCGAAGCGGCATATGCGCTGCCTTTCGCCGCGCTGAAGGAAGCTTTCGCAGAGCCGCTGCGGAGCTGGCTCGCTGATCCTAGCAAGAAGAAGGTCGGCTTTGATACGCATAAAGTGGAGCTGGCTTTGAAGTGGGCGGGCATCACGCTGAGCGGCGTGAGCTTTGATGTCCAGTTGGCTGCTTATGTGATTGATCCGACGGAATCGAGCCTTTTGCTCTCCGGCATTACCCATCGCTACGAACAGCCAGCTGTGCCTAGCGATGAGTCGGTATACGGCAAAGGAGCGAAGCTTAAAGTACCAGCTGCGGCCGTGCTGTATCAGCATCTGGCAACGAAAGCCGATGCGGTGCGCAGAGTGGCGCCTTTGCAGCGCGACGAGCTGAAGGAAACAGGCATGCTCAGCTTGTATGAAGAGCTGGAGCTGCCGCTCTCCGTTATATTGGCGGGGATGGAGCATCAGGGCATCAGCGTCGAGAAGGCGGAGCTGGAGATGCTTGGCAGCGAATTGGAGCGTCAGCTTACGACGCTGGTGACGGAAATTTACAAGCAGGCGGGTATGGAATTTAATTTGAATTCGCCGAAGCAATTGGGCGAGGTGCTGTTCGAGAAGCTGGGCTTGCCCGCGAGGAAAAAGACGAAAACGGGCTACTCGACAGATGCCGAGGTACTCGAGGAGCTGGCGCCATACAGTGAAATTGTTCCGCTGATTTTGCATTACCGGACGCTGGCGAAGCTGCAATCCACCTATGTGGAAGGGCTGCTCAAGGAGATTCGCGAGCAGACAGGCAAAATCCATACGTATTTCCGCCAGACGATAGCGGCAACAGGCCGTCTGAGCAGCCAATTCCCGAATTTGCAAAACATTCCGATCCGTCTGGAAGAGGGCCGCAAAATCCGCAAAGCATTCGTTCCGTCCGAGCCTGGCTGGACCATTCTAGCAGCAGACTATTCGCAAATTGAGCTGCGCGTGCTCGCCCATATTTCCGGCGATGAGAATATGAAGGAAGCGTTCATTCAGGACATGGACATTCATACAAAAACGGCGATGGACGTATTTGGCGTAACCGAGGATCAGGTGGATTCCAATATGCGCCGCTCGGCGAAGGCGGTCAATTTCGGCATTGTGTATGGCATCAGCGACTTTGGGCTGTCCAACAACCTGAACATTACGCGAAATGAAGCCGGTCGGTTTATTGAGCAATATCTCGGCGTCTTCAAAGGCGTGAAGTCGTTTATGGATCGGATTAAAGTCGAGGCGGCGAAGCAAGGCTATGTGACGACTTTGCTCGATCGCAGGCGGTATTTGCCGGATATTAATCATTCGAATTTCAATAAACGCTCTTTCGCAGAGCGCACCGCAATGAATTCGCCGATCCAAGGCACAGCAGCGGACATTATTAAGCTGGCGATGGTGCATATGAATAAGAAGCTGCACGAGCTGAAGCTCAAAAGCCGCATGCTGCTCCAAGTACACGATGAATTGGTATTTGAGGTGCCAGAGGATGAGCTGGAACAGATGAAGAAACTTCTTCCTGAAGTGATGGAATCCGCCATCAAGCTCGATGTTCCGCTTAAGGCGGACGTCAGTTTTGGAGCGAACTGGTATGAAGCGAAATAACCCGCTGGGAGCGGAAATCAGGTATAATAGAAGTTGAGGTGAGATGCAATGCCGGAACTTCCAGAGGTAGAAACGGTTAGACGAACATTAATTGAGCTTGTTGCAGGAAAAAAGATTAAATCGGTTACGGTGCGGCTGCCCCGCATTATTCAGCGTCCGGCTGTGCCGGAGCAATTTGAGGATGCGCTCGTCGGCATGACAATCGAGACGGTCGAGCGGCGCGGAAAGTTTTTGCGTATCGTCATGGACGGGCTTGTGCTCGTATCGCATTTGCGCATGGAAGGCCGCTATGGATTATTTCAAAGCGATGAGCCCATCGAGCTTCATACGCATGTCCTGTTCCATTTTGAGGATGGAACGGATTTAAGATATAAAGATGTCAGGCAGTTTGGCACGATGCACTTGTTCACGCCGGGCACGGAGTTTGAGCTGCCGCCGCTGAATAAGCTGGGCCTTGAGCCGCTTGAGCCTGCATTTACTCGCGATGTGTTGCATGCCAAGCTGGCAAGGCGCTCTACGAAAATCAAGCCGCTGCTGCTCAATCAGGAATATGTGGTCGGGTTGGGTAATATTTATGTAGATGAGGCGCTGTTTCAAGCGGGTATCCATCCTGAGCGGAGCGCCAGCTCGCTTACTGCCGGAGAATGGGATAAGCTGCATGCAGCGATCTGTTCGACGCTTGGCAAAGCGGTGGAAGCGGGCGGCTCATCGATCAAATCCTATGTAAATGGGCAAGGCGAGATGGGCATGTTCCAGCATCAGCTGCTCGTTTATGGCCGAAAGGACGAGCCGTGCCCGGTTTGCGGAGAAGCCATTGAAAAGTTTGTTGTTGGAGGCAGAGGCACGCATATTTGCCCTAGCTGCCAGAAGGCGCCGGAGCAAGCAGGCGAGCAAAGCGCCGGCTAATCGCGATAACTAAAGCCAAGCCCTCCATGATGTAGTCATTCACCCTAGGCATGCATCTGCATATGCTGTTGTGAAGAACAATAGGCAGATGCCCTGTAGGGTGAAATCGGGGCACCTGCGTATGCAGGGAGTGACGAGGGTTGGCTTTGCATCTGGTTTCGTTGATCGTGCTCGCTTTTGCTGTGAGCGTGGACGGCTTCGGTGTTGGCATTACGTATGGTTTGCGCCGCATTCGCATCCCGTTGCTGTCCGTGCTGATTATCGCGTGCTGTTCAGGCCTGATCATTTTATTGTCTATGAAGCTAGGCAGCGTTATCGCCAATTATTTGTCGCCAGGCTCGGCAAGCTTGATTGGCGCCATCGTGCTGATGGGTATTGGCTGTTGGGCGCTGCTTCAGCTGCGGCGAAATCGCCATGAAAGCAAGAAGGTGGATGTGGAAAATGCGTCTGCCGCTTCTGGTGCTAGCGGCCCGGTTTCAGAGGATCGTTCCGATCTGGCGGCAGTAGAAACAAACGCTGCGGAGGCAAGCCATCCGGTGCTCGTTGTGATTGTTGAGCTGAAACGCATTGGGCTTGTCATTCAGATTTTACGGACACCGCAGGCTGCTGACGTTGATAAGTCGGGCACGATTTCCGCCTCCGAGGCGATTATGCTCGGCGTAGCGCTATCGCTCGATGCTTTCGGCGCAGGAATCGGGGCCGCGATGATTGGTTTGCCTGCTTTGCTGACAGCGATTGTGATTGCTGCGGCTAGCGCCCTATTTTTGCTAGGGGGCATCAGCTTCGGCTTTCGCTTCTCGCATTGGAAGGGCATGCAGGCGCTGGCGGTACTGCCAGGCATTTTGCTTATTATGATTGGAATATCAAAGCTGCTGTAAAGATGAGGTGGAAGGGCATGAGGATCGGATTAACCGGCGGCATTGCTACTGGAAAAAGCACCGTTGCCCACCTATTAGTGGAGCTTGGAGCGCTGCTGGTGGATGCCGATCAGGTAGCAAGGGAAGTTGTTTTGCCAGGGGAGCCCGCTCTAGCGGCGGTCGCCTCTGCGTTTGGACAAGCTGTGTTACATAAAGACGGTACACTTGATCGGGCAGCGCTCGGCCAAATCGTATTTAATAATAAAGCGCAGCTGGGGCAGCTTGAGGCGATTTTGCATCCGGCTATTCGGTCTACGATGCAGCAGCGAATGGCTGACTATGAACGGCAGCATCCAGGCAAGCTGGTCGTTGCTGATATTCCGCTGCTGTATGAGACGGAGCAGGACCATTTATATGAAGGCGTGCTTGTTGTGTATGTGCCAGAGCATATCCAGTTGGAGCGCCTGATGGCGCGCAACAACGTAGATGAGCAGGAAGCAAGGCGGCGCATGGGGCTGCAACTGAGCATGGAAGAGAAGAAGCGCAGAGCTAATTGGGTCATCGACAACAGTGGAACGCTGACGCAGACGAGGGAGCAGGTTCAGGCGTTTTGGCAGAGCATGGGTCATACATGCTGAGGGCCAAGAGAAGAAAGGTCGCTCGTAGAAGGCTGTTTTTGCTATTATTTATTATCATAGTTGTCATTATTGTCGCTCAGCCCGCATGGATGCTCAAGAAGCTCTATCCTATTGATTATAAGGCCGATATTCGGGCAAGTGCCATTAGCTATCAGGTTGATCCCCATCTGGTGGCGGCCATTATTAAAGCGGAGACGAATTTCCAGACGGGCAAAGTTTCGAAGAAAGGTGCGCTCGGACTGATGCAAATTATGCCGACCACCGCCAAATGGATTGTCGAGAAGGCAGGCTTCGAGCAGGTGACAGAGGAGACGCTGCGCAATCGTGCTGATGTGAGCATCGAGCTGGGGGTATGGTATCTGGCTTCACTGCACAAACAATTTGATGAAAATAATATCGTTGTCATTGCTGCCTACAATGCAGGACCAGGTAAAGTCCGGCAATGGCTCGATTCGGGGGAATGGGACGGCACGTTCGAAGAAGCCGCTAAAATTCCATATAAAGAAACACGCGATTATGTACAAAAGGTCGTGAAGTATTATAATAAGTACAAAGACTTGTACCCGGAACTTGAGCCGTAAACAGGAAGAAGCTTTGGCTGCTCGTCACTTCAGGACTTAAGCAGCCAAAGCTGTCTGTTATTACAAGAGCTATTTATTAATGGGAGCCCCCTGCAAGGGATTGCTCAGCGATTTGTACCAGACGGCGGGTAATGTACCCTCCGATGGAACCAGCGTCCTTTGTAGCCATGTTACCGTAGTAACCGTCTTGTGGAATCGCGATT
This sequence comes from Paenibacillus liaoningensis, assembly GCF_059609455.1. Lineage (NCBI taxonomy): Bacteria > Bacillati > Bacillota > Bacilli > Caryophanales > Paenibacillaceae > Paenibacillus > Paenibacillus liaoningensis. The sequence continues at coordinate 283,914 of NZ_JCAALU010000005.1, forward strand.
CCAAGCTCTTGAGCAACCTCGAATTTCATTTGGTCGAGTGCTGCTGTCGCTTGTGGTACAACCAGTTGGTTGCTGCTGCGGTTTGCGCTCATGTGTGTTCACCTCCTCGCGGTTGGTAAAAGTATTATGTGCGAAAATCCGAACTTCATTACAGGGATTGTTTGGTAATTTTTAGGGATAGCTTAGAAGGGAGGAAAAGAGAATGAAGTGTCCATATTGCGACTACTCCGGAACGAAGGTGCTGGATTCGCGTCCCGCTAACGAGAACAAGTCCATTCGCCGCCGCCGGGAATGTGAGAAATGCAAAAGCCGCTTCACGACGTTCGAGATGATTGAGGAAACGCCGCTCGTTGTCATCAAGAAGGATGGCAGCCGTGAAGAGTTCAGCCGTGATAAAATTTTGCGTGGTTTAATCCGTGCTTGCGAGAAGCGCCCCGTGCCCGCTGAAAGGCTGGAGGTTGTCGTTTCTGAGGTAGAGAAGGAGCTGCGCACAACTGCACACGCCGAGGTGGAGAGCCGTGTCATTGGCGAACTGGTGATGGGACAGCTGTATCCAGTAGATGAAGTAGCTTATGTCCGTTTTGCTTCTGTTTATCGGCAGTTCAAGGACATCGATATGTTCATGAAGGAGCTTAGCAGTCTGCTGTCGAAGGACAGCTCACCCAATGGAATGAAGGATTAAATCTAATGCTGCTTCCGAAGCAGCGGTATGAATAGATTGGAGAAAACAGCGCCGCTCCAGGCGTTGTTTTTTTGTTTTTTTGTTTTTTTGCGTTAGAACGCCTTAAACAATAGTGAGTTGAATATTAAAACAGTTAAGTGTATAATTATTCATTGTTGAAAGGGAGGTTTTTTTATATGTCATTCAAAATTAGGCTGGCGGAAAAGAAGGATATCGGCAGCTTGACCGAATTAATGCACGACTATATCGTAGGCTTCTATCAAAATCCTTGGCCGGGCACACCAGAAATTCATCAATTAATTGAGCAGCTGCTGGAAAAGCAGGGCGGTATCCAGTTTGTCGTAGAGAAGGAGCAGCAGCTGATTGGCTTTGCTACTTTATATTTTACGATTAGTACAATGAAGACAGCGCGGATTACGCTAATGAATGACTTTTTTCTGCTGGAGCCGTATCGGGATACGGAAGTGGAGGAAGCGCTATTTTTGACATGCAGAACGTACACACAGGAGCAAGGCTTTGCTCATATGTTCTGGATAACAGCTCCGCAAAATAAGCGGGCCCAACAATTTTTCGCTAAAATGGATGCGGTTCAAGGCAGCTGGGTGAACTATACAATTGTCTAGAAAGCCTGATAAACCGCAATAGTATCCTTCAAGTAACTACACCACTTTCAAGTGCGTACTTCCTCAAATGTCGGAAAGGGGCTAGACTAAAACCTGTAGCAAGGTTAACAATTTCCAACATTTGATAAAGGAGTGTGCGTATACATGGAATTGCAATTGGCGCTTGATTTGGTGAACATTGAGGAAGCAAAGGTTTTGGTCAAAGAGGTTGAGTCGTTTATCGACATCGTTGAAATCGGAACACCTATCGTTATCAACGAGGGTCTGCATGCGGTAAAAGCGATTAAAGAAGCTTTCCCTAACCTCAAAGTGCTGGCCGATCTGAAAATTATGGACGCTGGCGGCTATGAAGTGATGAAGGCTTCCGAAGCGGGTGCGGACATTATTACCGTTCTTGGTGTTTCCGACGACTCCACCATTAGGGGCGCGGTTGAAGAAGCTCGCAAGCAGGGCAACAAAATTATGGTCGATATGATTAATGTGAAAAATATTGAAGCCCGTGCAGCAGAAATTGATGCGCTTGGGGTAGACTATATTTGTGTCCATTCCGGCTATGATCACCAGGCAGAAGGCAAAAACTCCTTCGAAGAGCTGGCAGCGATCAAGCGTGTTGTAAAACAAGCTAAAACCGCAATCGCAGGCGGCATCAAAATCGATACGCTGCAAGAGGTTATTTCGGCAAAGCCTGATCTGGTTATCGTAGGCGGCGGAATTACGGGTGTTGAAAATAAATCCGCAACTGCATCGCAAATGCAGCAGTGGATCAAACAGGCCTAAAGCTGATGCGTATTAGTCAGCTTGCAGGAGAAATCGTACAGGAGCTGGAGCGGCTGACGCAGCTCATTCCGGATGAAGCCGCAGGCGAGCTGGCTGATGCGATTATGCGCGCGCCGCGTGTTTTCGTCTCAGGCGCTGGACGCTCAGGCCTGATGGGCAAAGCTTTTGCAATGCGGCTCGTGCATATGGGCTTTGACGCTTATGTGGCTGGCGAGACGGTGACGCGTGCACTCGGCAAAGACGATGTACTTGTGTTGGGTTCGGGCTCAGGCGGGACGAGCAGCCTCATTGCGATGGCACAAAAGGCGGAGGCGCTCGGCGGCAAGCTGGCTGTCATTACGACGAATCCAGAGTCGGCGCTTGGACGTGCGGCGCATATCGTCGTAACGCTGCAAGCTGCGGCGAAGGAAGAGCAGGATGGGGCCAAGCAGACCGTGCAGCCGATGGCTTCTCTTTTTGAACAAGGCCTTCTAATTTTCTATGATGCGGTTATTCTTAGCTTGATGGAGAAGAAAGGGCTTAGCGGCAACACCATGTACAGCAATCACGCGAATCTGGAGTAGCAGGTGGCGCGCAGCATAGCTGGAAGCTGCTTCATCATGTATACTGGGAAGGAGGGGGAATGGATATGGCTCAGGAATTAAAGGAACGTATTAATTTACGTGAAATCAACTGCGAGAAGGAGCTTACGCTGGCCGTCATTGGGGGCAAGTGGAAGCTGATCATATTGTGGCATCTTGGTCTTGAAGGAACGAAACGTTTCAGTGAGCTGAAGAAAATGATTCCCCATATCACCCAGAAAATGCTGACGAATCAGCTCCGCGAGCTGGAGGAGGATTTGCTGGTTGAGCGCAAAGTGTATGCGGAGGTTCCGCCGCGAGTGGAATATACGTTAACGGCTTACGGCGAAAGCCTGATGCCTGTGCTGCGCATGATGTACGATTGGGGCAAAAACTACGGCGAGGAAGTCGTATGGAAATAGCGGCAATAGCAACTTGATAGCTAAGGAAGGCTGGGGTGAGGGGCAGAGGATGCTTCTGGCTTCGGCCTTTTTTTTTGATTTGAAATCGGAACCTATAATTGGTGAAGTTGTTCATGGCTGTGTTTCCTATTAAAATAAAATGATATCGAGCATTTATATTTGAATATAAGGAGAGGCTGATGGTTGACTACACATGTGGATGAGCAGTTTGAAGATCTAAGCCCGGAAGAGCAACAAGTTCTTGAAGAGGAGAGCGATAAGCTGGTTGAGCCGAACGTCTATTTGGATATGTTGGAGCAAGGTAATTTGTTGTACGGTGCGATGAATTTTCGCTTCTATAATGTAGGGTTAACAGCTAGCGAGCGCGAGGAATGGTTAATGGATACACTAGGGCTTGCAGCAATCGGCATTCCGGATGTGCAGTGCCACTTTTATGATTTAGACCCTAACGAGGTAGCCCAAAATTTTGGGAATATCGCCTATTATTTATTTGAAAATGGGGATGTTATCAACGATGGAGAGACGGTCGGCGGAACCGAGGACATACGCTGGCGCTGTGAGCATCAATATGCTCTTGCCGCACCACGACGCGTCGTCCTCGACCTTGATCCGGGAGAGCCTTATTATGCCGGTATGCAAGGGGGAAGCAACGACAGAAAAGACTGATGCAGCAGCTTGTACAAGACGCCAGCCGTTAAGGCTGGCGTCTTTGCGTTTATTCCATTTTCAATATGATGAGCCTGTCATGCTTAATAACGGCTGCCGAAGGTGCTGCCGACAGGAGCAAGCTCATTCAAGCTGGATAGCTCTTCAGATGTTAAGCGGATGGATAATGCCTCTACATTTTGCTGCAAATATTTCACGCGCTTTGTGCCCGGAATCGGAACGATATCGCTACCTTGCGCGGTTACCCAAGCTAGTGCGATTTGGGCGGGAGTCACTCCTTTTTGCTGGGCGAGCAGCTGTATCCCATGGACGATATTTTTATTTTGTTCGAATGCCTCATCAGAAAACCGGGGATTATACATCCGCCAGTCGCTTTGTGCCAGTTGGCTTCGACTTGAGAGAGTGCCAGTCAAAAATCCTCTTCCAAGCGGACTGTAGGGGACAAAACCGACGCCTAATTCTCTGCAAGCATTCAATATACCAAGCTCAGGCTCTCTGGACCATAAGGAATATTCCGTTTGAACGGCTGTAATGGGAAAGACAGCGTGAGCATCGGCCAATTGTAGAGAGGTTACTTCTGACAGGCCCAAATAGCGGACTTTTCCTTCTTTCACGAGCTCAGCCATGGCACCAACCGTCTCTGTGATCGGAACATTAGGATCTGCCCTATGCAAGTAATACAGATCGATGTAGTCTGTGCCTAAGCGATGCAAACTAGCCTCACAGGCTTGCTTCACATACTGCGGCGTTCCATTGTAGCCTAGATGCTGTGTTTTATTGCGTATGGAGCCAAATTTCGTTGCAATCTGCACGGCTTGACGATGTGTCCTTAACCCTTTACCAACCAACTTTTCATTTGCACCGATGCCGTCCTCGTCATAACCGTAAATATCCGCCGTATCAAAAAACGTAATGCCTAACTCCAGAGCGTGACTTAGCGTGCTTAAAGACTCTGGCTCATCCGTTGCCCCATAAAATTCGGACATTCCCATACATCCTAATCCCAAACGGGATACTTGCAGTCCTTGACTACCCAATGCCAAAGTTTCCATCGTGTTCAAGCCTCCTTTTTGTTTCTACATTTCTTGAAGATAACAATAGCATGTGAAAAGCTAAAAAGTAAACTAAATAATCTAAAAAAGTTCAATTAGTACACATTGTTCAAATTTTTGTGGGATTGGGTTATAATTCGAGGTATGAAGAATTAGGAGGCTTTACCCCATGGATACGAAATCCCCTTCATTGGAGAAGAGAAATAAAACGATCCAAAAGCTAATTATGAAGATTATACCCGTGCTGCAAAAAAACGGATTTTCCTCGCTGAAGATGGATGATGCAGCTAAATATATGGATATCAGCAAGGCGACCATGTATAAATATTTTGCTTCCAAGGATGAGATCATTGAAGCGGTTGTAGGTCGCTACGTGGCATATATTTCGGACATGGTGCAGGACTGGACCTTGACCGATCATTTGTCCTATGTCAAATCCTTTGATAAAGTGTTCCAGCAGTCTTTGCTTATAGCGGCTTACTTGTCTGATATTTTCTTGCAGGAGTTAAGCAGCCTGTATCCACACTTATATGACAGGCTTTCAAATGAGGTTGAGCTGCGCAATGAACAGGTGAGGGAGTTTTTTGACAGGGGGATGGAAAATGATGTGTTTCAGCGTCTGAATTCCGTTATTCTCCTTATTCAAATGGACACGATGCTTAGGAAAATGATTGATCCCAAGCTGCTGATGCTCCATCATTTATCGCTGAAGCAGGCATTATCCGATTATTACAAAGTGATGAGACACCAAATCATAAAATCTGAATTCGTAAACTTAGAAAATAGTTCGGAGATGGATTTGTTTTTGAATCAGATGGTTCAAAAGCTGTCGAGGCAATAGGGGAGTGGCGCTCCGTGCGCGTGGAATAAACCCCGGGGGTTCGCTCCAAGGCATTCCATATAAAAGAAATGCCACCAACGTTGTATGATGACGTTGGTGGCGTTTCTTTTATATGCAGTCTAGGGAGGGGATATGCCTCTTCAATGTCTCTTCTAATTCGAAGCGGGACTTGTTATGATTCAGTGCGTTCTTCCCCTCGTAAAAAGCCAGCCGCCTGCCACGAAAGTGAGGAAAAGAATAAGATTAAATCCAACGCCCGCCAATAACGAGCCATTGAATAATAGGGCTTTGAAAAAAGAGACGACATGAACGCGCAGCGATGGAATCGACGTTCCAACCGGGATCGCCGCAGCGATCAGAGCCCATAGCAGCCAGCCGGTAAAGCGGTAGTAACCGGAGATCAGCATACTTAGCAGCGCCATCGCCATCAAATAAAAAACGGTTTGGTAGAGAAAAGAACCTGCCAAGCCAAAATCATCCCAATGAAATGCTTCTATAAGACCAACCGTGCTCTCGTGATCCTGGAGCACATTTACTTCAACATGAGTCCACAAAGAATTAAGCAAAGCGAGCACTGCTGCCCAGACAGCAAAGACGAATTGAAGTCCCCAAAAATATTGCTTTCGGCTTGCTCCTAATTGTACGATGCGTTTGTAATAACTGAGTGGCAGCACGATAGCCAAAAGAAGCAAAATGAGAATCAGCATGTTGCCAGCCGAAAGGATAGTACCTCCACTATTGTTAACAAGAAGGTTAACAATAAACTCCGCCAGTCTGCCAAGCACAGTTAAAATAATGATAAACCAGATGTAAATCCTCATTTGCAAATAGGTTGCCTTTAGATGAACGGTCAATGCCCCCACTTTAGTGACCTCCTTCGATCAAATACGAGAAAAACCTTTGAAGCGACATATTTTCAATCGAAATGTCCATCATGAGGGCCTGCTGCATGTCCTTATCGTTCAACGGTTCATAAATAGCGGCAAGTGTGCCGTGGCCATAGGATTCCGTATACAGTACGCGTTTCCCGGCTGTGAACGATTTCACTGCTTCCGAATTTCCCCGAATAGAAAAAGCCGCCATTCGTATTTGATCCAAATCATCATGAAGCAGAATGGAGCCATCTTCAATGATATAAACTTTTTCTGCGACAGGGACGATTTCGTCAATTAAATGCGTAGACAGTAAAATCGTTCGAGGGTAATTTGCGTAATCTTCCATTAACTCTTTGTAAAACTTTTCACGCATCAAAAAATCAAGTCCGAGCACTGGCTCGTCGAATAATGTCAATGGTGCCCGGCTGGCCAGACCAATGGTGTTTCCTACGAGTGAACCCGCGCCTCTTGATAGCTGTCTGATTTTTTTGTCCGGATCAAGCCGAAACGTTTGGAGCAGCTTATGAGCTAATGTCCAATTCCAATTGGGATGAAAACTCGCAGCAAACTGCAAAATTTCGATCACTCGCGCTCCTCCGAAGCGTTTGTTATTCTCCGGTACGAAACAGAAATCTTTCGGAAGTTCTCCCCTGCCCAGCTTTTTTCCTCTTACCTCAATTGTGCCGTCATTCGGCAGGATTCCGCCTGCGATTAAGTTAAGCAAAGTCGATTTGCCAGCGCCGTTTCGCCCGAGCAAGCCATAAATGACGTTCTCTTCCAGCTGTAGATCCAGATTCCGTAAGGCGTAAGTTCGACCGTATTTTTTAATTAATTTGTCGCAACTCAATACGATGCTCACGATGCGTTCAATCCTTTCTCAACTGCTTGATCATGTCTACGATATCGCCGGTTGTCAGCTCGAGTTTGTCGGCTTCGATCAGCAGATTGGACAACATCTCCTTATAGAAACGCTCTCTTCGCCGATTCTGAATCTTCTGTCTCGCATCCGTTGAGACATACATGCCAAGCCCTCTTTTTTTGTACAAAACACCTTCATTTACGAGCAGGCTAATCCCCTTGACTACGGTCGCTGGATTAATTTGAAACAGCTGAGAAAACTGAGCCACGGAAAGAATTTGCTCGTCAACTCGAAAGGTTCCGTTCAGAATATCGTCTTCAATTATATCAGCTACCTGTTGATATATTGGTTGCTTATCGTCGAAAGTGACGTTCATTGCCTCACCACTCAGCATCGTAGTTTGTTTCCCATCTAGTAGCAAACCATATCTTATGTACAAACAATTGTCAACAAACAAACGCAGGAGAAAACAACGGGCAACTTTTTTTACAACAGCTCCGGTTATTGACAGTTATCCAATCCGGTATTATAGTATACTACATTAGTAACATACCAATATACCTAGGGCCTGACCTGGCCAATAGAGTATTTGGAAAGTATAATCCAATACGATATGGGGAGCTGTAAAAATGGGAGCTTTAATCGAATTCAAAAAGGTAACGAAAGAATACAAAATAGGCGAAGTGCCTATCAAGGCTCTTAATGGTGTTGACTTTTCCATAAATGCGGGTGAATTTGTCGTTGTTCTTGGTGCTAGCGGCGCCGGTAAAAGCACGATTCTGAATATCCTTGGCGGTATGGATAACGCTACTTCAGGTCAAGTGTTTGTTGGCAATGAAGAAATTACAAGGTTGAGCGAAAGAAAATTAACTGAATATCGCGGTGAAAATGTTGGCTTTGTATTTCAATTTTATAATTTGATTCCGAATTTAAATGCGCTGGAGAATGTTGAATTTGCCACGGAAGTATGTCAAAACCATCTCGATGCCAAAGACATTTTATATAAGGTTGGACTAAGGGACCGCATACGAAATTTTCCTTCCCAGCTCTCTGGCGGGGAACAGCAGCGCGTTGCGATAGCGAGAGCGGTCGCTAAAAATCCGTTGCTTCTACTCTGTGATGAACCGACTGGAGCTTTGGATTACGTTACAGGGAAGGCCGTCTTAAAACTGCTTCAAGATTTGAACAAGGAAACGAAGAAATGTGTTGTGTTGGTCACACATAACACGGCGATTGCTCCAATGGCGGATAAAATCATTCAGGTGAAAAGCGGAAGGATCGAAAGCATTACGGTGAATCATAACAAACAAAGCGTTGAAGGGATCGAGTGGTAAGGATGAAGTTATTTAAAAAGTCATTAAGGGACATCAAACAATCGATCGGGCAATTTTTCGCCTTTGTGTTGGTAATTGCAGTGGGCGCTTTTTTCTATGCGGGACTGATCACGTTAAGCGATAATCTTAATCATTACACGAAGGCTTATTTTAAAGAGCATAATTTAAGCGACCTGAATGTCTATTACAACCACATTACAAGTCAGGACTTGGCGGAATTAAGCAAAATCCAAGGTATAAACAAAATCGAAGGACGGTACAGCTTCAATGCGACGCAAGCTTTTGAAAATACGAAAGCGACCTTAAAGGTCCATTCTATCCCTGTAAACAATAAAATCAATACACCTTTGATGATTGAGGGCAGGATTCCGTCGCATAACAATGAAATCTTGCTAGATTCCCATTATGCTAAAGAGCATCAGTACCGAATCGGAGAGCAGCTAAATTTAAATGTGAAGGACAAAAATGTGATATTCACCATTAGCGGCTTGGGCGAGAACGTGGAATATGCCAAAAAGAACGAAATCCAAGATCATAAAGCAAATGGATTTGCGTATGTGGCTGAAGCGGGAATACTACGACTCACAGACAGCTTGTACTATAATGAGATCTTGGTTGATGCTGAAGAAGGCTTCAACATTGACCGGTTGGGTCAAGCCATTGAAGCAAAATCCAAGTCTCTCTCCTATGTCGAACATATGAGTAAAGAGCGATCATTCAATTATTCTCAACTCCAACAAACGATCAAAAACAATCAATTGATGAGCAGTGTTATTCCGTTGGTTCTCTTTATAATTGAAGCGATTATCCTATTCCTCACTATGTCGCGAATTATTGATTCTCAACGAAACCAAGTAGGTATCATGAAGGCATTAGGTATAAAAAACAGAAACATCATGCTTCATTATATGGGATACCCGATACTGGTAGGGATCATAGGCTCCATTCTTGGTTGCGTCATTGCCGCTAATGTATTTATTCCATTAGTAAGGGCGTCAAATGCAAATTCCTACTCGCTGCCTGACATTACATTCTCGCTTTCCTTCTTCTCTGTAATTCCACCTATCCTGTTTTCGAGTGCATTTGGAATGCTGGCCAGTTATTTGAGCAGCAAAGCCATACTTCGAGAATGTGCAGCCCAGGCAATGCGCCCAAAACCGCCCCAAAAAATGAAGGAGCTGCTCATCGAACGAATTCCGAGGATTTGGGGTCGTATTCCCTACAGCTACAAGCTCATTTTAAGAAATATATTTTTAAATAAACAAAAAGCGTTAGCGAGCTCCATTGGTGTAGTGGTGAGCACGGTTTTATTGATTACTGCTTTCGGTACTCAAACTTCCTTGCAAAAGGTAGCTGACCAGGTTGCTGAGGTGAATACCTATGATTTAAAAGTCGATTTCAAGAAAGGAGCAGCCCTGGATACTTTGCAACTGCCCTCCAGCGTTAAAAGCAGTTATGGTCTATCCACCTTTCCAGTAAAATTCATAAAGGGCGATGATAACGAAAATGCTACGTTAGTGGTAACGGAAAAAGAAAACAATCTCATTACTTTCTTCGATGAAGATGACAATCGAATCGCTTTGGAAGACAATGGTGTGCTGGTACCCAAATCGTATGCCGACCACTATAAGATTGCGGAAGGCGATACCATTCAACTCAAGCTCACCGAGTCAGCGTTTGCCAATAAAACAGTCGATATGAAGGTTGTAAAAATAACCAACCAGTATGCAAATCCTTCCTTTTATTGCACGACAGCTTATCTCGAGAGCCTTGGCATCGCCTACAAGCCAACCTCGCTATTAGTGGAAACCAGCTCCACGAGCCTTACAAGCATTCGCCAATTTTTTGAACAAACTCAGCATGTAGATGCATTTGAAGATAAAAATGATCTTAAGAAATCGGCTGAATTTATTTTGAAGCAAAATAGTTTTATGTTTATCATGTTTATCATTAGTGCCGTCGTTCTTTCTTTTGGCGCCATTTATACGATATCTTCCATAAACATTTATGAACGAAACCGTGAGATGGCCACCCTAAAGGTATTAGGCTATCCCAAGCATAAAATAAACCGGTTAATTTTCTTTGAAAACATCATCCTCACCGCCTTTGCGGTACTTGTAGCGTTACCAATCAGTGGCTATATGTATGACCTCGTTGTCATGGGGCTTTCCAGCACTCATCAGCAAATCCCGGATCAAATAAGTTTGTTCGTCATGCTGAAATCTGTTATTCTTGCATTCGGGCTCACGATTTTTTCGAGCTTGCTGCTTCGAAGAAAAGTGTCACGAATCAATATGATTGAATCCTTGAAAAGTATCGAATAGTGCAGCGGGTGCGCTGTTAGCATTCCATACAAAAAAACGCCACCGCGATAAGTGGTGACGTTTTTTGTATGGAGCCTATGGGATTGGTTTCGTCTACATCGTAAATCCATCATGGGATGTCCTAATCTTTGTTGCGGTCATCCATTTAACGCAGTGCGAAATTACTACGGCCAATGCTGCAAGTCCCCTAATGCCGTCCAAATAGAACAGCTTTTTTTCGGCTGTCTCTTTATTCATTTTTTTCCCTTCTTTCATGAATAGAACAAAATAAACGCAAAAAAAACGGCATTTCTGCCGTTTGTGTTTAAGATATATGGAGCTACGCGGAATCGAACCGCGGACTGATCGCTGCCAGCGACCTATTTTCCCCCTAAACTATAGCCCCGTTTGCAATTTTGACCCCATTACTGCCAGCATAACATGCTACCAGCTGAGCTAAGGCCCCGAGTGACACTTTTATTATTATACATAGAACAGTCACTCCGCGCAAGGTAGTTGGAAATAAAAATATAGCAAAAAAGCCCAGACCTACAAAACGGATCTGTGTCACAAAAAAAACTCTCTTGTCGTTATACATGCAAATAAGCAAACGAACATAAAGGGAGTGGTTGTAATGGAAACGTTGACCTGTGTCGTCATTGGAGCGGGATATGCGGGTATTCATGCGATGAAGGAGTTACGCAAAAATTTAATTAACATTAAAAGAAGCCAGTCTATCCGATTCGTATTAATTGACAAAAATAGCTATCACTTGCGTAAGGTTATCCTATTTAAGCCAGCGGTAACAGACGAAAATATTTGTATACCACTTGCCCAAATGTTTCCTGAAGGTGTTGAGCTTGTTGAGGCAACGGTTACTGAAATTAAGAAGGCAGAGAAACAACTGCTGCTGCGGAATGCAAATGGGGAGGAGCAGCAGCTAAGCTACGATGTGCTTGTAGTAGCTATTGGCAGTATCATCCGCCAGCTCGACGAGGAAAAAGGCGGATTTCCGCTTACTACGCTGGAACATGCGGTGAACATTCGGACAGCATGGCGTGCTAATTTACAGCGGGCCGCAATTGAAGCCAATCCGGCCGAACGAGAGCGCCTTATGACGATTGCTGTAGCGGGAGCTGGCATAAGCGGCATTGAAACGGCCGCTGAATTAGCCCATTATGTGCGGGCAGATGCGGAGCAGCTGGGATTAAATCCGCATCAAGTACACATTCGCTTGTTTAATGCACACGAAAGATTATTTTTGAATGGACCAGGCAAAGTGGCCTCGAAACTGGAGCAGCTGTTAACGAATAACGGAGTAGCAGTCGTTCATGGAAGCCGAGTGCTGTCAGCGGCAGGCGGGCGCTTGCTTTCGGCCAGTGGAGAAGAACTGCCTGTTGGCTTATGCGTTTGGACATTAGGCCTTATGCCAAACCCAGTTTTAAGACAGCTGGGCTTGCCGACAACAGAGGACGGGTTTGTAAACATTGATGCAAGCTATCGGGTTAAGGCTGCCAGCGGCATATACAGCATAGGAGATTGTGCGAAAGTAATCGATCCGGATACGGGCCGTTCAGATGGGATGACCTGCAAGGAGGCTATTCCGCAAGCGGTAAGGCTTGGCAAAGTGATAGCAGCTGATCTTGAAGGAAGAACTGCTCCTCGGCATACCGGCTATATGGATAGCTTCAGCATCGGACTAGGGCCGGAAAAAGGATTAACATGGGTGCACAAATGGGGAATGGATATCATGATTACTGGTAAAATGGCGTATCGAATTAAACAATTTACATGGAATATAGCCAGCTCCATTAAGTAAGTCAAGCACATGTATCCTTTCATAAAGCTGCTCTTTTTCTTGCTCAGGACATATGTCCTTTCCAATATGCGGTGTTCTGCCGTTTAATTAAGGAAACGAAGAGGACGGGGAGAGCACTCATGAAAGGGATCTTGTTTGCAATATTAGGAGGGGCATGTATTACGCTGCAGGGAATAGCCAATACCCGAATAAGCGGAAGCATCGGAACGTGGCAGGCCGCAACACTTACCCAATTTACTGGCTTTATCGTGGCTTTTATTATTTTGATGAGCGTAGGTGCCGGAAAATGGCGGGAATTTCAGCAGGTGAAGCCTATCTATTTGGCAGGCGGCTCTTTTGCAGCTATTATTATTTTCAGCAATGTAACAGCTATTCAACAGATCGGCGTCACGCTCATGGTATCGATGCTGCTGATTGCCCAGCTCGGCATGACGGTTATAATAGAGACGAATGGCTTTTTCGGCTTGAAGAAGCAAAGGATAACGGTGTCGCAATTGATTGGCATTGGCATGATGATTAGCGGCGTGTTTTTATTAAAGGGCTGATGCCGAAGGCGAACTAAGCCATGAAAGAAGTGGGGAAATGATTGAAATTAAAGATCGCGAGCTGCTGGGTCAATATTTGCAGCTGCATCAGCTGGAGGCGGTGTTCAATGAGCCGCTGCTTCCTTATTTGAACTTGTACAGCTTTGAACAGGAGGAGCTCATTTGCGGCCAAGGAGAGACGCCCCAGCATATGTTTGTGCTCGTGAAGGGGAAAATTAAAGTATATACGAACTCGCCGGAGGGAAAGACGCTCATTATTTCCTTTAAGACGCCCCTTGAGGTCATTGGCGATGTGGAATATATTCGCGGCACGGAGTTTCTCAATACAGTGGAGGCTGTATCTCCCGTAATAATGATTGGGGTTCAGCATCGCTGGCTGGATAAGCATGGAAGGGATTATGCGCCGCTGCTGCGATTTTTATTGGAGAAAATTACGCGGAAGTTTTATTTTAAATCCAATTCCATGAGCTTGAATGTCATGCAGCCTGTGGATGTACGTCTGGCGAGCTATTTGCTGTCGGTTTCCTACGACGAATCCGATGAGCAATTTAAAGGGGAGCTCAGCACGGACAATTTGAAGGATGTCGCTAATTTGATTGGCACAAGCTATCGGCACCTGAACCGGGTCATTCGGCAGTTTTGCGAGGAAGGCCTCGTCGAGCGAACGAAGCAATGGATTGTCATTAAAAATAAGGAAGCGTTAAGCAAACGGGCCAATCATCACAATTATACTTTAACGGATCAGAAGGGAGAGCAGGGCTAATGATGACAGGCATATTGTTTTCGCTAATGGCGGGCGCGCTCGTCAGCATACAGGCGATTTTTAACAGCAAGGTAAATGAGCGGGCAGGGACGTGGGCGACGACGACACTCGTATTGGGGCTCGGGTTTCTAGCCTCGCTCACGATTGGCTTTATTTTGGAAGGGAAGCAGCTGTTTGCTTGGCAGGGGATGCAGCCATGGTTTTGGTTCAGCGGTTTGATCGGGGTAGGTGTAGTTATGAGCCTCGTGCAGGCGATGAAGCGGCTTAGCCCGACGATCGCGATTGCCATTGTCATGACGTCGGAGGTTTTATTTGCCCTATTATGGGATTCGCTTGGCTGGATGGGGCTGAAGCAGGTTCCGTTTTCGGTCAACAAGCTTCTGGGCGTATTGGTCATTATCGGCGGCATTTTTGTATTGAAATTTGGTGGTAAGCGTGAACGTCAGAAAGTGACGGAGGCGGCTTAGCCTCCTGCAATAGGATTGAAAGAGCGTTTCTCTGCAAAGAGGAATGCTCTTTTTAGTTTGAAAATGGAATCCTTTAAAACAACAAAAGTATATTAAATAGGATGGAATTTTTATTGTAAAACGATAAATATTATGTTAGAGTCGAATTAAATTTAATGCTAAGCGAGGGGCTTTTTATGGAACGAGGAACAACACTCTTTTTAAAGGCAGCGGTTATTTTTATGGGCATTCCAGTTCTTGCTTTATGCGTATTTTTGGTGCCAGAAATTGCGAATTTTATAGCAGAGTCATATCCAGATCATGCTTATTTGAAATATCTCTTTTTCATCGATTTATATGCAGCAGCGATCCCTTTTTACTTTGCACTGTTTCAAGCTTTAAAACTTTTAAGCTATATTGACCACAATAAAGCTTTCTCGGAATTATCTGTACGTGTTTTAAAGAACATAAAATTTTGTGCAATCCTAATCAGCTGCCTGTATGTGGCAGGCATGCCATTCTTCTATCTGATCGCGCAGAAAGTTGATCCCCCAGGCTTCATGGGAATCGGACTGGTCATCATTTTTGCCTCATTGGTGATTGCTGTGTTTGCTGCAGTTCTCCAGAGGCTTTTGCAAGAGGCTATTGATATAAAATCAGAAAATGATTTGACGGTCTGAGGTGAATGAAATGGCGATAATCATTAATATTGATGTAATGCTGGCGAAGAGGAAAATGAGCGTAACAGAGCTTTCGGAGAGGGTTGGAATAACGATGGCTAACCTTTCTATCCTGAAAAATGGAAAGGCAAAAGCGATTCGGATATCGACTTTAGAGGCCATTTGTAAAGCTTTAGAATGTCAGCCTGGCGATATTTTAGAATATAAAAGCGATTAGTAGGGGGCGAAAATGCTACCAAATTCATAAAGGATGGGCAGCGAATTCGCGTGAATGCAGCAGAAGGCTACATCGATATAGTCGATATATTGGAATAGTGTAATACAGCCCCACTTCTCTAGCGAGACACATGAGTTGAACAATCAAGGAGCAGCATTGCAGCCAGTCAAATGGCTTGGCTGCGATGCTGACAATCAATCAACATGCTTTATTGGCCCTCGCTCAATCTGCGCAACCGATAGGCGTTCATGGCGGCTTCGCCTAGCTCCTCGAGAATGGTATAATTCGCCCAAGCGCCTGCCACCGCTCCAATCCCCGGCACCATCTGCAGCATTTTTCGAAAGTCGATGGAGTCGCGGTATTCCTTCTGGAACGTCTCCCAGTCCATGTTTTTGGAGTAATCGGTATCCGTGAAGCACTGCTCCTTTTCAATATCCCAACACTTAATCGAGACCAGCAGCTTGGCGCGCTGTTCGGGACCGGAGAACGCCATTTGGAACACCTTAAGAATGAAAACGCGCTCGGAAAAATCCTTCGTGTCATACCCGTAGTTATGAGCCAATTCAAACAAAAATTTCATCTTAATTGCGATTAACGCAGGGAAGTCCACGACGTTAAGCACAATGCCGCCCGCCCCAGTGCCTGCGCCTTCGGCAGTCGCGATTTTTTGGTATAAGGAAAACAAGCGTTGAGCTTCTTGATCGGCATGTTCTAGAGAAAGAGTCCGCTGCACCGGTCGCTGAGGCGTATATTCCGCACCGAACAGCGCTGTCCGCACGATGGATTTTATGGTGGCCGTCATGACGTTGTGCACCTTGGGTGGAATCAAGTCGTTGATTCGCTTGCCAATCGTCTTCGATGTTCTCTCCAACCAACCGGGCGGCTTGAACAACTGGCGCTCCCAAGCGGCAATTTCGTTGTGCACTTTCTGTTCGTAATCCATTTTCAATCGCTCCTCCAACATATGTGGCTATATTGTATCGGAGAACGCCGCGATTGGGAACAGACTGCGGCAGGTGGCGGCACCCGACCAAAGTCGTGGGCGCGTTGAATTCTAAGCACAAGCTTCTCCTTGATTTCGCCTAGCTCCAGCAAAATTTGCATTAATGGGCATTACGGCGATTTTATTAAGAGCTGGATGAGGATACGCTTTTAAATTAACGGCAGAGAAGGGCAATTAAATGCAATTCCTTTGAAAAATAACAAGTATGCCTTGTTCATTGCATGTAAATCAAGCTCTTAAATATGTAAACTTAAATCAGCAAAACGATGGATGGCTTTGCTGACGAGTGAACCTATTATTAAGGGAGTGTTTTTACATTGAACAAGCATCAACTTACTTCTGCCCGCCGAGCGGCAGCGAGTACCCCAGCTACTGATCGTTTGCCATGGGCCGCATTATTAGCGCTTGCTATGGCAGGATTTATTTGTATTCTGACCGAGACGATTCCCGCAGGTTTGCTGCCGCAAATCGGACGGGGACTCCATATTTCAGAGTCGCTTGCCGGCCAACTGGTCACCGCGTACGCGCTGGGAACATTATTGACAGCCATTCCTTTGACCGCGGCTACGAACAATTGGCGTAGACGGCCTCTGCTTCTGCTATGTATGTTCGGCTTTTTGCTGTTCAACAGCGTAACGGCGTTTTCCTCCAGTTATGGGCTGACCTTGATTGCCCGTTTTATGGCGGGTGTAAGCTCTGGCATATTATGGGGCATGTCAGCTGGCTATGCTCGCCGCATGGTGCCTGATGCTCTGAAGGGCCGCGCCATGGCGGTAGCGATGCTTGGGGCGCCAATTGCGCTTGCACTGGGAGTTCCGGCGGGTACTTTTCTTGGTGTATTTGCGGGCTGGCGGTTTGTTTTTGGAATCATGTCGCTGCTTGCTATGCTGCTCATCTTGTGGATGATGTGGAAGATGCCCGACTTTGCAGGACAACCTTCTGCCAAGAAACGTTCCCTCTACAACGTAATGACAATTCCGGGAGTAAGGCCCGTTTTAGCCGTCGTTCTGGCTTGGATGCTTGCACATAACATTCTTTATACGTATATAGCGCCCTATTTGGCTATGGTTGGGCTTGTGGAGCGCGTTGATGTTGTTTTACTAGTTTTTGGAGTGGCATCGGTTGCGGGCATCATACTTATTGGCCTGTTGATTGACCGCATGCTGCGGACTATGGTTTTAATAAGCCTCGCGGGTTTCGCCGTCGCCTCTATTCTGCTGGGAATAGGCAGCAGCGAGTCGATGATCATTTATATAGCCATTGCATTGTGGGGGCTGACATTTGGCGGGGCAGCGACGCTGCTGCAGACAGCGGTGGCCGAAGCCGCTGGCGATCATGCAGATGTGGCGCAATCCATGCTGGTGACGGCCTGGAATTTGGCGATTGGCGGGGGTGGATTAATCGGTGCGCTTTTGCTTGAAACGCTGGGTGTTATTTCTTTCCCATGGGTACTTTCCTTGCTGGTAATCATCGCTCTGCTCATCGCCTGGCTTGCCAAGGAGCATGGTTTCCGTTCGAATAGAGGCTGAGTAGCATCAGCCTAAATCCGTGAGGTACTGTGCTTCCGCAAGAACAGGGATTAGAAGCTTATGATCAATGGGGGACGACATGACGATCAAAATCGTATACGTCCCATATTTATCGCATTGATTGCCGAATTCTTCAAGGGATCGGGTAGAGTCGGTCATCACTTTCAATAAGTAATTGTGCTGGCCGCTGATGCGGTGGCACTCCATGACATCGGGAGAGGTATGGACAAAATCAAGAAAGGCATGGCAATCCCGCGTTTGAAACAGCATATAGGCGATGGAGGGCTTGCCGATTTTTTCTGGGGAAATGATCGTGCGGTATTCCTCGATAACGCCTTTTTCCTCCAGCCGTCTGACTCTTTCCGTTACAGCCGGTTGGGACAGGCCCACACTTTTGCCAAGGTCCGTCATGGAAATTCTCGCTTGATTTTGCAAATGGAATAAAATTTGTTTGTCCACATGATCCACGAAAAATACCTCCTTTAGCCATTTGTATGACTATCATAAACCTATAAGCTTACTTTAAGCAAGTGACAGCTCCTCTTTGATATATTGCAACAATTGATGCTTGGAGGTCGCCGCATAACTCTCATTGCGCAGCTGCAGCAAGCCGATGGGAATGGAGGCATCCTTGAGCTTTACATCAAGGGCAACCAGATTTGGCGCCAGCTCTGTCGAAGCAAGAACAACGCCTATAGCGGCTGTCTGCTGGATAAATGCTGGAATTGCAGAAATTTGGCTGACCGTATGCAGGAGGGGGGATTCGTCATAGCGTGAAAACTGCTTGGATAATCGCAAATAATAAAGGCATGTACTTCCCCCAATTAGCAAAGGATAAGCAAGCAGCTCAGCAAAATCTATGCCGTCCCTTTTCGCTAGGGGATGGTCATTCGCTGCAACAAAGGCGATTTTTTCCTCGAACAAGGGCTCAAAGCGAAAGGAAGTCGAATCAGCAGGCTCCCCGCAAATGGCAAAGTCGAGCCCGCCTTGCAGCACTGCACGCGACAGCGTGTCGGTATTGCCTATAACAAAATGGCAGGAAACACGAGGCTTTTGCGCCTGGAAGCGCCGGAGTGAAGCAGGCAGTACCTGCTTTGCGAGCGATTCTAACGCGCCTACGCTGACCGTCCCGATTTCTTCTTCCTGCAAAGCCTTCGCCTGCTCCGCTACATAATGCCAATGTCCAATTAGCTTGTCTACCTCGGCGGCGAACAATTGCCCGGAGGCCGTAAGCTCGGCATCCCAGCCCCGTTTGAACAGCTGAATGCCAAGCGCTTTCTCCAGCCGCTGAACCTGATTAGTGACGGTAGACTGGGCATAATGCAGCTTGAGGGCGGCTTTAGAAAAGTTTCCTTCTTGAACAATCGTTTGAAACGTCGTTAATTCCTTCAAATCCATGCTGAACAGCTCCTTATATAAATAGCTAATAATCTCATTCGGTAAAACTGAATTAGGTTATTATTTTATTCAATTATATAAATAAACGGGGAGGCGTACAATAGGGACATCCAATTGATGACGAGCATGATGAAAACATCTTCCTCGCGAATCGCCAGCGTAAAGGGCTAAAACGGTACTGCGACCCGCAGCCCGAAGGAAAACGAAAAAACCAGTACACGGACAAGCGTCTCGTCTACTGGTTTTAGCCGTTTATATCATATCGAGGTAATCAATTTTCCAATGCACGGTTTTAATAAACTCGTCCAGCTTTGCAGAATCTCTTTCTTTGAAAAGCTGAATAATCTGCTTATGCTCCTCATTCATTTGCGACAATACCGAAAACAGCCGCTGCTTGTCCTCGCTTAAGTAAATTTGCCGGATAAAGCTGTTTTGCAGCGATTTCAATATTTCAGTTAAGGTGCTGTTGTTGCATTTCAATAAGTAAACATTATGGAAATCGTTCTGCCAATGCTGGTAATCGGTATAGTTTTGCTGCTGGATCGCCAAGTCGATTTTTTCAACCAGCCGCTCCATCGTTGCGATATCGTCTTCGTCTAAATGTGAAACGGATAAAGTGGCGGCAAGCGCATCCAGCACCCCGACGACCTGAAAAACATCCAGCTTCTTTTTCGTATCCAGCTCTTTGACGATGAAGCCTCGGCGGGGCAAGTTTTCCAGCAAATTTTCCGAGGCCAGCTGAATCAATGCTTCCCGGACAGGGGTACGGCTGACCCCCAGCGTTTGGCAAATGGAGGCTTCGTTCAATTTCTGATTAGGCAGCAAAGAGCCGTTTTGAATTTTTTCTGCTATATAATTGTACACATGATCTTTTAAAGACTGGTACTTTTTGATGGTCATTGTAGCGCTCCTTTAGGACGAATGAAAAATGCGGTTTCCAGTATCTGCAGGGAAATCTATGATTCATAGTACCATTGTCATAGGGTTTGATCAAGCGGCGAGGCCCTTTTGAAAGCGCTTCATAAATTTGTTGATTTTCAAAAGAATGCATGATATGATCAGAAACATAAACAAGGATATTGTATATTGTATACAAAATACAAATTGATCAAGGAGGCAATCATGCCGTTGTCAAAAGGAGCAATTGCGCCATATATTGTATACAATATACAATTTATTAAGGAACAAGTGAAGTTTCCTCGAATCTATGAACAATAGCAAAGGGTGAGAGAGCAATGCGTGAACACATCGATAACAATGCGCGAATAGGCACAAAAGCGGTTTGGGGCGGGGAGAAGGATTTCAGAGTTTTTGGATCCACTCAGGTTCCCGTCGTGCTCAGCGTAGCTTACGACTATAGCGACGTTGACGAATGGCAGGAAGTGGCGCTGGGGAATAAACCGGGATATACCTACAACCGGATGTCGAACCCGACCGTCCGGGCGATGGAAGAAAAGGTGCGGCTTCTGGAAGAGGCGGAAGAGGCTATCGCTTTTTCGTCCGGCATGGCGGCGATCAGCAGCGCGCTTTATACGTTTTTGCGGCCTGGCGACCGCGTTGTCTCCGTCAAGGACACCTACGGCGGAACGAACAAAATTTTCACGGAATTTTTGCCGCAAATTCATGTAGAAACAGTGCTGTGCAATACCGGTGATCATGAGGAGATCGAGCGCGAGATTGCCAAGGGCTGCAGCGTGCTTTACCTGGAGTCGCCGACGAATCCGACGCTGAAAATTACCGATATCGAACGTTTGGCCAAAGCGGCGAAAGCCGTCGGCGCGCTGGTGATGGTCGATAATACGTTCGCAACGCCGATCAATCAAAATCCGCTGAAGCTCGGCGTCGATCTCGTCATTCACAGTGCCACCAAATTTTTAAGCGGCCATGCCGATGTGCTCGGAGGCGTCGTGTGCGGGTCCGCAGCTTTGATGGAGAAGGTGTACCACTACCGGGAAATTCACGGGGCGAACCTCGATCCGTGGGCGGCTTATCTGATTTTGCGGGGGATGAAAACGCTTAAGCTCCGCGTCCGCCAGCAGGCGCAAAGCGCCATGGAGATCGCCCGCTTTTTGCAAAAACATCCGCTTGTCGAGTCCGTCAACTATCCTGGTCTGGAGACACATCCGCATCATGATATTGCAAAAAAGCAGATGAACGGCTTTGGCGGCATTTTGAGCGTTGTGCTCAAAGGGGAAATGGAAACGATCAAGCTGCTGCTGCCGCGGCTCCAGTATGCGAACCGGGCAGGCAATCTTGGCGCCGTTGAAACGATTTACGGACCGGCGAGAACGACCAGCCATGTCGAATGCACGCTGGAAGAGCGCCAGGCGCTGGGCATTTCCGAAGGCCTGCTGCGCATCTCTGTCGGCATCGAGGATACGGAGGATTTGATCGCCGACTTGTCGCAAGCGCTAGCCTATGTAGAATCGCAGATGCCTTTAAGCATCCATAACCTATAAGGAGAGATCGATATGGAACTCAAAATTGCACTGCTTGGCTTTGGTGTCGTAGGCCAGGGATTGGCGGAAATATTGGAAGAGAAAAGCAAGGCATTACACAGCGATACCGGGTTTCAGGCGAAAATTGTCGCGATCTCGGACATGATGAAAGGCTCTTTGTATCATCCGGACGGCTTGAATATCGTAGAAGCGCTGCGGGCTGTAAAAGAAACGGGCAGGCTCGACGCCTACCCCGAAGAGCCGGGGCTAAACCGCGGCTGGGACAGTTTCAAGACGATTCAGGAAACGAATGCCGATACGATTGTAGAGCTGACTTTTACCGATGTGAAGACGGGCCAGCCGGCGATCGATCACTGCCGCGCCGCATTCAAATGCAAGAAAAATGTCGTGATGAGCAATAAAGGCCCGGTCGCGCTTGCTTATCAGGAGCTGTCGGAGCTTGCTCGCAGAAACGGCGTTCGCTGGGGGTACGAAGGAACGGTCATGAGCGGAACGCCTGCGCTCCGCATGCCAATCACCGCGCTTTCGGGCAATCGGATCAACGAGATCAAGGGCATTTTGAACGGGACGACTAATTATATGCTGACCCGGATGGAAGAGGGCATGAGCTATGCGGACGCGCTTGCCGAGGCGCAAGGACTAGGCTATGCGGAAGCGGACCCGACCAGCGATGTCGAAGGCTATGACGCGCAGTACAAGATTACGATTTTGAGCAATATCGTGATGAATGTGCCTCTGGAAAGGGAGGACGTTGCCTGCGAAGGGATCAGCAAGCTGACCCGGGAAGATATGGAGCGCGCCAAACAGGAAGGCAAGCGCTGGAAGCTGATCGCACGCTGCTGGCGCGACGGCGAGGAGGTCATCGCCAAGGTAGGGCCGGAGGCGATTCCGCTCAGCGATCCGCTGGCGGGCGTCGGCGGCGCATTGAATGCCGTTACGTACGATTGCGATTTGGCCGGGCCGATCACGCTGATGGGCGCCGGAGCCGGACGCAAGGAAACAGGCTTTTCGATTTTGATTGATCTGATCAACATTCACCGCAATCAACTGTAGCTTCTGCAATCATAGAAATTAAACAACCAGGATGAGGTGTAAACAATGACTATGGAAACTATGGAAAAGAAAAGCAAGATGTATTTGGCCGGACAATGGGTGCTGCGCGAGAACTTGATGGAAGTCCGCGATCCGCAGGACGATAGCCTGATCGCGACCGTGCCCGCTGCCTCGACGGCGGACATGCTGTATGCCATCGAACAGGCGAAGGAAGGGTTCCGGCTGAGCTCGGAGCTGCCGACGCATGAGCGGATCGCCATTCTGAACCGCGCAGCCGACTGGGTGGACGCGCATAAGGAAGACTACGCGAAGACGATTGCCCGCGAAGGCAGCAAAACGATCAAAGAAGCGCGGAAGGAAGTCAGAAGATGCGTGGAGACGCTGCGCATCAGCGCGGAGGAGGCCAGACGGCTGCATGGCGAGACGATCGCATTCGACCAGATGCCGGGCAGTGAAAAACGTTTCGGCTACTACTACCGTTTTCCGATTGGCATCATCGGGGCGATTACGCCCTTCAACGATCCGCTGAACCTGGTTGCGCACAAGGTCGGCCCGGCAATCGCCGCAGGCAACGCGATTATTGTAAAGCCTGCGCCTGCGACTCCGCTTAGCGCGCTGATGCTGGCGGAAGCTTTTGATCAGGCGGGTCTGCCTGCCAAAATTTTATCGGTCGTAACGGGCAATGCCAGCGAAATCGGCGATGCTCTGGTGACGCATCCCGATGTCAGAATGATTTCGTTTACCGGGGGGCTGACGACAGGCAAAGCGATCATGCAAAAGGGCGGACTAAAAAAAATGGGCATGGAGCTCGGCTCCAACTCCCCGGCTATCGTATTGAACGACGCGAATATTAGCGACGCGGTCGAAGCGACCGTATCCGGCGCATTCTGGGCGGCGGGCCAAAATTGCCTGGGCGTGCAGCGCATTTACGTGCAGGAGGCGATGTACGCATCCTTTGTCGCCCAATTCGTCGCCAGAACGAAGCTGTACCGCATGGGCAGCAAGTTGGAAGAGGACACGGACATGGGCCCGATGATCAACGAAAGAGAAGCGAAGCGCGTGGAGAGCTGGATTCGGGAAGCGGTAGAGCAGGGCGGAGAACTGCTGTGCGGCGGCCAGCGCCGCGGTGCATTCGTGGAGCCGACGGTTATGGCCAACGTTCCGAAGACGTGCAAAGTCGTGAAAGAGGAAGTGTTCGGTCCCGTCGTGACGATTTTCAGCGTGCCTGATTTGGATACGGCAATACGCGAATCCAACAGCGTCGATTTCGGGCTGCAGGCAGGAATTTTCACGGCAAATCTGGAGCATGCCTTTACCGCCGTTCACAAGCTTGACGTTGGCGGCGTGATGGTCAACGACAGCTCGGATTACCGCATTGACGCCATGCCTTTCGGTGGCGTTAAAGGCTCCGGACTTGGCCGGGAGGGCGTTGCCTTCGCGCTTCACGAGATGACCGAGCCAAAAGTGGTCTGCTTTCAGATGTCGAAATAAATGAAACGAACTTGTATTCCACCAAGATGACTTCGGGGAGAGATCCACATGTCAGTGCGTATCGAACATGATTTTCTCGGTGAAAAGGCGGTACCCGCCGAAGCCTACTACGGCATTCAGACGCTGCGGGCCACCGAAAATTTCCCGGTTACCGGAACCCCGGTTAGCCCGCATTTGATGACGGCTTTGGCCGAGATCAAGAAGGCCTCGGCATTGGCCAATATGGAAACCGGCATGCTGCCGAAAACGATCGGTTCCGCGATTGTGCAGGCTGCGGAGGAGGCGGCTGCGGGCAAGCTGTCGGCGCATTTTATCGTCGATGCCATCCAGGGCGGTGCGGGTACTTCCATCAATATGAATATGAACGAAGTGCTGGCCAACCGGGCGCTGGAGTGGCTCGGCAAGCGGAAAGGCGATTACTTCCACTGCTCGCCGAACAATCACGTCAACATGTCCCAATCGACGAACGATACGGTTCCGACGGCGATCCGCATCGCCGCTTACCGGCTCGCCGAACCGCTGCTGGCCGCTGTCGCGGCTCTCGAGGCGGGGTTTGCGCGGAAAGCGGAGGAGTTTGACGATGTTCTGAAAATGGGGCGCACCCATTTGCAGGATGCGGTTCCGATCCGGATGGGACAAGAGTTCGGCGCCTATTCCCGCGTAATCGGCAGGGACCTTGCAAGAATTACCGCGGCGGCAGCCGGATTGTTGACGGTTAATCTGGGCGCGACAGCTGTCGGCACGGGGCTCAACGCCAATCTGAAGTACAGCGAGCTGGCCGTGCGGAATTTGATTGAGCAGACAGGACTTCCTTTAACCGCGGCGGATGATTTGGTGGACGCAACTCAAAATACGGACGCCTTTACGGCGCTCTCTGCGGCGCTTAAAATTATGGCGGTAAATCTGTCTAAAATTTGCAATGATCTCAGGCTTATGGCTTCGGGACCTCGAGCCGGACTGGGAGAGATTCAATTCCCTCCCAAGCAGCCCGGCTCGTCGATTATGCCGGGCAAGGTTAATCCGGTCATGGCGGAAATGGTCAACCAGATCGCCTTTCAGGTGATCGGCAACGATCATACGATTTGCTTGGCTGCAGAAGCGGGCCAGCTTGAACTGAATGTGATGGGGCCGGTCTTGGCCCATAATTTGCTCCAATCCTTACTCATCCTGCGCAACGGGCTCAACGTTTTCCTGCGCGAGGCCGTGGAAGGCATTCAGGCGAATGAGGAAACCTGCAGATTGCACGTGGAACGAAGCTTCGGCATCATGACGGCGCTGAATCCTCATCTCGGTTATGAAACCGCTGCCAGGCTAGTAAAGGAAGCGCTTCATTCCGGACAAACGATCAAGGAAATATGTCTGGAAAGAAATCTTTTGACCCCCGAAGAGCTAGATGTTATATTAAATCCCTTTGAAATGACAACCCCTGGAATTGCGGGCCTTGAGTATCTCGAAAACTTCGACAAGGGAGCGAAATAGGATGAGCAAAATTGGCGAGAACGAGCAGCACACATTGAAAAGATCGATGAAAAGCCGGCATATTTTCATGATTTCACTTGGCGGCGTCATCGGAACGGGACTTTTTCTAAGCACAGGCTATACGTTGAACCTGGCCGGACCGGGAGGGGCCGTGCTTGCTTACTTGGTCGGCGCGCTGATTATGTATCTAGTGATGCTTTGTCTGGGCGAATTGAGCGTGGCGATGCCGGTTACAGGTTCATTCCCGGCTTATGCGACCAAATTTATCGGGCCTGCTACGGGTTTTACTATCGGCTGGCTTTATTGGCTGACGTGGGTCGTGACGGTCGGATCGGAGTTTACGGCGGCGGGTCTGCTGATGCAGCGCTGGTTCCCTGATATCTCGGTTTGGATTTGGAGTGCGATATTCGCCGTTTTACTGTTTGCTTTAAATGCTTTATCCGTGAAATTTTTTGCAGAATCCGAGTTTTGGGTTGCCGGCTTTAAGGTCATTGTTATTATCCTTTTCATTGGGCTTGGCGGAGCGGCCATGTTTGGGCTCATTCCGATGGAAGGCAACGCCTCGGCGCCGATGTTCTCTAACCTGTTGAATCAGGGCGGGTTATTTCCAAACGGCTTCCTGCCGGTATTATTCGTCATGATATCCGTCAATTTCGCTTTCTCCGGCACCGAGCTGATCGGCGTGACCGCAGGGGAGACGGAAAATCCGGACGTCAGCATTCCGCGCTCCATCCGCACAGTCGTTTGGCGGACGATGATCTTCTTCGTCGGCGCGATTATCGTGCTGGCCGGGCTTATCCCGTGGAAGGAAGCGGGAGTTATCGAAAGTCCATTCGTTCTCGTATTTGACAAGATCGGCATTCCGTATGCGGCCGACATTATGAACTTTGTCATTTTGACCGCTTTGCTGTCGGTGGGCAATTCGGGACTGTATGCTTCGACGCGGATGCTTTGGGCGCTTTCCCAGGAAAAAATGATCAGCCCGTGGCTTGGGAAAGTGACATCGAGTGGCGTACCGTTGAATGCGCTGATCATCAGCATGCTGGTTTCCTGCCTGTCCCTGCTCTCCAGTGTGATTGCTCCTGATACCGTCTACGTCGTTCTGATCGCCATCTCCGGGTTCGCCGTCGTAGCCGTATGGATGGGCATCGTCGCTTCGCAATTTATGTTCCGCAGGCAGTTTCTTAGGGAGGGCGGCAGGCTTCAGGATTTGAAATATCGGACTCCGCTGTACCCTTATGTGCCCATTGCGGCGTTCCTGCTCTGTCTGACGTCCTGCATAGGATTGTATTTCGATCCTGCTCAGCGCATCGCTTTGTATTGCGGAGTTCCTTTCGTCGTCATGTGTTACCTTATTTATTATTTGAAAAACAAAAAATCAGCGGCGACGCCGCCTGCGCAATAAATGGAGCAGCTCTTTGGATCGGTTGGAACGCGGCCGATTCCAGCAGCGGCAATTTGTGGACTGGGAGTGATCGGAAATGACGGTAAAGGCGAGTGTAAGTGGAGGCACAAGTATTATTATTAGGCTGGAAATCGCCAAGGATGTGGTGACGTTTGGGCAGATCGCGACAGCGATCGGCGATGCCGGCGGGGATGTTATCGCGATCGATGTCGCGAAATCCGGCAAAGCGACGACGATTCGGGATATTACGGTTCACGTGAGCGATCATAAGCATTCCGACTCTATTGTAAGCGCTGTCAAAAAAATGGCAGGCATCAAAGTTTTGCATGTTTCCGACCAAACCTTTCTGATCCATCTCGGCGGGAAAATCGAAATGGTGCCGAAAATGCCGATCAAAAACCGCGAGGATTTGTCGCGCGTTTATACGCCGGGCGTGGCGCGAGTTTGCATGGCAATCCACGAGGACCCGAGAAAAGCGCATTCGCTGACAATCAAGCGCAACACGGTTGCGGTCGTTTCCGACGGCTCTGCGGTGCTCGGACTCGGCAATATCGGGCCGGAGGCGGCGATGCCGGTTATGGAAGGCAAAGCGATGCTGTTTAAGCAATTGGCCGGTGTGGACGCGTTTCCCATTTGCCTGAATACGCAGAGCACCGAAGAAATTATTCAAATTGTCAAAGCGCTCGCGCCGACGTTCGGCGGCATCAATCTGGAGGATATTTCGTCGCCGCGCTGTTTTGAAATCGAGAACCGGTTGATCGAGGAACTGGATATCCCCGTTTTCCATGATGACCAGCATGGGACGGCGGTCGTCCTGCTAGCAGGATTGCTGAACGCCGTCAAAGTGGTGAAAAAAGAGCTAGGCCGCTGCAAGGTAGTCGTATGCGGCATCGGAGCGGCGGGCATCGCCTGCACCAAAATGCTGCTGGCCGCCGGGGTAACCAACCTTATCGGCGTGGATCGGCAAGGTGCTATCGTGCGGGGGCAAAACTATGACAATCCTGCATGGCAATGGTTTGCCGAGCATACGAATCCCGAAGGCCGAAGCGGCGCTTTGAGCGAGGTAATCCGCGGCGCCGATATATTCATCGGACTGTCCGGGCCTAAGGTGCTCCGTGTGGACGATGTACAAAATATGGCTAGCGATCCGATCGTTTTCGCCATGGCGAATCCGACGCCGGAAATTCCGCCGGAAGAAGCGGAGCCGTACGTCCGCGTGATGGCGACCGGAAGGTCGGATTACCCGAATCAGATCAACAACGTGCTTTGCTTCCCGGGCTTGTTCCGCGGCGTCCTCGACTGCCGCGCCTCGCGAATTACGGAGGAGATGAAGCTGGCCGCGGCAAGCGCGATCGCTTCCGTCGTTACGGAAGAGGAGCTGAATGAGTCCTACATTATTCCAAGCGTATTTAACCAACATGTTGTGGAAAAAGTGCGGGAAGCCGTCATTGCCGCAGCCTACCAGTCGGGCGTAGCGCGCCGGAGCCTCAGCCAAGAGACTACGAACGAGGCGGCCGAAGCGCGGCTCCAGGAAGAATTTGCATGAACGAGCATTTGAAAAATGGTGCTGCCATCCTCGTCGGCTCGGCGATTATGGGCTTTGGCATCAACTATTTCAATGCAGCTAACGGGCTGGCCGAGGGTGGTATTACCGGAGCCAGCTTATTGCTGAAATATATGTTTGGCTGGGATGCAGGGGTAACCAATTTTTTGCTTAACCTCCCGCTTTTTTTTGTTGGCTGGAAGGCGCTCGGAGGGCGTTCTTTGGCTTATACCGTTTTTGCAACGTTGATGTTCTCGTTTTTTGTATACATCTTTCGGGACTTTCATTTTGTTATGAGCGATCTGCTGCTGGCTTCCTTATATGCCGGCGTGACGGTCGGCGTCGGGTTGGGCCTTGTTTTCCGGTATGGCGGGACGAGCGGCGGAACGGACATTTTGGCGCAGGTGCTCAAAAAGTATTGGGGATGGCCTGTCGGAAGAAGCGTTTTTATGTTCGACTGCGCCACTATTGTGCTGTCGCTTATTTATTTGGATCGGGAACGGGCGATGTATACGATTGTGGCCGTTTTCGTGGGCACGCGGGTGCTTGACTACGTCATGGAAGGCTCGGGAAGAGGCAAAGCGGCGATCATCATTACGAGCCATGCCGATCAAATATCAGCCCGCATCCACACGGAAATGCAGCGAGGCACGACGTTTTTCCACGGGAAAGGCGGTTACAGCGATGCCGAGAAAAAAATTATTTACTGCGTCGTCAGCCGCTCCGAAGTAGGCCGGCTCAAAAAGCTGGTCCACGATACGGACCGCTACGCCTTTGTTACCGTTCACGACGTCGTCGAGGTGTTCGGAGAGGGGTTCAACTCGCTGCGGGAAAAAGAGTGAGCGCTGTAGGCCTAGGCCTTATTTCCTTCAAATTGCTGCTGAACAGCTCCTTGTATAAATAGCCAACCATCTTATTCGGTATAATTGAATAAGAATATGATTTTATTCAATTATACAAATAAGTGAGGAAGGCGTACAATGAGGGCATCCAATTGAAGGAGGAAGCCAGCATGCCATTCGTCAGAGTCAGTTATTTGGAAAATAAATATGATGAGCCACAGCTGTCAGCCATTAGTCAGGTTATTATGGGTGCTCTTATGGAGCATTTCCATGTGCCGGAGGACGATTTTTTTCAAGTATTCCATGGGCATCGGGCAAGCGAATTTTATTATAGTCCCCATTATCTAAATATTAGGCGGACCGAAGAGTTGCTTTTTATCCAAATTACTTTGAAATCTGGAAGAAGCACGGTGCAAAAGCAGCATTTTTATAAAAGGGTAGCGCAGCGTTTGGCGAGCGAACTGGCCATTCGCGAGGAAGATGTATTCATCATGCTCGTCGGGACGGAACTGGAAGATTGGACGTTCGGCAGCGGGATCGCCCAAATGATTAACCCTCCAGAAGCGATCGCTTCAAATGTCCGGCAAACGTTCGGAGATATAGCGCCCGCTTTTGTCCAATATTCGGAGGAGCTGCTCTTCGGAGAGGTTTGGAAAAGAGAGCAGCTGTCGCTTCGGGAACGCAGCCTGCTTACGATATCTGCATTAGTGGCCGCCGGATCGACGGAGCAACTGCCCTTCCATATTCGTCTAGGGAGGCAGCATGGCTTGACGGAGGAGCAGGTCGTAGAGGCATTAACCCATCTTGCTTTTTACGCGGGCTGGCCGCGTGCCGCAGCTGCTATCCAAGCAGCGAAGCAGCTGTTTCAAGAAACGAGTTGATCCTCCCCCCCCCCAAACGGGGGATTTTCTAATCGCTTGCTTCCTATTATGATAAACAAGAATACAGCATTGTTTTTTTCGGTGACACAATACGACGCATTTTGCCTCTCAAGGCATCAGCCGAGCTGCTCAGCTCCAATGGTGCCAGCCTATACTGCAGATCGCGGCAACGCCTCCACTTAAAGACGCTGCCCATCTGTGGGACACCTCAACAATCGTTAATTCATAAGCTAACCTATCTAATACGGCGGGTACTGGTCAAACAGTACGTGCCGTATTTTTATTGCCCTGTTTTCTGCTATACTAGGGGGTGGCCTGAAATAATGGGTATTGATACATAGGCATTTTCGGAGGTGTCCGCAAGTAATGGCAAGCATTAAACTTCATATTCCTCCTATTCGCAGCCCTTTAGTATTTCGGCCGAAGCTGATGAGCAAGCTGGAAGAGGGAATGAAAGCGAAGCTGACCGTCGTTTCCGCACAAGCCGGCTATGGGAAAACGACAGCCTTGAGCGGGTGGGCGAGATTATGCAGCTCGCCAGTGGCATGGGTTTCACTGGATGTGCATGACAATGATTGGATTGCCTTTTGGAGCTATGTGACAGCGTCCATTCAAGCCCGTGTTGCCGGGTTTGCTCCTTCCCTTCGAGCCTTGATAGAGAAAGGGCCATCGGT
This sequence comes from Paenibacillus liaoningensis, assembly GCF_059609455.1. Classification (NCBI taxonomy): domain Bacteria; kingdom Bacillati; phylum Bacillota; class Bacilli; order Caryophanales; family Paenibacillaceae; genus Paenibacillus; species Paenibacillus liaoningensis. The sequence goes on from NZ_JCAALU010000005.1 coordinate 315,135, forward strand.
ATCCGCAGAGCCTGCGATGAGCATGCTGCTGAATGAGCTTGCCGGCTTGGATAGCGAGCTTTCCATCATTCTTGACGATTTTCAATTTATTGAACTGCCGTCTATTCAGCATTCTTTCATTTATTTGCTGGAGCACTTGCCTGCCCATATTCATATATATATCGCCAGCCGCAATGAACTTCCCATTCCTACAGCAAAGCTGCGGGCAAAAGGGGAATTTCATCAAATCAAGATGCCCGATCTGCGGTTTGAGCTGGAGGAAGGCTTTGTTTTTTTTCGCGATTTGACAGAGCTGCATTTAACGAAAGAACAGGTGGCGCTGCTGTGCCTTCAGACGGAGGGCTGGATCAGCGGCTTGCAGCTGGCTGCCATTTCCTTAAAGCAGAGCGGCAATATTCCGGAATCGATTGAGCAGTTTAATGGGCATCATCATCATATTTCGGACTATTTGCTGGAGGAAGTATTTAGTCAGCTGCCGATTCAATTGCGCGATTTTCTACTGGAAACGTCAATTTTACAAAGGTTGAACGCTTCTATATGCGAGGCGGTAACGGGCTGTGCCAACAGCCAGGCGCAATTGGAGAAAATCGAACGATTGAATTTATTTATTATCCCGCTTGACGAGCAGCGTGGCTGGTATCGGTATCATCATTTGCTTTCGGATTTTTTGCAGCAGCTGCTGCTGAGGGAAAAGCCGGATAAAAAGCTGCAAGCGCACATTCGTGCCGCACAATGGCTGGAGAGCCAGGGGTTTGAGCAGGGGGCAGTTGAGCATTTTCTGCAGGGCCAGCAGTATAGCGATGCCGTACGTTTAATAGAGAAAAATCTCATTGCTTTCATGCAAACGAAAAGCGTTGTATTAAATAGATGGCTGTCCGTCTTGCCGGAAAGCACCTTTGCAGATAAGCCGATGGTTGAAATGTTTTATATTTCGGTTCTGCTCGGTGTGGGGGAATGGAAAGCCGCTTTCCGCAAAATAGAGCAAGCCCGAATTCGCTTTGCTTTATTGAAAGAGCAATTAGCTGAAGCGGATTGGAAGCGGGCAATGGGCAACATTTATTTCTTTTGCTCCATCGTTTCCTATTTACATAAAGACCTCAAGTTGACGTCGGAATATTTGGAGCAAATGGAGCAATACATGCCAGAGGGCAGTTTTTTTCAAACGATGGGACGCAATCGCTATCAAGGCTATGATGCTTTTGACGACCACTTGGCATTTATAAACGATCTTCATGCGGCTGGTGCATTTTTACTGAGATGGATTAAAGCATGGGAGGATAAAAAACAATACCCGTTTATCGGCTTCCTCAACGTGTCGTACAGCAAATTGCTTTATGAATGGAATCGGCTGGATGACGCTTCGTTTTATACGAATCAAGCACTTGGACGCGGCGATATTAAGCCTTTTGCCCGAATTATGATTCAATTAGCGGTTAGCGCTTCACAAATTGAGCAGGCTAAGGGAAATAGCGAGCGGGCCGCGGAGCTGCTCATGCAGCTAAAGTCGCATATCGATTCTCCCGATGCGGTATTGTTCCATTTGCGAATTGAAGCGGAGCAAGCTCGGCTTGCTTTGCGGCAAGGCTTCATCCAAGAGGCGCAAAATTGGCTCCATCATTGCGGCATGCGGCATACGGACGAAGTATCGCTAGGCCGTGTGCCTGAGCATCTCATATTGGCCAGAGTGCTTGCTGCCTGCGGCAGGCCGGACGATGCGCTGCATTTGCTAGGGCGGCTGCTTCAGCTATTAAGCACGGAGGACCGGCTTCGCGACCGCATAAAAAGCATGATTTTGCAAAGCTTAATTTTTGAGCAAATGGGCCGGATGGATGCTGCGCTTGCACAACTGGAGGGAGCGCTGCGGCTTGCCGAGCCGGAAGGCTACATTCGCAGCTTCATTGATGAAGGCGAACGGATGGCCTTATTGCTAATCGCTTATACACGGAATAGACATGCATATAAGAGCGTTAAAGAGCAGCGGGTGCCCGTTGTGACGCTGGATTATGTTAGGGCATTGCTTCTTGCTTTGAATGTGGAAGCAGGAGAGAAGCAGCAGGTGAAAATGATTTTAACGGAACAGGAAATGCGGGTGCTGCGGCTCATTGCTGATGGCTTGGCAAATAAGGAAATCGCCGCCAAGCTCGGCAATGCGAGCGAGACGATAAAGTGGCATATTAAGAGCATATATAGAAAGCTTGGTGTGAGCAATCGCGTCCAGGCGCTGCAGGTTGCTAGGGAATCTAATATTTTTCTGTCATAAATTGGATTTGAAAGTCTTGCCGCGGGGCAAGGCTTATTTTTTCATAGACGCCCTTGCCTTTTTGCAAAAAATAGCGTAAATTAAATTTAATTAGATTATCTAACTATAATCGTTGCCTTGCAAAAACGAGATACCAAGGCAGCCGCAAAGGCGGAGGTACGCAATGGCTAGAAAAAATAATAAGGAGCTTACGGCTGAGCAGCTGCCAAAGCTCGGAGCAAGTCCCTACCTGGAGCTCATGCAGGCTACGGCTGCACAGGACACGGACCGGAAATCGGCTTCAATCGGACTGCTTATGCTGTGGCTAGGCGATCATATTTTGGACGTCATGGATAACGACTTAGCCGAATTTGGCATTACCGAAAGCAAATTCGATCTGCTGCTGCTGCTAACGCTGCATGAAGGCCGGGAGCTTGTGACGCCATCCGCGCTTGCTGAGCGGCTTGGCATTCGCAGAGCCTCGGTAACGGCTCTGCTGGATTGGCTGGAGAAGCGCAGCTGGATTGCCCGCGAACAAAGCGTTATTGATCGCCGCATGATTCATGTGAGCATTACATCGGAGGGCCGCGACTTAGTGAGCCGAATATTGCCGGTGTTTTGGTCGACCTGTTCATCTTTGCCAATCGGGCTTGAGCCGGAAGAACAGCAGGTTTTTGACAAGGTAATGGTAAAGCTGAATGCAAGCATCGAAAAGAGACTGGGGGTGGGAAGATAATTTTTTTGCGATAATAGTTAGATAATCTAATTAAATTAGCGAACCCTTATAAAGGATCCAATCATTTTTTTGAAAGAGGTGCTGTATGTTACAAAAAGATGCTTCATCTGTCACTCTACCCGCTCGATCTGCCAACTATTCCGTTATGACCTTGATTTTGTGCTGGTCCGGTATGGCAGTTATGTCTAGTCTCTATGTTACCTTGCCGCTGCTGTCTCTATTCGCGGAGCATTTCAGCGTAACGCTGACCCAAGCTGCCGCCGCAGGCAGCATTTTTTCGCTCGGCTTTGCGATAGGCTGTCTGCTGTATGGGGCAATATCCGAAAAGTATGGCCGCAAAAAGATTATTGTTATCGGGCTGGCCGCTCTAACGGTGCTATCATTGGCGATTGGTTTAGTTGACCAATTTCCATGGCTCCTTGTGCTTAGAGGCTTGCAGGGGGCTGCGGCTGCAACCTTCTCGCCTGTGGCACTTGCATATGCTGTGGAAATGTTTCCGATAGAGAGACGGGTAACGACGATTGGTTTTATTAGCACCGGATTTCTGGTCGCGGGAATCGCTGGTCAAGTCATGAGCAGTCTAATAAGCGAGCATTATGGCTGGAATGCCGTCTTTGTGCTGCTTGCTGTTGTCTATACCGTGACAGCACTGCTCGTACAGTCGCTGCTGCCGAAGGGGAATGCGCAGCAAGCGCATGCGAGCGTTTGGGCACCGCTGCGGGAAATGGGAACCGTGTGGAAGCAGCCTTATTTGGTGCTAAGCTACATCGTCGCTTTCGTGCTGCTTATGTCCTTCGTGAGCATGTATACGGTGCTGGGCAGCTATTTAAGCGGACCGGCTTTTGGACTAGGCAAACAGGAGCTGCTTTACGTACGTGCCATAGGAGTAGTCGGCATGATCGTTTCCCCTTTCGCAGGAGCGCTTGCGAAACGGCTTGGCGTCCGTTTGGTGCTGCGAGTCGGGCTCATGCTCGCGGTTGCGGGACTGGCATCCTTGGGGCTTGCGCGCAGCCTGCCCTTATTAATCGTAATGAGCGTCATATTTGTTGCTGGAATAGCACTCGCTGTCCCGTCACTTGTGTCGCTGATTGGGCAGTTAGGCGGGAAATCGCGGGGGATCGCCGTATCCATCTATACGTTTATTTTGTTCGCGGGAACCAGCTTTGGGCCGATGCTTTCGTTATTTTTCATGAAAATAAGCAGTTATCGCATAACGTTCTTCCTACTGGCGCTTGTGCTCGGCATCGGCTTGCTGGCGGCGTGCCTAATCCGACGTGATAATGAACAATAGTAAAAATAGATTAATTACAATATTTTCTGTGTAGAAAGACCTATTTTTATAACAAAATATTTAAAAATAGATGATTTATTCAGATTCTAATGCTCTTTCAAAAATAATAGCTAATGTCTTATAATAGAATGTGAAGTAAATTATAGGAAATGAGTAGGGAGGAATCTTTTTTGCTTGAAATTTCAGCATCCTATGTCGATTCGCTTGCTCCGAATGCTGCCGCAATCAAGAACGGGCAAGGACTCGTTAAGAAAAACAGCTTTGTGCAATTAAACCGTTCCGAGGCAGGGGAGCTATTGTTTGGGAAATGCTCAGGCAGCGGCAAGTCCAACTATGAGTGCTCGGTTGACTTTGTCATCCCAGAGAAGCCGACCTTTCGCTGCACATGCCCCAGCCGCCAATTTCCTTGCAAGCATGGCTTAGGCTTATTGTATGCGTACACGGATGGATTGTCCTTTGAAGTGGCGCCGATTCCTGAAGATATTATAAGCAAACGCGAAAAAGCAGAAAAACGCGTTGAAAATAAAGCACAAAAGGAAAATAGTGATGAGCCGCCAAAACCGAAGAAGGTGAACAAGACAGCCCTGAAGAAAAAAATAGCTTCCCAGTTAGAGGGGCTTGATGTGCTGGAAAAGCTCATTCTTTCGCTCATTCGCAGCGGCCTTGGCACCATCGACAGCAAAATACTTAAAGCTATCCAAGAGCATGTTAAGCAATTGGGCAACTATTATTTGTCGGGCGCGCAGGTTGAGCTGCGGCGGTTTGCGCTGCTGCTCGCCGATCAACGTGACCGGGAAGCGAGTTATACCGATGCGGCGGAACAGCTGACCAGGCTGCATGCTTTTATCAAGAAAGGACGAGCTTATCTGCTCTCCAAGCTGGAAGATCCAGAGCTTGCGCTGGACCATACGTCAACAATTGAGGAGTGGCTGGGCCATGCCTGGCAGTTAACCGAGCTGAAGGAATTTGGCCTTGTAACAGAACAAGCAGAGCTGCTGCAGTTGGCCTTCTACAGCTATGACGATGATGCCCGACAAGAGTTTGTAGATGTCGGCTATTGGCTTGAAGCGGCTAGCGGCGAAATTCACCGCACCGTGCAATATCGCCCCCGCAAAGCGGCAAAGCATATGCGCGAGGATGACAGCTTTTTTGAAATTGCTCAGGTGCCTTCCTTGTACAAGTATCCAGGAGATATGAATGCCCGGGTGCGCTTTGAGGAAATGGTGCCGAGAGCTGTGACAGCTGCTGATTTGGCGAACGTATCTTCCAAGGCGAACGGTACTTATGCAGAAGCGGTCAAGCGTGTAAAGAACCAGCTGAAAAACCCGCTCAGCGACAAGTCGCCTGTTATGCTGCTGCACGCCGCCAAAGTCGGAGCAACCGAAAGCGGACAGTTTGCGCTAATAGACGAAGCGGGAGGACAGCTTGTGCTGGAGGATGCTGCAGCGCTGCCGCAAGGCACCGTATCTCTGCTGCCTTACCTGGATGACACTCAACTGAAGGACTGCTGCGTTCTGGTCATGTTTGAGCACCGGATGGACCAAGGGCGGCTTGTTGCCCAGCCGCTGACTATCATAAAGGGTGAAAATATAACCCGGCTTTTATACTAGCTTCTATTATCAATTTAGGGGGACAACCCATGAGTACAGCGTTATTGCAAGAGCTTCATCAAGAGGTAAGAAGGCTTTATATTGCCGGGAGCGATCTGGCTGCGGGAGATTTTCGTTTGAAGCGCCTTCTGCCGCAATTCGAGCAGCTAGGCGAACGCGCAGCCATTTTCAAAAAATTGGGAGAGGGCATTGCAGCGCTGCTTGAATCAGCCGAAGGCACGGGAGCAGCCGTGAAGCTGCAAGAGCTGGCCGTGCTGCTAGGCTCCGTGCTCTACACGCAAGGCCATACAGCGGTGGATGGCGAGGTTTTGGATCTGGCAGGCGGAGGGGTTCCATTATCCACAAGCTACTCCTATCGCAAGCTGGCCGAGGTGCAAAAGGCGCTTTCTACGACAGGCAGCGGCCGCTACGAAATCGTGACCGATGCTTTTGCCGAAGGGCTGTTCAACGATTTGCGCCTATTTCCATTTGCGATACGTGCACTGGACGATCCCTATTCCGAAATGGCCGAATTTGCCATGGATAAAATTTTGCCCGCCTATGGCTCAGCAGTAGTTCCGTATTTGATCCAATGCTTTAACCGCTCCGGCGGCAAAAGCGATGTGCGCAAGCTGCGTGTTATTTATAAGGCAGGTGGTGCAGCGGAGCTGGAGCTCATCTTTGATGCGGCGGAGAATGGGGCAGATGAAATTAGGGTCGCTGCCATTGAATGTCTTGCCGCTCATGAGGAGTATACCGATGCCTTAATAGGCTGGACGCTGGACAAAAAGAAGCCCATTCGTGAAGCGGCTTATGCCGCCTTGGCAGCAGGAGCTTCTGCGCAGGGCACAGAGCGTTTATTTGCGGCGTTTTCTGGAAAAGACATCGAGCTTGCGGCAGAAGCGCTCAACAGCTGGCCTTCTGAGCCGCTGACGGAAAGGCTTATTCCCCTGTTTAGGGCAGAGCTGGATCAGGCTCCAGTGAATAATAAGGATGAGAAGGCTAGCGATAAAGCGTGGGCGAAAGTCCAGCCGTTTTTGAGAGCGTTCGAATATGTGCGCATGCCCCAGCTTGAGGAGCTTTATGATCAGATTGTGCGTGAAGCGGACCGTTTCACCGCTTTAAGCTGGATCACGCTGCTGGACAAAGCAGCGCAATATTTGGAACAAACGAATTCCATGGAAGTATTAAGCCTGCTGCAGGAGCTGGATCACAAAAATCATCGTTATTTGCCGTATTCATTCCGCATGGCGAAGCGCCTTTTGCCTCCTGAGGAAGTATACATGCATTATGTGGGTTCTACTGCGAGCAAGCTGAAATCGGTCGTCACCAAAGCATCAAGCGCTCGCGAGCGCCAACTGCTCGATACGATGGAGTATATGGTAGGCAGCTATGACTACTACAATGGGGAGATAAATACTGCAGCGCCGCTGGTTGAAGCTTGGGATGCCCGCTGGCTGGACTGGCTCATCGATCGTAAACATTTGGAGCTGGTCGCTGTTTTTGCACGTCCCGGGCACAAGAGGGTAGAAGAATTTCTACTGCAGAGCCTGCAAGAGTGGAAAGAGAAGAAGAAAAGCGGTTTAAATACAATTGGCGTGCATGTTTTTAAAGGATTGGAGCATGCCGGAGTGGAAGAAACTCGGCGCCTCGAGCTGTTGATGGAGATTTTGGAGGATTCAAAGGACAAAAGCCTGTACAGCTTCTCCGTTTATCTGTTCCATTTGATGTTTCATTTCCCTAAGAGCTATGCTGACCGTTTGGAAGCTATTCTTCCTAGCTATAGATATGACTGTGCGAGACAACTGGAAGAAATTATCGGCTTATTGCGAAAATAAGGGGGCTGCCCTAACGCTGAATGTTCAACAGCCTATTTAAACTTAAAGGAGATGTACGAATGACAACAGATCAAGAACAGCTTCAGGATATGATGCGGCTGCCGGCAGAGGTTTTGTACAGTCACGAGCTGGAGGCGCTGCGCAAGGCGGACAAAGGGAAAATTCCGGCAGGCTGGCAAATGTCGCCTCGCTCGGTGCTGACGTTCATCATTGGCGGCAAAGCCGGCAAGACAATCATTACGCCTAAATATATCGGCAATACCCGCTTAATTGAGATGGCGATTGCTACGCTTGTTACGGACCGCGCCTTGCTGTTAATTGGGGAGCCGGGCACCGCCAAATCATGGCTGTCGGAAAATTTGGCAGCCGCGATCTATGGCAATTCCGGGCTCGTCGTGCAGGGAACTGCCGGAACGAGCGAGGAGCAGGTGCGTTATTCTTGGAACTATGCCATGCTGCTGGCTAATGGGCCTACGCCTGAGGCGCTTGTGAAAAGTCCGATTATGCGGGCGATGGAGGATGGCGGCATTGCCCGCTTTGAGGAAATTTCCCGCTGTGCGTCGGAGGTGCAGGATGCGCTCATTTCGATCCTTTCCGAGAAGACGATATCGGTGCCCGAGCTTGGAAAAGAGACGAGCGCCCGCAAAGGATTCTCGATTATAGCGACAGCCAATACCCGGGATCGCGGAGTGAATGAAATGTCTGCCGCGCTCAAGCGCCGGTTCAACATCATTGTGCTTCCGGCACCATCGGATCTAGAAACAGAGCTTGAAATTGTGAAAAAACGGGTCAGCGAAATTGCGGCGTCCTATGAGCTGGAGGCTTCCCTTCCAGCAGACGAGGCGCTGCTCAAGGTGGTTACGATATTCCGCGAGCTGCGCAGCGGCATGACGCTCGACAAGAAAGAGAAGCTGAAATCGCCAGCAGGTGTCATCTCGACTGCGGAAGCGATCTCTCTGCTGACCAACAGCATGGCGCTGGCCGCAAGCTTCGGCAGCGGGGAGCTGACAGATAGCGATTTGGCTGCCGGTCTGCAGGGCGCCATTGTCAAGGATGATGATAAGGACAAGCTCGTCTGGAAGGAATATTTGGACAACGTCATGAAGAAGCGGGGAGCGGAGTGGCGGAATTTGTATCAAGCGTGCAAGGAGATGAACGAGTGAATGTAAATGCTGACGATCAGGTGTTTATTTTCGGAGTGCGCCATTTGTCTCCTGGCGGGGCGAAGCAGCTGCTTGAGTACCTGAATGAGCGTGAGCCGACGGCGGTGCTTATTGAAGGCCCCTCGGATGCGACTGGCGAGATCAAGCACTTGACACATGCCGCTACTGAACTGCCCGCAGCCATATTAGCCTTTACCGAAGAGCTTCCCGTGCGTACGGTGTTATGGCCCTTCGCTGTATATTCGCCGGAGTTTCAGGCGATGAAATGGGCCAAGGAGCATGGCGCATCCGCGGCATTTATTGACCTTCCTTCTTCCGTGACGTTAGCGCTGCAGGATGCACTCCGGTCAAAGGGAAAGGAGCCTTCTGCTGTACCTGAAGGGGAGGAGAAACGCTCCATTTACAGCCGGATTGCCGAGCTTGCGGGTGAGAGCGATTATGATATGTATTGGGAGCGCAGCTTTGAGCATAATGCCAATCCCGGCGCATACCGGGAAGCCATTCTCGCTTTTTCGGCGGAGATGCGCGAGCTTGGCGAGGCGAAGGAGCAGCGCGAGCACCCGGCTGAGCATGCCTATAATGCATTACGGGAGTCTTATATGCGGCGGCAAATCCAGCAAACGATTGCGGCAGGTCATGACCCCCAGCGAATCGTGGTCGTCTGCGGCGCCTATCATGCTGCTGCACTAGCGGATTTGACAGCGGCGATGAGCGATGAAGAGGCAGCGGGACTGCCATCCCGCAGCACCAAGCATACGTTAATGCCTTACTCTTATTATAAGCTGTCGACGATGTCGGGTTATGGTGCCGGAAATGATGCGCCCCACTATTTCCAAATGATGTGGGAGGCGATGGAGGGCGGAATGCTGGAGCAGCTTCCACACCGTTATCTCGCCTCGGTTGCCAGACTTGTAAGGAGCGGGGGCACTCACCGCTCTACCGCCGAGGTGATTGAAGCTGTACGCATGGCAGAGTCGCTCGCTGCACTGCATGACGGCAGTGCGCCTACTTTGCGCGATCTTCATGATGCTGCTCAAACGCTGCTCGGGCATGGGGAGTTATCTGCTGTCGCTGAGGCGCTGGCAAGAGTTGACGTGGGAACGGCGATAGGCCGCTTGGCAGAGGGAGTGAGCCAAACCCCTATTCAAGACGATTTGAACCGGCAGTTAAAAAGATTAAAGCTGGAGAAGTACAAGACGACGGTCGCCAGCACCCTAACGCTTGATCTCAGAGAAAACCGCAGGGTCGCTTCAGTGGAAGCTGCCTTTTTGGACTTAAACCGTTCCATCTTATGCCACCGATTGCTATTGCTTGGCATATCTTTTGTGAAGAGTCAGCCAAGCGGTCAGGAAGGAGCAACCTGGGCGGAAAATTGGCTCATCCAGTGGTCGCCGGAAGCTGAAATTCAAGTTGTGGAAGCGACGCTGCTCGGGGAAACGATTGAAGTAGCGTGTGCTTATGTGCTTCGTGAGAAGCTTCTTGCCTGCCGCTCTATTGAAGAAGCTTCGGCGCTCATTCATGTTTCCTGCTGCTGTGGAATGACCTCGCAGATGGAGGAGGGCAGCAGAGTGCTGCAGACGCTGGCTGCCGACAGCCGCGATGTCGTGCAAATTGCAGCGGCGGCACGGGGATTATCGATGATTATTGGCTATGGCGATATTCGCAAGGTAGATACACAGCCGCTTATTCCGCTGCTGGAGCAGTTGTTCCACCGCGGCTCCTTATATTTGCTGGATGGTGCGGGCTGCAATGATGAAGCGGCAGGCAGCATGATTACGGCGATAAACGAGCTCAACCGCATTTCGCAGGATCATAGTGAAATCATTGACGACAAGCAGTGGGTGCAAGAGCTGCTGCATTTATCGGAGCGGGATGACCGAAATCCCAAATTATCCGGCTTCGCCTGTGCTATTTTGATGGAACGGGGTGCGATTACGGCGGAGCAGTGTGCTGCAGAAGTTTCCCGGCGTCTTTCCCCAGGCATTACGGCTGATCTTGGTGCAGGCTGGTTTGAAGGGCTATCGATGCGCAATCGCTACAGCCTGCTCTCACGGACAAGCTTGTGGGAACAGCTGAACCATTACATTAATTCGCTGCAGGACGATGAGTTTAAGCGGGCGCTTGTCTTTTTACGGAGAGCGTTCAGCTCCTTCTCTTCAAGGGAGAAGACGATGATCGGCGAGCTGCTGGGCGAGCTGTGGGGAGTAAGCGGGGAGCAGGCCGCAGAAATTATAACAGGTGAGCTAATGGAGGAAGAGATAAAAATGCTGGACGATCTGAATGATTTTGACTTTGAGGATCTTTAACATATGGAGGAAAATCGGAAAGAAAATACAGTATCGCGCTGGCGGCTGATTTTGGGACAAGAAGCGGAAAGCCAATTGGCTAGCTGTAACGAAGACGGACGGCTTGCTCTTACGGAAGAGGAGCTTATTATGGATGCGGCGCTGGCAGCCATTTATGATGAAAGCGGTGCGGCCGGCAGTACGAAGGGCGGCTCAGGCACTGGAGCTGGAAGAGGGTCAAGTACAGGCCACGGATCGCTTAACCTGTCCAAGTGGCTCGGCGACGTGAGATCGTTTTTTCCAGAGGATGTCGTATCTATCATTCAAAATGATGCGATGGAACGCAAAGGCTGGAAGCAGCTGCTGTTCGAGCCGGAACTGCTCGCCTCCGTAAAGCCGGATATTCAGCTCGTGGGCACGCTGCTGTCGCTTAAGGGGAAAATTCCTGAGAAAACGAAAGATACGGCGCGCCTGCTTGTGAAAGCGGTAGTAGATGAACTGGTGAAGCTGCTGGAAACGGATATTCGCCGCGCGGTGACGGGAGCGCTCAACAAGAGGCAGCATTCGCCGCTGCCGTCCCTGAGCGGGCTGGACTGGAAGCGGACCATTCAGCGGAATTTGAAGCATTATGATACGGAGCGGCGGGTAATCATACCTGAGAAATTTTATTATTTTGACAGGGCGCAGCGAAGCAGGGAATGGACGGTCATTATCGACATTGATCAGAGCGGCTCTATGGCCGATTCGATTATTTGGGCTTCGGTTGTCGGCTCGATCTTTGCCAGCATCCCGGCGCTAAATACTAGAGTAGTCGTATTTGACACAGAGGTTGTAGATTTGACCGAGCAATGTGCCAACGATCCCGTCGATATGCTGTTCGGCATTCAGCTTGGCGGCGGCACGGATATTCATAAGTCGGTCAAATATTGTGAGCAATTTATTGAAGAGCCGAAGAAAACACTGTTCATTATTGTCTCCGATCTTTATGAAGGCGGCAATCAATCCGGGCTTATTCGCCGAATGCGTGAAATGCGGGAATCGGGTGTGCGCACGATGTGCCTGCTCGCTTTGTCGGACAAGGGCAAGCCATTTTACGACGAGGGACTTGCGAAACAGCTGTCACGCGACGGCACGCCGTGCTTTGCCTGTACGCCCGCCTTGCTCCCAGACCTTGTGGAAGGCGCACTGAAAGGACAGGATTTGGCAGAGCTATCGAAGCGGATTGGGACTTTGTAAGGCTGAAGCGGCAGCCTATAGCCTATATGTTTCTGTAAATGGGGATTTAAATCTACTAAAGTTTATAGTCGTATTATGTATATAAAAGTTGGCCCATTTCTTTCTTTTTTAATGAAAGAAATGGGCCAAATATTGATGATCGAAAGGTTGCGTTTTCCATGAAACAATCAATTGCTGCTCTGTTAGTTTCTTGCCTATTATTCTTATCATCCAGTGCAAGCGTTTCGGCAGAAAAGTGGAGCAAGTTGCCAGCTCCTCAATGGACACAAGGGACTGGCTCTGATTATCTGGAAGTAAAGAAGGACATTCATGTGTTGCCCAACAAAAAAACAGTTTATATGCATATGCAAGATGAAAAAGTTTATACCAAAGCATGGCCTTATGATACTCTGAAGGCTGTTGATTTAGACACAGGGAAAATTAAATGGACATATCATTTTTATAAAGCGGGCATTGGTTATTTTAATACAGATAATTCTTTTTTATACGCTCCCAATGGAACGGTGTACGCCTACTTTGAATGGGAAAATGTTCTCTTTTCAATTCATGCAAGCGGCAAAGAAAATTGGATGATTCGACTTCCAGATCAAGGAAAAATGCACTTAATGAAAGATGGCACATTGCTGCATGTCGTTTCTACTTCATCTAAAGCTGGAGAGGAAACAAGTACGGTGTATGGATATAATAAGGAAGGTAAACAATTGTTTAAAAAATTAATTAAAGGGACTGTTGCAAAAGTATCAGATACTTTAATTATAGTAGAAAATCATTCGGCATCCTTTACAGATTTTAAAGCGGATATCTACAATTCTTCGATGAACAGAGTTTTTCGTTATAACTTTCCGCAAGGCTCTTATACAGATCTAAGCTATTCTCTGCTGTTATCTAATGGGAATATTATTTTTAGGGCTAATTTGAACAAAACAGGCAATCGTCTCATAGCCCTTTCATCAAAAGGCAAGGTGTTGTGGGGACGTGATATTCTAGGAAACTCAGAGATCATTGCAGCCGGAGACAATTATATGGTTTACTTAAATAAAACGGTCTCATTGTATAATACAAAGGGACTTGTAGCAAAGCAAACATTTAGTAATTTGAATACTGAAATTCCGATATATCCATTAGCAGAAATTACAGGAGACGATAATATATTATTAAATCTTAGAACAGCTCAATATGTTCTTGATCAGAAAAAATTATCTGTACTTCAAGAGTTCGTACTAAATGATACTGATGCTGAGATCATTTATTATAATGACAATACTGTATTTTCTCACTTGAAAAAAGCAAATAAAATAGCTAAATATAAATTGAAATAGAATCTACACGGAAAGGGCACTCCGTGTCTTTTTTATTTTTTCAATACATCGAATATGGTATGATAACGGTCACGAGTCAGAGCGACTAGAAGATAAGCTTTCAGACAAAAAGGAGATCAAAATCATGTCTAGCATTATAGCGAAACCATTTGATAAAGAAATGCAGAACACACTCGGCGAGATTACGACGACCTATCATGCAAGCGAATTGAGCCAGAAGGACCAAGCGGAGCTGCCGGAAAACATTTATATAATTGAAACAGACGAGACGATGGTCGGATACGGCGTCATCTGGGAATATGCGAGCGGCAAGCAGCTGATCGAAAAAGCGGAAAAAGATTATTTTAGCGATGACGAAAAATATTTGGAAAAAGACTTTTATATCGACATTAAAAATAAAAAGGATTTTGTTTTTATCGAAGCGCTCGATGTGCTAAAGGAATATGAAGGCAAAGGCCATGCGGCTTCCTTTATCAACTGGCTTAAAGCGAAATATCCGAAAAAGAGAATGTATGTGTACACGCTGGATAAATCACGGAACTTCTGGTATAAACAAAACTTTGAAGTGCTCGGCACGACAGCCTGGATGACCTATAACTAGCCGATGAACATTGAATTTGAAAATCATACGATATCGTTTCATGTTCAATATGGCAATCGGGAAAAGAAAATCTCCATTCAGATCGAGCCTTCAGGCTTCATCACGGTTAAAGCGCCGAAGGCGGCAAGTGAAGAGGTCATTAAACGGGCCGTCGGGCAGCATGGCAAATGGATTTTGGAGCAGACGCGGCATCTTGGGGAGGCTAATAAAGCGCCCCAAACGAAGCAATACCAAGATAAAGAAAAATTTCTCTACCTTGGCAAAGAGCATTTGCTGCATGAATTAATCGAGACGAACGGTTTAACAGAGGAGGAGCTGCGAAAAAACCTCAAAAAGTTTTATTTTTCAAGCTGCAAAAAAATAATTGGCGAACGTCTGCCTATTTATCAGGCGCAGCTGAAAATAAAGCCCAAAACGGTTGAAATCGTAGAGTCCATGACGAAGTGGGGAAGCTGCAGCGCAACTAAGCATTTGACCTTCAATTATCGTCTGGCGATGGCGCCAATTGATGTCATTGATTACGTCATTATTCATGAGCTTTGCCATCTATTCCATATGAATCATGATCGTTCCTTTTGGCGGCGCGTAGGCAGCATTATGCCGGATTATAAAGAAAAGGAACAGTATTTGGCCAAATACGGAAGCTTCATGACGCTCTAATTTAGTAGGAGAAAAGAACGCCATATTGTTTGAAAAAGCCCATAATCGCAGCCTTGTCCATCCGCGAGTCCGGCAGGTCCTCTGGATAATAAACGCCGGGGGCGAGCGGTTCATTTTCAGGCATCAACAGCAATTTCTCGGCTTGGACAGCAGCGCCCAAAGCGGTAAGGTGTGTCTGGCCAAGCGGGTCCGAAATGGCGATTCGCCGCTCTACCAGGCGTCCATTAGGGTCGTGTCCCTTTAGATGAATTAGCACATGATGGGCGCTGCCGGTACCTGGATTGTAGAGCAGACGCTGTCTGAACGAGCGGAACCTTTTTCCGCTGATCATCTTCCATATGCCGCTGTTAACGAGTCCCACAAGCAGAGAGGTGGATGCTTTGCTGTCGAAGGAGATGCGGAAGCTGGCTGTGTGAATATGGCTTGCCTTAAGCAGTGTTACATGATCAGGGGTGTCAAGCCGATAGCATTTTGCCTTGTAGCCATTGGGGAACTGGACCTTCACCGGATCGGTCATCGGATGGACAAGCCGGTTCCTCCCCGCTTCCGTAATATGAAAGGGGATGGTCATCCGATCCATGTATGCGGTAGAATCCGGGCCTGCTTTATCCCGCAGGGAGTATAGGGCATGGATATCGACAGCTACGTTGTCAAGCGAATCGGCATGCAGCATAGCGAATAGCGAGGCCGTTCCTGCCATCCAGCCCGAAGACAGCACGACAGGAGCATGGAGCTCCACCTTTCTCAATTTAGCAGAAGCCTGCTCGAATAGCTCCGTCCAGCGCGTCACGTCGATAAACGGGATTTTTCTTCTCACGGCAGCAAGAAGCAGCTTATCCTGCAAATCGTTGACTGCGCTAATGATGAGCGAAATATGCTCGCCTGCATGCTGGAGCGGATCTTCCGCATTCGTATCTACAACGGCAGTATGTACGCGTTGAGACTCGAAGGCTTTCGCTTTCTCCGGTGACCTTCCTCCCAATACTATTTCCAAATTCGCATGCCGCTCAAGTAAAATGTGGGCGATCTGCCTGCCAACTTCTCCATATCCCCCAACGATAAGAACCTTGTTTCTATTCATAAAATGAACCTCCGATTAAATGTTTATATGTTTAAGTTATTCAACCTATAGCCGTTTGAAAAAGGAATGGCAGCAAGCTAGCCTCATATTGGCACTAGCATTGGCATTCCTCTTCTACGAATTGGACAAGCTGTTTCATAAGCGCAATCGCATCATTGATTTCAAGCCGATAATACATTTCGGTTCCTTTTTTCTGAACGGTAAGCAGCCCTGCCTGGCGCAATATTTTTAGATGATGGGAAACGGTAGGCCGCGACATCGGAATATGCTCAGCAATTTGCGTTACATTCATACTGTCTTTATCGATTAGCAGCGATATAATTTGCTGGCGAACAGGGTCCCCCAAGCCTTGAAAATAAGGGCTTAAACTTTCAAAAATGTGAATCGCTTTCTGATTGCCGATAAATTCGCTCATGGCTCCACTCCTCCGCTATATGGTTTAATTGTTTAAACATATCGCCAAGTATAATTCATTTCACACAAAAATTCAAATCAACACAAAATGTCACAAAAACCAGCCTCTCCTCGTTATATGGGCAAATGGATTTACAGGAGACAAGGGGCTTGCTTAATGATGCGTATGGACGCCTAATGGTGTGCTTGATATGATCGATACAAGTAGTGCAGGCAAGCATAGATGGGGGCATGCGAAGTGACGGAGCTTTATGAACGGTACAAAAATCTTTTATTCCAGCTGGCGTATCAGCTAACCGGTTCGGTATGTGACGCGGAGGACGCAGTTCAGGATGTATTCATCAAGCTTCAGCGAGTGGACCCGGCGCGGCTGCAGGAGCCAAAGGCGTATTTATGCAAAATGATGACGAATCATTGCTATGACCTGCTCAAATCTGCGCGCAAACGCCGGGAGCAGTATATTGGGCCATGGCTGCCCGAGCCGCTGCAAATGAACGCTGAGGATGTATTTGAAGCCATCATCCGCGGTGAACTGCTATCTTATGCGATGCTTGCATTGTTAGAGCGTCTATCTCCGGCCGAGCGGGCGGTATTTGTGCTCAGAGAAGCGCTCTCGTTCGATTATGCCGCTATAGCGGAAATTACGGGCAAAAGTGAAATGAACTGCCGCAAGCTGCTTAGCCGGGCCCGGGGAAAAATGGGCGTTTCGGAGCAGGAGCTTGCGGGGGCAGGCGCAGTTAGCGACGAGTGGGCGCAGCAATTTCTCGCAGCTTTGTCCGAGGGTAAGGTCGATACGGTGCTGTCTATGCTTGCTGAAGACGCCATGCTGCTATCCGATGGAGGAGGCAAGGTGAGTGCCGCTATTCGTCCGATCCAGACGAGCGAGCATGTGGCGCGTTTCCTGCTGGGCATCATTCGCAAGGCAGGCGAAGGAGAGGACGATCGCTTCAGCATCGAAATCAAGCAGCTGAACGGCCAGACCACCATCATGTTCAGGCAGCAAGCGCGCATAACCTCCGCCGTATTCCTCCATATGAAAAACAAGCTGTTGCAAAATATTTATATTATCCGCAATCCGGATAAGCTGGAGCGATTGAATCAACAGCCCTTATAGCAAACAAATAAAGAGATGGGGAGCAGCCGCTTCCCGTCTCTTTATTTGTTCAGGCACGTGGCTTGCCGAGACGGGAAAGCTCATTGCCAGCTAGCTGTATACTGTATACCGAATTATATCTGGAAGCCTTTTACATTGACAGCATACACTGAATTAATTACTCTAATTAAAGTATATAAAATAAAGTATAAGGTGGAGTGGAGCATGAAAGCATTTTTGAAAAACAAAATCGTAATCGGCGGCATTTTTATGATGGTTTTTTATCAAATCGCGATGATCGGGATGTTTATGTACGGGTACAGTGCGGTACCGAAAAACCTGCCTGATCTCACGGTGGCGATTGTAAGCGAGGATGAGCAGACCGGAGCGAAGATGGTTGAGCAATTGAAAGAGCAGCTGCCATTCCATATCAATACTACGCTTAGTCTGGAGCAGGCCAAAACCGAGCTGGACAATCGCAACGTCCATTTAATCGTCCATATTCCGCAAAATTTTACGCAGCAGCTTTCGCAGCCGGGTGAACAGGCCCAATTGGATTTTTTCATGAATGATTCTAATCCGGCTACGACAAGCAGTGCGATGCAAAGCGTGGCTGACCAAATTTCCAGCAAAATGGTCGCCCAAATTCAGACGCAAAGCTTTGAAGGGCTGCTGCAAAATATGAAGCTGTCAGAGGATCAGGCGAAGCAGATGGTGGAAGGCGTCATGACCAAAGTTACTCCCAATATGGTTGTGACCAACCCGAAGCCTGCCGGCATGCACAATCAGATGGCACCTATGTTTCTGGCGATGGCTGGTTATGTTGGGGCCATGATTTATTCCATGATTAGTGTTGGCGCCTTGCAGCAGTTGAAAGGGCAGCTTGGCAAATGGAAAGCCTTTTTCAGTTTGCAGGGCCTTAATGCGCTGCTGGCCTTGATCGTTCCGCTCATTGGCTTGACTATTTATTTCTCCATTCATGGCTATGGTGCCGAGACTTTTCTAAAAGTGTGGATGGTGCACGCCCTTGAATTATTTACCGCTATTTCGTTTACGAGCATCTTCTGCATGCTAGCCGGCCAAGCGGGCATGCTGCTTAATATGCCGCTGCTGCTGTCGCAGACCATCGCAGGCGGAGCGATGATGCCGCAGGAAATGATGCCAGGCTTGTTCAAAGCCATCAGCTACATTTCCCCGATGTTTTATACGATTCAGCTGGATTACAACCTGCTCTTCGGCGGGGGGCAGACGTCAAAGTATTTGCTTGGGCTCGCGCTAATTGGTGTTGGAGCACTGCTGATCAATACGCTGATTCACCAATTTAAAGGGGTTAAAACAACGACCGAGGAAAATACGACTGCAGCGCAGCCGCAATTCATGTAAAATAAAAGGGTTGGCAGGCGGATTAGCAGCTTGCCAGCCCTTTAAGCTAGTGATGGAGGCGATGCAATGACCTTGCAAATTTTTATTCTTGGAACGTTGAGCGAAGCGGAAAGCCATCCGTATGATATAAAAAAACGGCTGCTTAAGTCGCTCGGCAATACGATTCCCATAAACGATGGAACGCTATATTACCAATTTGATGTGCTGCAAAAAAAAGGGCTTATTCAAAAGCTTGAGGTCGTCCAATCGGATAATCGTCCAGAAAAGACGACTTACGGCATTACAGATAAAGGCCTCAAAGCGCTGGAAACCGAAATTTATGCCGCTTATCAGAACGTCACGAGCATAACGGCTTTATATGCTACGCTTTTTTATTTGGACAAGATCGATAAACACAAGCTGGCTTATTTGATCGAGGAAGCGATTGACAAGCGCCAGGCTAAACTCAGGCTGATTGAGGAAACCGATCTGGATACGCTGCAAATTCCGCAGGACAAGCAGCAGCCGCTTGAGCTGCTGACGGACCATGCCTACCATTTGATCCAGAGCGACGTCGCTTGGCTTCAGAAGCTGCTCGTTTATGTACGAAGCGGATAGGCCCATCGTGGATAAAATTCAATATTTGTCGCAATTTAATCTGCTTCATTCCTTGTCGATGGAAGATTTAATCGAGATGGAGGAGCTGACCGTCATTACGCCTTTTCCGAAAAATACATTTATTCAGACGCCGACATCCTTTGCCGAAGGACTTTATTTTGTGAAAAAGGGCAAGGTGCGCTTGTATCAGGTTAGCGCGGAGGGCAAGCAGTTCACCTCGGATATTTTGAGCGAAGGCAATGTATTTGGGGAAATGGCGATGATTTCGTTTGGTACGCGGAACCATTACATTGAAGCGGCCGAAGACAGCCATATTTGCTTAATGGACCCGAAGCGATTTGAAAATTTTCTGCTGCATCGGCCCCGGTTTATGCTATCACTGCTTCAAGTATTAAGCGAACGCCTGAACGGCATGAGCCAGTTGACGCAGCATTTGGCGCTCGGGAACCTGCATGATAAAATTTTGCATGCGCTTATGCGGCTCGGCAAGGACTTCAGGCCTTACGAGCGCGGGCGAATTCACTAAAATTAACTTTTCGCTCTCGCATCAGAAATTGGCTGGCATCCGTCCGTATGCAGCAGACCCTCATTTTGGCGTGCGCGAAATCGCTTGGATGGCCGTCAGAGAGCCCATTATTCGCGAATTAAGCGCAGCATTGGCTTGTTTCAAGGGCTGGGTAACGGATGCCGATCCCCATATTCGGCGGTTAGACATTGAAGCGACGCGCCCGGTAGGCGTATGGGCCAAGCATATTGCGGCTTTAAAGGAAGAGCCTGCTCCTGTTTTGCCGCTATTGGAGGCTGTTTGCTCCGACCCGGCAAAATATGTGCAGGATTCGGTAAGCAATTGGCTGAATGATGCTGGCAAAACGAATCCGGATTGGGTGCTTCAGGTTTGCAAGCGTTGGCAGGAGCAGTCCGAATCGAAGCAAACGAAGCGGATTGTAACAAGGGCAACACGAAACCTGCTCAGCCTATAATAACAGCTCCCGCAGCAGGAAGCGGGTGAATCGTATTGATGAATAGCATGCGCATTGGGCACATGCTATTCTTTTCAACTTTTATTGAGAAGGTTTATCATTTATAATGGGGGAAAAGCGGTTTGGCTACAGTAGGGGAGAAGCAGTGTGAAGCTGGGTGAGCATATAGCCGTATGGAATCATACAGCGGTAAAAATATTTGATATCAGACATATCGTCATGAATGCGGGGGAGCGTCTGGGCGACTATCGTTTTCCTGCTAGCGGTTTTTTGTATGGGGTAAAAGGTGCAGCGAGCTTGCATTTGGACGGCCAATTTCATAAATCACGGCGTTTTTATTTGCTGCATGGCGCAAAGGGCATGCGGCTGGAAATCGAGGCCCAGGAAGAGTTTGAATTTTATTTGCTGTATTATCGGGCAAAGCTTGCTTTCTCTGGCTGGAGGGAAATTCGGCAGCTGCTGGAGCGCCGAAGCCCTTTTGAAATGCAATATGGGTTTGAGCCCGATGAACCGCTGGCTATGCTCGTGCTGATGTCGACGATGAATCAGACGCTCAGAAATGAAGGAAGTCTCGGCAGCGTGCAAATTAAGGGGCTCTTCTACCAATTTGTGCACGAGGTGCTGGGCCAGCTGAAAACAACGGAGGCGGCCGTCAGCGAGCCGGATCTTGTGACTCAGGTGATACGTTTTCTGCACGAGCATTATCAGGAGGGCATCTCGCTGGATGAGCTTTCCAATCGCTTTAATTACAGTCCGCGTTATCTGTCGATGAGGTTCAAGAAGCAGACGGGCGCAAGCCCGATTGACTATCTTATTCAAATTCGCATTAAGGAAGCGAAAAAGCTGCTGCTGGAGACGGGTGCCACACTTCGCGATATCGCGGCATATGTCGGTTATGCGGATGAATATTATTTCAGCCGTTTATTTAAGAAGCAGACGGGCCTATCGCCAGCGCGTTATCAGGCCAAGGAGCGAGGCAGCGGCATAAAGGAAGATAGTCCATTCGGCAGTACCAAATTGTCCATTGGATCGTACGAACAGCAACGTTATAGTATGGATGGTGGTGATAATCATTATCAATATTATGGCGGAGGGTTTACAAATATGAAACGAAATAAAAATTCAGCACTAGTATTGAGCGTGCTGCTCAGCTTGACGCTGCTGCTTAGCGCTTGCTCAGCGGGAGGAACCAATGCGGGTTCAAACACATCCCAGACTACGACGAACGTAACAGCAACTTCTGCGGCCAATGCCGATACGGCTGGTGAAGCGAGTACAAGGACCATTTCCACTGTAAAAGGAGATGTTGTTGTGCCAGCGGAGCCGAAACGGATCGTTGTGCTGTATATGCTTGGTGATGCGGTTGCTCTTGGCATTAAGCCAATCGGTATTTCTGAGGTTTATGATGGAGCAGCCTTCTCTGAGCAATTGGAAGGTGTGGAATCGCTGGGCCACTGGAATGAAGCGAACCCGGAGGCGGTTATGGCGCTTGATCCGGATCTGATTATTGCCAATTCCGAGGATAATTATAGGATGCTCAAGGATATTGCGCCGACCGTGCTTATTCCAGCTGATCAAATCTCGACAGAGGAGCGGATTAAGAAGCTTGGCGAAGTATTCGGCAAGGAGAAGGAAGCGCAGGCGCTGCTGGACAGCTTCCAGAGCAAAGTAGAAGAAAGCAAAGAAAAGCTTCGCACAGCGGGCTTGCTGGACAAGACGATTACGATTGTCGAAGGCGGCAATAAAGAAATGCTGGTCATTGAAAGCAAGGAGTACGGACGGGGCTCGCAAATCGTCTATGATTATTTAGGCATGAAAGCGCCGGAGATTATTCAGCAGAAGATCGATAAGACGAAAACGGTAGAAAGCGAAATGGTATCCATGGAAGTGCTGCCACAATTTATGGGTGATTACGTGCTGCGCTCCTCATGGGAGGGGATGGACGACCTGTCTGAGCATGCCGTTTGGAGCAGCTTGCCTGCGGTGAAGGCTGGAAAAGTCATCGAAGCTGATTTTGGCTTATTTTATTACACCGATCTTTATTCCTTGAATACGCAGCTGGATGTCATTACGAACGCTTTGCTGGCGACCACAGCGAGCAAGTGACCGTAAGGCGGCTATGTTGAAAATAAAACGTTCTGCTCTTATCATTCAGAGCAGAGCGTTTTTTATTGTGGCAGGTCGCCGCCTGCATACCATTTTTTATACTGGACACTGCTTATTAAATCATCCTGAATTGGTTGCCGCTAAGAATGATTATCAATTATAATGGGGTTAAATATAATCGTTCGGATGGGCTTGCAATAGAGGAGTGGAGCGGCAGTATGCAATTAAATGAACATATACGATTATGGAACCATGTTTTCATTAAAATAATTGATATTCGCTATTCGGCAATGGACAAAGGGGAAGAGCTGTCCTCTTATCGGCTGCCAGCTAGTGTGTTTATGTATACGGTGCGCGGAAGCGCGAAAATCTGGCTGGACCGCCAAATGCATTTGGCCAAGCGATTTCATATTTTTCATGGCGGCAAAGGCATGAATCTGGCTATTTTAGCAGAGGACGAGCTGGAATATTATATGATTTTGTACAAGCCGACACTTGCGCTGCCAAGCGCACAGGATTTGGCGAAGCGGATAGAGAAGGATAACCCTTTCCATTATCAATATGCGTTTGAGCCCAGTGCTCCGCTTGCTTTATTCGATAAAGTCGAGCGTCTGTATGAGGAGTGGAGGCAGGAGACGGGGCTTGGCAGGCTGCAGGTGAAGGCGGGCTTTTACCAGTTCGTGTATGAGCTGCTCTGGCAATGGCATCAGCAGGAAATAGACCCGATTCGGCCGGACTTGGCAGCAATGGCCGTTCGCTATATTCATGAACATTACAATAATCCGCTCACGCTGGAAACGATCGCTGCGGCATTGGAATGCAGTGAAGGGCATCTATCGAGATTGTTCAAAAATAAAACAGGCAGCAGCCCTATGCATTACTTAGGCCTGATTCGCACCCAGCGAACGACGCAGCTGCTGCTGCGGACGGATGCCACCTTGCAGGAAATTGCCGAAAATGTAGGCTTCCCGGATGCCCATTCTTTAAGCCGCAGCTTCAAAAAATATAAGGGGATTTCTCCAGCTCGATATAGAGAGAAGGTTGGCATGGAAGGGAAAGGTCGGGATTTGCCCTTATCGATGCAAGGAATTGTCGTTCTGCAGCCTCCGTTTTATCCTTATAATGATATTGAAAATCATTTTCATTATCGGACAGGGAGAGAATTATTGATGCAAAGAAGAACGAAAATAGCAGTTATGGCTTTAGTGATGTGTTTTACCTTGCTCGTAAGTGCATGCGGGGGAGCAGCAAATACAAGTGTCAGCCCTTCGGGTTCTGCGCCTAACCAGTCGGCTGGTGCTGCAAATGCGGAGACATCGCCTGCGGCTCAGCAAGCGGAGCCGCAAGCTGCGACGAGAATCGTAGCTACGCCTAAAGGAGACGTAGAGGTGCCTGCCAATCCGCAGCGAGTTGCCGCCGATCAATATATGGGCCATCTGTTGAAGCTGGGCATTATTCCAGTTGGGGTCAGAAGTTTTATGTTGAATGAGGCCTGGCTTGGGGATTCCGGCATTTCGCAGGATGTACTGGATGGCATAGAGGATTTGGGCGGTTTTCCAATGAATTTGGAGAAGCTGACGTATTTGGAGCCGGATCTCATTATTGGCTCTATTGATGAAAATATTGAGCAATACGAGAAGGTAGGCACGACGGTGTTTCTGCCTTATTGGGAAGAACTGAAGACAGCAGGACCGCTGGAGAAATTCCGGAACGTCAGCAAAATATTCGGGAAGGAGAAGGAAGCCGAACAGTGGATCACAGAGTATGCTACAAAGGTTGAAGAGGCCAAAGCGAAAATAGCCGGAATCGTCAAGGAAGGCGAAACGGTCTCCATCGTTCAATTCGGATACAAAGCCTTGTATGTCATCGCGGCTGAGGGCGGCAATTATGGCAGCTCGACCATTTATCAAATGCTGGAGCTGCCGCCAACCCAGCAGGCGAAAGATATGAAGGATGGTTTTGCAAGTATTTCATTGGAGGTTTTGTCTCAATATACGGGCGATCATATCTTCTTATACGGGGCAGAGGACGAAGGAAGCGAGGAAATATTGAACAGCGAGCTGTGGAAGCAGTTGCCTGCCGTGCAAAAGGGCCACTTATATAAATACGGCACCTTTGGCGAAAACGGCGATGAGTTCGTTATGGAAGATCCGTATTCTCTGGAGCTTCAACTGGAGAAAGTCGTCAGCGTCATGACGGCGAATCAAAAATAATCGGTAGAAAGCCGCCAGTCCTGTTTAGAGGATTGGCGGCTTTTTCACGCTGGGATAAGGACGTCGGATTAATCATCTAGCAGTTTGACTAACAGCTAAGTGGCAGGGTGCGATTTTAACCTTCCTGTTTAACGAACAAGGTGCTCGCTAATAGGGAGATCGTTTGCTGATAAGTGGCGTGGGCGGAGGGAACATCGCCAAAATGCCCGCCCATTTGCAGATGGATGACACCGTGGAGGGCGCCCCAAACGAGGCGGACAATTTCTATCGTATCCGTCGGTGCCGCCGCTGATAAGAGACCCTGCTGCTGGGCGCTGCCGATGACATGGATTAATTGCCGCATAGCCGTCACGGTGCCCTGCATGCTTTCCTCATCCGGCTTGAAATCGCCGAATGCTCCGCCAAACATCAGCTTGTAGTAGCTGGTGTAGCGCTGTGCAAACTGCCAGTAGGTTTCGCCTAAAGCGAGCAAATGCGCTCTCGGGTCGGCTAGTGCAGGCGTTGCTTCAAACTCGCGAGCCATTATTTTGCAGCCATCGAGGTACAGCTGCTGGGCTAGACCCTCTTTATTCACAAACAAGCTGTAAATGATTTTGGTGGAGCAGCCCATTTTCTGTGAAACTTTACGAACGGTAACCGCCTCAGGGCCTTCCTCCTGCAAAATAGTAGCCGCAGCATCTACGACGAGCTTGCGGAGATTTTCGGTATTTTGCAGCCGTGCTTCCTGGTAGGTTTTCAGCTCGCGTTTATTCGTATTAAGGGAACGATCCTGTTCACTCATTTTTATCACCTTCGTCTCGGTCAATCTGTTTTTAATCAGAAACAGAGTTTCCAAATTACTTACCCAAATTCTATACAGACGACGTGGGCTTGTCAATGCGAATTAACAGCAGGCTGGAAGCGGGATATAGTGGAAGGTTGACCGAGCAGCTTAGAAACCGGCTGTAGAGGAATTTTTTGAATGATAAAAAAAGCATTGACAGCATGAGCAGACTGAATTACTATGGTTCTATAAAGAAACACTGTTACCAAACGAAAGCTCACTTGGCTAACCCACGGTAATGGTGCTTATTTTTAAAGGTTTGGTAACAGTGTTTCTTTAAAATTACATTGTATATCAATAGGAGGACGTTATATGAATATTCAAGGAAAATGGACACTTGTTACGGGGGCATCATCAGGTATAGGAGAGCAGTTCGCCAGACAATTGGCCGAGAAAGGCAGCCATTTGGTGCTTGTAGCGCGGTCGGAGAGCAAGCTGAAAAGTCTGGCCACCGAGCTTAGCAAGAAGCACGGCATACAAGCAAAGGTCATTGCGCTGGATCTGTCCAAGGAGGGTGCGCCGAGCGAGCTGTATCAGCAATGCCAGCAGCTGAAGCTGGATATTGAGCTGCTTATTAATAATGCAGGCTTTGCTACACATGGTTTGTTCGAGCAAGTATCGGGCGAGCGCCAGCATGAGGAGATTATGCTCAATGTTGCAGCGGTAGTGAACCTGACCCATCTATTTTTGCCGGGCATGCTGCGCAGAAGCTCAGGAACCGTCATTAATGTAGCATCCACCGCTGGCTTTCAGCCGCTTCCTTATATGGCCGTCTACGGGGCGACGAAAGCTTTCGTCTTATCGTTCACGGATGCTCTATCGTGGGAAAATCGCAACCGCGGCGTGAAATTTTTTGCCTTCTGTCCCGGCTCGACCGATACGGATTTCTTTAAGGTCGTAGGTACGGAATCCGCTTCCGTCGGGAAAAAAGATACACCGGAAAGAATCGTCAAGGAGGCGCTGCGCAAGCTGGCGCAAGGCAAGTCGTATTTTGTACCTGGCATGCAAAATTATCTCGGTGCGCAGCTGTCGCGCTTCGTCACCCGCAGGCAGTCGCTTCGTATCGTAGGCGGCATGCTGAAGCCGCGCTAACCATCCCATTCGCAATTACATCAACTTAGAGGAGTTATTTAAATGACAACTACAGTGAAAAAACCGAAAGCTTCCGCCAAAAGAAAAATCATCAGCCGGGTGGCCTTATCCCTAGTAGGGCTGCTCGTGGCAGGTGCGCTGGTGTTTGTTGCAATACCATCCCCAGTCGACCCGGTAAAATGGATCGCGCCAACCGCGCCTGATTTCGAGGCGGAAGGGCCTTGGCAGCAGAACGACAAGCTCAGCTCCGCCCAACTGGTTACGGATGCCCCGCATTTTCCAGAGTTTATTACCTTTGATAAGGAGGGACAGCTCTATACAGGCGATTCCGACGGTAAAATCTATAAGGTTCCGTTCGATGCGCAGGGCAATCCCGGTCAGGCTGAAGTGTTTGCAGATACGCAAGGAACACCCAATGGCATGATGTTTGATGCTGACGGGAATCTTATTGTGACCGATGTACAGAAAGGCCTGCTGAAGGTATCTCCAGCAGGGGAGGTAGAGCTGCTTGCCGATTCGGTCGATGGCGAGCCGATTTATTTAGCCAATGAGCTCGATATCGCGAAGGATGGCACGGTTTATTTTTCAGATACATCGAATTATGGCAAGGTGAGCTTTAAGGAGATGGCGGAAAACAAGCCGCATGGACGGCTGCTGAAATATGATCCGGCGACGAAGCAAACCTCGGTGCTGCTGGACGGTCTTTATTTTGCCAATGGAATTGCGCTGTCTGCTGATGAGGATTATGTACTGGTGGCGGAGTCGTATCACTATCAGATGACCCGTTATTGGCTTGCGGGCGAGAAGCAGGGGACGGCGGATATTTTTGCTGAAAATATGGCGGGCTTCCCGGACAATGTAACGCGCGATGCACAAGGGAACTTCTGGGTCGGCATTTTCACGACCCGCTTGGCGTTTGCCGATCAAATGCACAGCAGCCCGTGGCTGGCTGGACTGATGGCTAAAGTGCCGCAAGCGCTGCTTAATGGTGCCAGCGCCCCGGTGAAGCATGGGCTTGTCGCCAAATACAGCCCGCAAGGGGAGCTGCTTGAGAGCTGGCATGACCCGGAGGGCACGCTTTATGGCATAACGACAGCGGTCAATCATAACGGTTATTTATATATCGGGACTGCGCCAGGCGGCAGTGAAGGCGTGTATCGCGTGCCTTTGTCCCAGTAACTATCCAAAGAGCCCCGACTTTTCCGCGAGCCCAGTGCCATTCGTTTTCGTATTCATTATTTAAATTGGAAAATCAATAATCTCTATTAGACGGCAGCAGGAAACAGGTGATAAGGTGAATTTAACTTAATTCATATTATAATCATGTGAATAGTGGTATATTGACTTTTTATCCTGAAAGGAGCCACAAGCATGAAATTTGCTTTATTCAGCTTGCTGATGAATATTCCCAATGCCGTCACTGGAGAGGCGCTCACCACGCAGCAAAAATTTCAAAATGTGCTAAATCAGGCGGTGCTGGCAGAAAAGCTTGGCTTTGACGCTTATGGGGTGGGGGAGCGGCATGGCGCGCCGTTTTTGTCCTCGTCGCCTCCGGTCATTCTCACGGCGATTGCCGCCAGAACGTCGCGCATTCGTCTGCTTACGACAGTTACCGTATTGAGCGTGCTTGACCCGGTGCGCGTAGCCGAGGATTATGCAACGCTGGACCATCTGTCCGGCGGGCGGCTGGAGCTCATTATTGGCAAGGGCAATGATCCGCGGCATTATCCGCTGTTTGGCATTACGGAAGAGGAGCAGTGGGAATCGATGGCGGAGCGGTATGCCCTGCTTAATCGGCTATGGACCGAGGAAGAGGTAAGCTGGGAAGGCCGCTACCGCACTCCGCTCGACAAGGTGACGACGCAGCCGCGCCCCTTCCAAGCGCGCATTCCAATCTGGCATGGGAGCGCATCGAGCCCGCTATCGACGGAGCTGGCGGCTAAATACGGAGAGCCGATTTTTTCCTCCAACAGCTTTCATCCACAGGCGAAATATAAGGCGCTGATTGATCATTACCGTGAGCGCTGGGCGTTTTACGGGCATGATCCGAAGGATGCGGTCGTTGGCTCGGGAGCCGGCAGCTTATATTTGGCGGACACGAATGAAGAAGCGATTAGGCGCTACCGCCCCTATTATAACGCTTTTCAGTCAACGGATTCTGCGAAGCATAATCAATCGCCGTTCAAGGATTTGGAGGATAATATTGCGAATGGTCCCGCCCTTGTCGGCAGTGCGGAGCATGTGATTGAGAAGATTTTGGATTATCAACAAGCGTTTGGGCACGAGGTGCTGAGCATAAGCGTGGATGGGCTGACGGAGGCGGAGCAGCGCGAGCAGATGGAGCGTTTTGCCGCTGATGTCATTCCGGTATTGAAGCGGGAAATTCCGAGCAAGGTTTGGGAAGGCAAACCGTTATTCTCGTACCAGAAGGTCTGATAGTCAGGCAATACTGCAACGTTTTGCCGTCAAGCTGAGTAAAGCCAGGAGGAATTTCCTCTTGGCTTTACTTGGTTTGAAACGGTTTTTTTCTCATTCTATGGCAGCTGGTGCAGCTAGTCAAATAAGATCAGCTCTACTTCAATGACGGTTTGCTGCGGCAAATATTCTCCCTCCATTTGCGATTTAAGCAAGGTGACAGCTGCTTGGGCAAGCCGATTTTCGTTTTGGCTGACATAGGAAATGCCCGGAAGGTCGGGATTATCGAAGGAGACGATTTCGGTTTCCCGGCGGTCAAGCTTCCCAAGCGATTGATAGGCAATTTGAGCCGTTTCGGCGGATAAAGCGTAGATGGCGCTCACCTCGGGATGAAGGCTAAGGAAGGCCGTGACGTATGGCTCGGCTTGGTCTGTACGTAAAATATCGAGCGGAACATGGCACCACAGTGTTTTGTCAATGGAGATACGTTTATCGATATATGCCTTCTCAAAGCCCAGCGTGCGGTCTTCAATCGCTGTATTCGTATTGTCGGGCGAGATTAAAGCAATATTTTGATGCCCTTTGCTTAATAAATAATTGATCGTCTCGTAGGACCCGGCTGCGTTATCTGAAATAATTTGATAAGTATCAATGTTTCGCAGGTAACGGTCAATAAATACAAAGGGAAACTTATCGAGCGATAATCGCAGCAGCGATTCGTTGTATTTCTCGTCCTCGGTTGGGAAAACGATAATTCCCTTTACCCCGATTTCGGTCAATTTGTTAATCGCTTTTGACTCTTCCACAGAGGACTCCCTCGTAATATGCAAAATCGTCTGGTACCCGGCTTCCTTCGCATGAAGCTCTACGTAATCGACCAGCTTTTGAATGACCTTCGTCTTCAGAGTAGG
Organism: Paenibacillus liaoningensis; assembly: GCF_059609455.1. Lineage (NCBI taxonomy): Bacteria > Bacillati > Bacillota > Bacilli > Caryophanales > Paenibacillaceae > Paenibacillus > Paenibacillus liaoningensis. The sequence goes on from NZ_JCAALU010000005.1 coordinate 345,200, forward strand.
AATAATAAACCCAATAATGTCATTCAAACCTTCGGCAGGCGGACGGCTTGGCAGCTCTGTTTTTACGCTGAGGGCCTCATCGTTCACTTGAGCGACGAAGGTGCCCTTTCCTTGTATACGGGTGATCAGTCCTTCTTCCGCCAGCGAGATCAAGGCATTTTTCACCGTAATTTTGCTGACCCGGAATTCCTCCATAATTTCTTGCTCGGAAGGAACTCTGTCCTTGTAGCGCAATTCGCCTGTTAAAATCCGCTCTCTGTAATAGCTTTGTATTTGTTTGTATAAAGGCAATTTGCCCATTGGCGCCACCTCAAAAGGAAAGATAATTATACTATATCATCAAAATAGAGGGAGTTAAAAGAAAAATATAATTAAGTGATTTTTATAACCAATTGGATATATAATATCGCTATTTTTTATTCTATAATCCAAATAGAAAGCGGTTACAATTCGAAATGCCCATCCATAACTAAAGCGGAGGTCAACAAAATGAGAAAAGCGAAAGCGTTATCAATGGCAAGCACCTTGTTTTTGGCAGTAACGATGTTATCTGGTTGCGGAAGTGCAAGCAATGGCAATGAGGATTCCTCCAAGACAGGTGCATCTCCATCGGAGCAGGCGTCCGCTCCTGCTAAAACAGACGCAGGTGAGAAAGTTACGCTGAGCGTCGTTCACTACATGGTTGAGAAGCCGAAGGTAGATACCTTCAAGAAGCTGACAGACAAATTCACTGAGCTGAATCCAAACGTAAGCTTCGATATCTCGGTTATGCCGGTAGATAAATACAACGATAACATTAAGTTGAAAGTCAGCGCAGGAGATACGCCTGACATTATATTTGGACGCCCTGCAGGCATGGTTGACATGACGAAGGCTGGAGCCTTCCTGGACGTCACGAATGAGACTTTTGTTAAAAGGGTCGACCCAGCCTATATTCCAAATGTCACTTATGAAGGCAAGGTATACGGTTTGCCGATTGACTTGATGACGAATGCCGTCATTTACAACAAGGATTTATTTAAAGAGGCAGGCGTTGAGGTGCCGAAAACCTATTCGGAGCTACTGAAGGCTGCGGAGACGCTGCAATCCAAAGGGATTACGCCATTTGCAGCCTCATGGAAGGATGGAGCTTCCTACATGAGCTTTATGTGGCCGGACATGTGGGGGACGCTGCTCGTGAACAACCCAGATTATGCGAGCAAAATTATAGCTGGCGAAAAAAGCTTCTCGGACGTTGCTGGCTATAAAGACTTCCTGCAGCGCGTAAACCAGCTTAGCGCCTATGCGAACAGCGACGCGAAAGATATTGATTATGACCGTTCCCTGCAATATTTTGCACAAGGCAAAGCAGCGATGGATATTATGGGCAGCTTTGCGATTGGCAGCATTCGCAGTTACAATCCAAGTGGCAATTTCGGAGTGTTTATGTACCCGGCGACTGATAATCCAGAAGACAACTACATGACGTATTCCACGGATGACACATGGATGATCGGGGCCAAGTCGGCGAATGTCGAGCTGGCGAAAAAATTCTTTGATTTTATGGCCTCCGATGAGGGAGCGCAAATTTGGGCGGATGGCGTACAGACCATCAGTACGATATCCAAAGATATTAAACCAGCGCAGCAGGACCCGATCTCGGCTGAGTTCCAAGCCGTTTTCCAATCCGGAAAAATTGTCAACAATCAGGTGAAGCCGCTTTGGTACGGCCAATATGACGATACATGGCAAAAAGTGATGACCTTCTTCCTCGTTACCGACCCTGCCGAGCGCAATGTGGATGAGACGATTAAGAAGCTGGATGATGGCTTTGCAAAAATCAATAAAATGAATTAACAGCTCTAGCTTTTCGGCGCTTGAATCGTATAGGGGCGCCGAAAAGCTCTACATTCTTATTAAAGATTTGGCGGTGAGTGGATGAAGAGACTATACAAAAACAACCTCGTAACCTTTACGTTCCTGATTCCGGCTCTTTTATTTTTTTCTTTAGTTGTCATTTTCCCCTTTTTCCGCGGGCTGAACATTGCGTTTACCAATTGGGATGGCATCAGCCCAACCTATGACTATGTTGGCTTGCGCAACCTCAAGCTGCTGTTCAGCGACACCGATGCTATCGAGCCGATTAAAAATACGTTGTTTTTCGCTTTTTCAACGACAATTCTCGTGAACGTATTGGGTCTTTTGCTAGCCGTGGCGCTCAATACCAAATTCAAAGGGGTCAACCTGTTAAAGACGTTTATTTTTATGCCGATGGTCATCAGCCTTGTGTTGGCCTCCATTATTTGGCGCTATATTTACAGTGATATTTATCCGATTTTATTCCACACCGATAGCGGTCTGCTTGGCAATCCTTCAACTGCCATGCTGGGCATTGTCATCATTGCTGTTTGGAAAGAGGTAGGTCTTGCGATGGTCATCTATTATGCGGGCCTGCAAACCATTCCCAAAGACATGTATGAATCGGCCCGCATTGATGGCGCTGGCATCGTACAGCAGTTCCGCAGCATTACAATCCCATTGCTGATGCCTGCCTTTACGTATTGCATTCCTTTGTGGCTCGGTACGGGGTTGAGGCAATTTGATTATTCGATGGTTGCGACAAAAGGTGGTCCAGGAACGTCTTCCCAGACGATGGCTATGTATGTCTACAATTACGAATTCCCTTATTTCAAGGCAGGCTACGGGCAGATGTCCGCCATTGTGCTTTTCGCGTTCATTCTCTTTATTACCGTTCTCGTTACCGGCTATTTCCGCAGAAGGGAGGTGGAATATTGAACACATCGCGAGCAACCAAGCGCTCTAAGTGGGTGGAACGAATTCGCATTGCTATCCTTTATGCAATCGGCCTGCTGTTCTTGTTCCCCTTCTATATCGCAATCGTCTATTCCATTAAGACGCCGATGGAGACGGCCGAAAGTCCGCTCAGCTTTCCCAAGCACATTTCCTGGAGCAATTATGCGGATGCCATTGAAGCCTCCAACTTTTTCCTTGCGCTGCGCAACAGTGTGGTGACAACGTCGGCGACGGTTGCTCTGACGATTCTCGTCTGCTCCATGGGAGCCTACGTCATTGCCCGAAACAATAACCGCTTTTATACGTTTTTCTATTATTTATTTATGTCGAGCATTATGCTGCCGTTTCAGGTGCTGATGTTTCCACTGTACAAAACCTGGGCGGACCTTCATATTTTGAATACGCTGCCGGGGCTCATCACCTCGTTGACGGGCGTGCAAATCGGTTATTTTTGCTTCCTTTATGTCGGCTTTATCAAGACGGTTCCGAGGGAGCTGGAGGAGTCGGCTTTGCTGGACGGAGCTTCACGGTATCGTACGTTTTTTAGTATTATTTTTCCGCTGCTGAAGCCTATTAACATGACGATCATCGTACTTAGCGCCCTGGGGGCGTGGAACGATTTTGTTGTTTCTATGGTGCTTGTGCAGAAAAAAGCGGTTTCCACGCTGCCGCTCGTGCAATTCCAGTTTTTCGGCGAATATACGTCTCAGGTGAATATGGCATTCGCAGCTATTATCCTGTCCATGATTCCTATTATGATCTTCTACGGATTCGCTCAGCGCTATATTATTGGCGGCGTAACGGCGGGCGCGGTAAAAGGCTAACGACGAAATGAGGCTCACAACGATGAAAGATGCAGCTAATCCAGTAAATAAACAGCTTTTTCCTAATCCCTTTATCGAACAAAGAGCGGACCCGTGGATTTACCGGCATTCGGACGGATATTATTATTTTACAGCATCCGTGCCTGAATTCGACCGAATTGAGCTGCGCAGGGCAAAGGGGCTGACGGAGCTTGCCGAAAGTACGCCAGTCGTTGTATGGACGAAGCCAGGCATTGGGCTAATGAGCGCTTTAATCTGGGCACCGGAAATTCATTTTATTGAAGAAAAATGGTATATCTATTTTGCGGCGGCGCCTTCCGAGGAAATCGTTGACGGCTTATTCAACCATCGCATGTTTGTCCTTGAAAATGCTTCGTCCAATCCGCTGGAAGGCAATTGGACGGAGAAGGGAAAAATCCATACCGCCTGGGACACGTTCGCGCTTGATGCGACCAGCTTCTCTCATAAGGGCAAGCAGTATCTGGTATGGGCGCAGAAAGCGCCGCATATTGCAGGCAATTCCAATTTGTATATTTCAGAGCTGGAAAATCCTTGGACGCTGCGCGGCGAGCAGGTGCTTCTGACGAAGCCGGAGCTTTCATGGGAAATCATAGGCTTCAAGGTGAACGAAGGGCCAGCCGTGCTAGCGCGAAACGGCAAGCTGTTTATCACCTATTCCGCAAGCGCAACGGATCATCATTATTGCATGGGACTTCTGACAGCAAATGCGGACTGTGATCCGCTTGATGCGGCTGCTTGGAGCAAATCGCCACAGCCGGTGTTTCAGACGAGCGAGCAGACAGGGCAATACGGACCTGGACATAGCTGCTTCACGGTTGCGGAGGACGGGCTGGAGAATGTACTTGTCTATCATGCGCGGAGCTATAAGGAGATTGTGGGCAATCCACTGTATGACCCCAATCGCCATGCCAGAATAAAAAAAATCGACTGGGATGAGGATGGGAATCCGGTATTCGGTGAACCGGAAGCTGACGATCCTTCCTAATGCCTCTGTCATGATCAAAAAATGAAGTTAGCTAGGGAGTGTCTTCAAACAGGGCGATTCACAAACGATGATAGGGCAAAAGCGGCTTATCCGTCTAGAACGGCTGGAATCACGCTATCAATCCCTCGTTTAGTGGTTTAGCGGTTTGAAGACACTTCTTGTTTTTTTGATTGCGGAATGGAGCGATAGGTTTTGGCGCGGCGACCAGTTTCAACCCTTTATTGACGAATGGCAGATAGTTGTGATTAAATTGTTTCAAGGGAAACAATTTACACGAGGTTTCGGAATTTAATTCTCTTTCTATAGTTGGATTGTTTCCTTCGAAACAAAATTTCTGGAGCGAAAAATAAAATGAAGGAGGGCATTTCAATGAGCATTGCAGTTACGATTCGGGAAAGACGGAGCATTCGGCAGTTTAACGATAAACCGATTGCGACGGAGCTGCTTCTCCAATTGTTAAATGATGCCGTGTGGGCACCTAATCATGGATTGCGGGAGCCTTGGCGCTTTATTGCAGCCCAGCGTATGGAGGCCAAAGCCAGGATGGTCGATCTCATGATGGAATCGATGTCCCATCTGAAGCGCCTTAAGCTGATGCCAGGAAAGATGAAGCAAATGATGTCGCAGCATTACAGCAAAACCCCGGCCTTTTTAATTGTTGTGATGAAAGCAGACAAAGATGCCCATAATCAGGAGGAGGATTTTGCGGCTGTCAGCTGCCTTATCCAAAATTTTCAACTGCTCGCTTGGGAGCAAGGGATTGGGATGGTTTGGTCGACGCTTGAATGTATCCATTCTCCGTTGTTTTGTGAAGGCATCGGCGTCAAGCCGGGAGAGCGAATAGTCGGTATACTGCATATGGGCTATTATGATAAAATTCCGAAAGCGAAGACCCGGACACCTGCTGAAAAGAAACTAACCGTTCTGTAATCTGCTGCTGCGGGACATTTTTTATTGGTCAAATTGTTTCCTTTGAAACAATTTATGCGTTATACTGAAAGGAGTGAAGCTAAAAAGGATGGGTTACGCGTGGAAAAACATCAAATGAACAAGCAATATGTTTATGAAATGCTGATAAAGCTGCTGCATCAGCAGGAGCAGTTTGAGCAGGAGGAAGGTAGCTTGTTTTTACAGGAGCTGCGCAAAAGCATTGAATTCGATACGCCGCTTAATATGACGGAGATTCATGTGGTAGCCTGCATCGGGCAGCATGAGCCGCTTAATTTGACGGCAATTGCTGATAAAATGGCACTGAGCAAAGGAAATATCTCCAAGGTGACGAATCGCCTTCTCAAAAACGGCTGGGTACGTAGGACACAATTAAACGACAACAAAAAGGAAGTTTTTTTTCGTCTGACCTCGCCGGGCAAGCAGCTGTATGCCATTCATGAAGAGATACATGATAAGGCGCAAGCGCAATTTATGGGGATTTTGCATGCCTATAGCGAGGCCGAGCTTGAAGTGGTCAAGCGGTTTCTGCTGGATTTGATCGGTTTTTATGAGCAAAGCATTGCAAAGATAACGGAGCAAACCTGATGAATAATCGATGGAAAGGTGTGATGAAAGATGCATTATGGCGTAATTGTGGTAGGAGGTGGACCGGTCGGCTTGATGGTAGCCTCTGAACTGGCATTAGCTAATGTAAAAGTGTGCTTGCTGGAGCGTTTGAAGGAAACTACGCCTTATTCCCGTGCATTAACGATTCATCCCCGCACATTGGAGATTTTAGATATGCGAGGCATGACGCCGGAACTGCTGGAGAGGGGGAGGCCGATTCCAAGAGGGCATTTTGCCGGCCTCCCAACGCCGTTGGATTTTTCGATTTTGGATTCAGCCTCGAACTATACATTATTTCTGGCGCAAAGTGAAACCGAGAAGCTGCTGGAGGAACGGGCAAAAGTGCTAGGGGTAGCTATTTTCCGGGAAACGGAAGTGAAATCGATCCGCCAGCACGACGAAGGTGTTGAAGTGACGGCGATAGGAGCGGAAGGGGAATATAGGCTGACTTCTGAATACGCTGTGGGCGCTGATGGCGGGGGGAGCCTTGTCCGCAAACAACTGGGGATCGCATTTCTAGGAACGGATGCTACTTTTACCTGTATGCTTGGAGACGTCAAACTGCCCGATCTTGAGCCAGGCAAAACCGTATCCCAATTTACGGAGCAGGGCGGCATCATGATTGTACCTGTGACTAAGCACATTTACCGGGTTATTGTGTTTGATACCGAGCGGATGGCGATTCCTAAAGATGAACCAGTAACACTGGATGAACTGAAGTCCAGCATGCTGCGTGTTTATGGACAAGATTTTGGTATTCGAGAAGCGCAGTGGCTCTCGCGATTCGGCAATGCAACTCGCCAGGCTGAGCATTTTAGCAAAAACCGGGTTTTCCTGGCCGGAGATGCGGCGCATATTCATCTCCCAGCAGGAGGGCAGGGGATGAATGTCGGTTTGCAGGAGGCTGTGAATTTGGGCTGGAAGCTGGCTGCCAAGCTGAATGGCTGGGCCCCGGACTGGCTTTTGGATAGCTATCATGAGGAACGTTACCCTGTCAGCACGGCGCTGCTCCGCAATACCGAAGCGCAGGCTCTATTAATTAGACAGCTTCCGGGCGTAATGGAATTAAGAAAGCTAATGTCATCCCTTCTGCAAATTCCCGAAGCCAATGCGTTGCTGTCTGACCAAATTTCAGCCTTTAATGTGGGCTATGCGCCCGACCCGCACTCTCCGCCGCATGCCCTGAATGGACGCCGATTCTCGGAGCTTACGTTGAGGCTGGAGAGCGGCTCTCTTCTGAAATCTTATAAGCTCATGCATGCTGGCTCCTATGTATTGCTACACCTTGCGGGTGATCCCCAATTTGGCGAGCTAGTCGACTGGGAGAAATATGGGCATGTGGAAGGCGTGCAAGCTTCTATAGCAGAAGCGGCTACCGATTGGGAAAATGTCCATACGGCATTGATTCGCCCAGATGGCTATATTGCGTGGGCGATTGACCGTACAGAAACGGCGCCGCTGGAGGCGGTCAATGCAGGACTTGCCCGCTGGTGTGAGCCTGGTTAAGTAATCATTGAATGGCTTGTCTAATTCCCCTGTCTCGCTGCCGAGATAGGGGTTATTTGATTTTTCTATCGTTATATCAATTAATTTTATAATTCCGATAAGATTAGTTGACTTTAAAAAAATCGACTTGTATAATGCATAAAAAGGTTGAAACATCCTGAATTTTACATGGAATGAGATTCCTTTTTATTTCTAGCATTTGGGGAGGAAACCTTGTTGAAAAAAGTAAAGATAACAATCGCCCTATTTTCGGTCCTTTTATTATTAGCAGGCTGCACAAGCGCAAAGCAGAGCTCGGGTACGACGCCCGCTTCAGCTGAAAGCTCTAGTGCCCCTTCAGAGAGCCTGGCGCCAGAAGCAAGTCCTTCACCACTGAAGGTGCTTAATTTGGGGAAAGATGTGGAGCTTGCGTCGATGGATTCCGCCATTGCGACAGACGGGCTGTCCTTCGAAGTGATTGCCGCTACAACAGAAGGCTTGTATACGATTGATGAGGATCGCGTGCCCCAACTGGCTTTAGCTGCAAAGGTAGATTTGAGCGAGGACGGCCTCCATTATACGTTTACGCTGCGAGATGCGAAGTGGTCCAATGGCACTCCGGTTACAGCGCATGATTTTGAATATGCATGGAAGCGCCTTGTTAATCCGGAAACGGCTAGTGAATACAGCTTCATCGCAGGAGTAGCCGGTTTGAAAAATGCCGATGCCATCATTGCCGGCGAGAAAAGCTTCGACGAGCTTGGCGTAAAGGCTGTTGATGACAAGACGCTGACGGTGGAGCTTGAACGCCCCATTCCTTTCTTTAACTCTATAATCGCCTTTCCTTCTTTCTTTCCTGTAAATGAAGCCTTCTTGAAGGAGAAAGGCACGGAATATGCATTGACTCCAGAAGCGCTGCTGGCCAATGGCCCGTTCAAGCTGAAGACATGGGAGGTCGGCGGAACAACCTTTTATTTGGAAAAAAATAACGAATACTATGATGCAGCCAGTGTAAAGCTGGATGGCCTGAACTATAAAATTATTAAAGATACCCAGCAATCTGTCCTTGCCTACGAAAATGGAGACATCGATTACGTCGCCCTCTCTGGCGAACAAATTGCAAACTATCAGCAAAGTTCGGAATACCATAGCGTGCTGACAGGCTTCTTATGGTATTTGTCACCGAATCAGAAGGTTCCCGGTCTTGAAAATGTCAATTTGCGCAAGGCGCTCTCGCTTGCTTATGACAAAACAGCGGTCGTGGATGAAATATTGAAGGATGGCTCCATCGTAGCTGATTTTGCCGTTCCGCAGCTTCTGGCGACCGGGCCGGATGGGAAGGACTTCCGGGAAACGGCAGGCAGCTATCCATCAGGCAATAAAGAAGAAGCACTGAAATATTGGGAAAAAGCGAAAGCCGAGCTTGGCATTGATGCCATTGAGCTGGAGCTGCTGTTTGAGGATACGGAATCCGCGACGCTGGTGTCGCAGTTCATTCAGTCAGAAATTGAGACAGCGCTGCCTGGCGTAACCTTCGCGCTCAAGTCCCAGCCGAAGAAAAATCGCGTCGAGCTGATGTACAACGGCGAATATGAAGTGGGCCTGACCAGATGGGGGCCAGATTATAACGATCCGATGACCTATTTGGCGATGTGGACGACGGACAATCCGAACAATTTTGGCAAATGGAGCGAGAAAGCCTATGATGAGCTCGCGGATCGGGTGAGCAGAGGCGATCTGGCCAGCAAGCCTGAGGAACGGTGGGAAGCGTTAAAGCAGCTGGAAGCGAAAGTGCTGGAGGAAGCGGTTATTTTCCCTGTGTATCAGAAGGGCAACGCCATTTTAATTAAACCGGAGGTAACCGGTATTAATCTTGGCGCTATAGGTGGCAGTATTTCTTACAAATTAGCTGACAAACAATAACGGGCTGTTTCCTTGAAGGGCCGGATCGCAGAAGCGGAAGTTCAAGCAGCTGTGATCCGGCATTTCATCGCGAAACGATAGCTTTGCCGCCAGAGGACGGCGACAGCCGTTTACGCTTGAGAGGTGAAACGATTGAGAAACTATGTGTTAAAAAGATTAGGCTTAGCCGTTGTGACTTTGCTCGTTATTTTGCTGATGCTCTTCCTTATGCTGGAGCTTATGCCGGGCTCGCCGTTTAACGATGAGAAAATCACCCAGGCGCAGCGGGCCGTGCTGGATGCCAAATATGGCCTGGATCAGCCCGTGTTTAATCGCTTTGTCCATTATATTAAAGCGATGCTGAGCGGTGATTTCGGAGTTTCCTATGTCATTCAGAAAAATATGCCGATTTCCGCCATGCTGGAGGCGCGCCTGCCTGTATCCATACAAATCGGGTTTCAGGCCGTGCTGCTGGGAACGGCGATTGGATTGCTTCTCGGCATTGTAGCCGCTCTTAAGCACAATAGCTTTGCCGACAGCCTGACGACTTTTGTTTCGGTCATTGGTGTCAGCTTTCCCTCTTATGTATTTGCCCTTGCCTTGTCGTATTTTTTGGGATGGAAGCTCAAGTGGTTTCCGCTCTTATATAGCTCTGCATCGCCGTTTGTGTCTACCGTGCTGCCAACGATTGCCCTTTCGATGTTTACGATTGCGACCGTTGCCCGTTTTACTCGCTCTGAAATGATTGAAGTGCTTAGCTCAGAATACATACGGCTATCGGAGAGCAAGGGAGTGGGAAGCGTGAGGCTGATTATTGTTCATGCGCTGCGTAATGCGCTCATTCCCATTATTACGGTGCTGGCGCCGCTCGTTGTCGCTTTAATGACCGGCAGTCTCGTTATTGAGCAGATTTTCGCCATTCCCGGCATCGGCAGTTTGCTCGTGACGGCGATTCAAATCAATGACTACAACGTCATCATCGCCGTATCCTTCCTTTACAGCATGATGTTTATTGCGATTATGCTGGCTGTAGATATTTTATATGGCGTCATCGATCCGCGCATTCGTTTGGCGAAGGGGGAGAAGCATGGGTAATCCGGTTCAATCTTATACAGGTACAGGTGGCGACTTCGAACTTGCTGGCAATAGCGAGCGCGCGCAAATCGATTATACCTATACAAGCCAATCGTATGGGAGGGACGCTTTTCTGCGGTTTAAGGCGAATAAAGGTGCGGTTATTGGCCTAGTCATTATTATTATCATTTCTTTTTTCGCCGCCTTCGGGCCGATGATGAATGAGCACACGTATAAATCAATCCATATTAAGCATAAAAGCTTGCCTCCGCGCATTGAAGGCTTGGATACCTTTTTTATTTTTAATGGAGTAGCCCATGGGGTTCATGTGTACGAGGAGAAAGGGCTGACCGATGTTTATTATATTTTCGGCACCGATACGTTGGGGCGCGATTTATGGACCCGTACCTGGGAGGGGACGCGCATTTCCTTGTACATTGCGGTAATTGCCGTTGCAGTAGATATGATGATCGGCATGTGTTATGGCCTTGTTTCCGGTTATTTTGGCCGTTCGGTTGACAATGTCATGCAGCGATTTATTGAAATTTTAAGTGGCATCCCGAATTTGGTCATTGTGACGCTGCTCATTGTCGTGCTAAAGCCGGGGTTTGTAACGATAACGCTCGCCTTAATGATTACAGGCTGGATTGGGATGAGCCGGGTAGCACGGGCGCAAATTTTAAAGCTGAAGGAACAGGAGTTTGTGCTCGCGTCCCGAACGCTCGGGGCGGGTCATTTCCGTATTATTTTCAAAGATATTTTACCGAATATTTTCGGGCAAATCATTATTATGTCGATGTTTTCAGTTCCTAGCGCGATCTTTACCGAAGCTTTTCTGGCGTTTATCGGTCTGGGCATTCCTCAGCCCATGGCGTCATTAGGCTCGCTCATTAGCGAAAGCTTCAAGTCGATGACGATTTATCCGTATATGATTGTCGCCCCGGTCGTTGTACTGGCGCTGCTGATGCTGAGCTTCAATCTGCTCGCAGACGGGCTGCGCGATGCGCTTGATCCGAAAATGAAAGAAAGCTAGGAGGGGGAAGCAGATGAGCGAAACGGTGCTTTCAATCCGTAATTTATCGATCTCGTTTCAAACGGCGAGTGGGCTCGTAAATGCCATACGCGGAGTGGATCTTGAATTGCGCAAAGGGGAAACGGTCGCGATTGTTGGGGAATCTGGCAGCGGAAAGTCCGTTACGGTAAAGGCAATCATGCGAATCTTGAGCAGCAATGGGCAAATTAATGCCGGCTCTATCCTATTTCACTATGAGGATAATGGCAAGCGTGTGACCCAGGATCTGCTTAAGCTGTCACAAAAGGAAATGCGCTCGCAAATCAATGGCAGGCGAATCGCCATGGTGTTTCAAGATCCGATGACGTCGCTGAATCCGACGATGACTGTCGGCAACCAAATTATGGAAAGCATATTCATCCATTTGAAAAAAAACCGCTTCGAAGCGCGCAAGCGGGCGCTGGAACTGCTGCATCTCGTTGGTATAAGCGATCCTGAGAAGCGGATGAAATGCTACCCGCATCAGCTGTCCGGCGGCATGCGTCAGCGTGTCGTCATAGCGATTATGCTCGCCTGCGACCCGGAGGTGCTCATTTGCGATGAGCCAACGACGGCGCTTGATGTGACGATTCAGGCTAAAATTTTAGAGCTGATCAAAACGATTCAAGCGAAAACGGGCATTTCGGTCATCTATATCACGCATGATTTAGGCGTCGTTGCGAAGGTAGCCGACTATGTGACGGTCATGTACGCGGGAAAAATGATTGAGCGGGGGACGGTGGAAGAAATTTTTTACGATCCTCGCCACCCATATACATGGGGGCTGCTTTCCTCAATGCCGGACATGGGTTCGCCGAATGAAAAGCTGTACACGATTCCCGGCAGTCCGCCGAATTTGCTTCATCCCATTACTGGGGATGCGTTCGCACCGCGAAATGTCCATGCGCTAAACATTGATTTTAAGCTGGAGCCGCCCATGTTTAAAGTTACGGACACGCATTATGCGGCGACCTGGCTGCTGCATGAGAATGCGCCGAAGATCGAAATGTCAGAGACGCTGAAAGCAAGATTGGGCAAGGTGGCGAAGGAGGTGGGGAGCGAGTGGGAAGAGAAACCATCTTACGAGTTGCTGATCTGAAGCAGCATTTTAGAGTAAGCAAGCATTATACAGTGAAGGCGGTAAATGGGGTTTCCTTTGACATCCATAAAGGGGAAACCTATGGGCTCGTAGGAGAGTCAGGCAGCGGCAAGTCGACGATTGGGCGAACGATTATTCGGCTGTATGAGCCAACGGCGGGCGCGATTGCTTTTCAAGGTGCGGATATTTCCGGGACGCTGAGGGAGAAGGAGCAGACGCTGCTGCGCACCAAGATGCAGATGATTTTTCAAGATCCGATGGCCTCGCTTAATCCGCGGAAAAAAGTAATCGACATTATTGCGCAGGGGCTGGACATTCATAAGCTGTACCGAACGAAGCAGGAGCGCCAAGAGAAGGTAGAGCGCATACTCGAAAAAGTAGGGCTGTCGCGCGAGCATGCAAACCGTTATCCGCACCAGTTTTCGGGCGGACAGCGGCAGCGCATAGGCATAGCCCGGGCACTTATTATGGAGCCGGGGCTTATTATCGCCGATGAGGCGATCAGCGCCCTCGATGTGTCGATTCAGGCGCAGGTTGTGAATTTGCTTAAGAGCATTCAAGAGGAAACAAACACAGCCTTTTTGTTCATTTCCCATGATTTATCGATGGTCAGATATATTTCTGATCGAATCGGTGTGCTGCATTTAGGCTATTTAGTCGAGACGGGAACGACGGAGGATATTTTCGAGCGCCCCGTACATCCGTATACGAAGTCGCTGTTGTCGGCGATTCCCCATGCCAATCCGTTGAAGGAAAAAACGAGAGTCACCCTCTCCTACGACTATGCAAGCAGCGGGATCGATTATGCGAGAGGGACGGAGCAGGCCGTTTCGGCGACTCACAGCGTGCTTGCTACCGAGGAGGATTTTTCATTGTGGATCGGCAGATAAATGAATGCAAGCGGCATGCGATAAAAGGGGCTGGCAGCATAGTTAGCAATGAGATGTTTGTTGTTTTTATGGTTTGCTAATGGTTGTATGTTTTTTGTGCTCAATCGGTTAGCGTTTGCTAATTCTCGGTTGCTTACAGCTGTTATCCCCTTAGCTCAGAAGAGCCGCATGTGCAGGTTAACACGTCTTACCCCTCGTAATTAACCTCTTCTTTGTTCATTTTTGTTGTTGGGAGGCAGGCTGTTGGTATCTCCAGCCGCAGCCTTCAAGCTTTCTGAGCTAAGGGGATAATGGCCCAAAGCGCCGCGAAGCATGTATCTATGCTGGAAGGGAGAAAGGGAGTTGTCTATTAAACAACTCCCACATTTAATTACAATTGAAAAGGCGAATTTTATGTTTCATCTATGCGCATTGGATTCGGTATTTCCACGTATAAGGGCGTTTCGCCGCGCTGGTGAAAACGGCTGAGCAGATTTGCCTTTGCCGGGAGCGTAGCGCTGGTTAATAAATCTTGAATAAGATTGTGCAAAAGCGCATGGGAGGATGCTTGCTTGATTTCTTGCAGCACGTCGCTTGCGATCGCCCAGTACACCTGCTCTTCCTGACCGCTATAATACGAAATTCGTGCAATTAGATGGGAGAGATGGTTAACGAAAAAATAATATTTTAAGCGATGGCGCGCCTGCTCCTCGGAATAGAGGACAGGGCTGTCTTCCCGCAGCAAGGTGTTAATCCAGCCCCGCTGCTTGGCCAATTCAACGTAAATGCTAATGCCCTCAAGATCTCTAACATAAAAAGTGCTGGGCATGCCTTGGTGCAAGCGGAGCATCGCATTTTGCACATGCGCTTCCAGGCTTATGCCCGTTTCCGCGTATAAATGCAGCAGCGGCTTCATCGACAAGTGCAAATATTGGCGCAGCCAATTTGTCCAGTCAGGCTGCAAATGACTCCGTCGTATACTCCTCTCGAATAGCATCAATCGCCCTTGAGGCGTCAAGCGTTCGCAGCAGCTGCTCGGGCGTATTCTCACGAATGAAATTCGTAATCCGAATGTGCAGCGACAGCTTGTAAAAGCAAGCTTGCTCCGGGTTCCATACCGTTCGCACAGATGAGGTCGGGTATACGAGTGGCCCGGTATCCCCTAAATCTACAAGCATTCCTTGCTCCAGCAATTTTTGCACAGGCGCAAGGCTGCGTACATATTCTGCCTGCCAAGGATGGCAAGGCAGAAGCCTATAATCGCCGCTCGCCGCGCCAAGCTTCGCTTCGGCTGCCGCTTTCATCGCAGGCGGAATCCACGCGAAGTGCTTCTCATTCGATTGTTCGCCAAGCCAATCCTCTGCAATATATTCAGCTGCCGCAGCAAAGCAGTGAAGCGTGAAGGCGGCGCCGAATTCTGGCGAATAAGCCTGTGAATCGTTATCGGTGAAGCCTTGCAGGCTTTTTGGAGTCGGATGAAAGGGATGTCCGCAAAGTAGCGCCTGCTCCAAATAGCGGAAATCAAGGAGCCGCTCCCCTTGTTCGCGCTCCTGCTCAGCGGCATAAGCCAAATAGTGATTTAAACGCTGCTGGCTGTTATGAATAAGGGCTTTCAGCTCCGCCCGTTTTTGCGATTTAGACGCTGAGTCTGCCTGGGCGAAGCAAATTTCATCCAGCACAAGCTGAATCACTTCGGCGAACGAGTTTTTTTCCACTGCTGTGCTTCTTTTGTATAAAAGTGCTCCCCAAACACATGGTGGCCGCCCGCAGACAAATGCAGAACAGTTCCATAGATTCCAAGCTTCGTGTGCGGGAGCCAAATGACTTTCGTTATTTCAGGATGAAAAAAGGAAACATCGCTAGGCTCGAATTGCCCCGATTCGCGAAGATAGGCATTTAACAAGCGGCTGATGCTTTCTTTTTCCGAGAGCTGAACGGATGGGCTAGATAAAGTAACTTGGTTTATTTGAGCTTGCGGCATGTTGGATTAGCTCCTTTCAAACGCTGATTTATTGGGCGGAAAAATGTTTTTGCTGCCGAATATGGGCAGCGGGAAACCAGACAAGCATAGAGGCGAGCAGCATGAAGCCTCCCATCACCAAAAAGACAGAGGACAGGCCTAGCTGAGCGCCAATAAAGACACCGATGGTTGGCCCGGAAATTTGTCCTGCCATGAGGAGGCTGTTTGTTGCCCCGATTTTAACGCCTCTGTCATGGTCGGATGAGGTTTTGAGGACAGAAAGCATGACGGTTTGCAATAATGCACTGTAAAAAAAGCCTTGCAGAAAACGGACAATAAAAAGCCAGATCAAGCCAAAAGGCAGCGTCTGTGCGATGATGCAAAGGGCGCATAGTAGCCCGGCTGCGGTGAAATTGCGTGCGGGCCGATAGAAGAAATTGTCACGGTTTTACGAAAGGTCGGTGCTAAACCGAATGCCGTTGCGTTCTTCGAAGACGAATCAGCTCTATTTATTTTCATCCTTGCGGAAACGGAAGTTTCCCGTTCATCAAGGAGCAGGCAGCCATCGGATAGGCGTGCATGTGCTGTGTTTTATTTTAGAAGGCGAAGCAAGCCTCTTAATAGATGGCGTATTGTGCAGAATTCGCCCCTTCGAGCTGTATTTATTAGTGCCGGGAATGATCATTGATGTTCCGGACCGCTGCAGCCTGATTACGTATTACGGTCTTTTTTTCCAGCCTGTGATGCTCGTGAAGGAAGGCAAAAAGTTTGAAGGGGTAAAAGCATTATCGCTGTCTGGCGCTTTTTTGCCGGGCCATATTGCTATTCGCCAGCCGCAGCAGGTGCTTCAACGATTGCTGCATATGTATGACCAAAGCAAAGGAGCAGCGAGGGCGGATGCTTTTTCCTTGCGGCTGTTGTTAGAAGAATTTATTAGCTTTATTATTGCAAATGCACCGGAGCAGCGTGAAGCGAGCGATGAGCGAATTGAGCGCAGCATTATTTATATGAAAGAAAACTATATGGGAAAAATAAGCATTGACCATTTGGCTGAGGCTGCCGAAATGACGACAACCACTTACTCCCGCCTTTTTCGCAAAATGAAGGTTGCAAGCCCTATTGAATATTTAAATCAAATCCGGATGGATAAGGCGAAGCAAATACTCGATCAGGAAGATCGGCGCGTGAAGGAAGTGGCTGATTTCGTCGGCTTTCGCAGTGAGTTTTATTTTAGCCGCATGTTTCAGCGTTTAGTCGGCGTATCGCCAACCGTTTATATGAAGCGCGGAACGATGAAAATCGCGGTCGCTTCTTCACTTGGCTTTCACGAGCATTTGCAGTCCATCGGCATCGAGCCTGTATGCGTCGTCGATTTGTTTCAATATCCAGGGATAGGGGAACAGGCGTATAGCAAACAGTTGATTGAGCAGCTTAGCGAGCTAAAGCGTTCCAAGTGCGATTTAATTATTGCAGATCATTACCATTTGCATCTTAAGGACAGCTTTAAGCAAATCGCAACTCCGTATTTTCTCGATTTTTCCGTGTGGGATTGGAAACGAAACTTTGTGAAAATTGCCGAGCTTGTAAACCGGGAGCGTGAAGCCGAAGCGGTGCTGACCCGTCTGGATTTGAGCATTGAAGATGCCAAACGGCTACTGCACCATTCGATGGGCGAGGAACGTATTACGATTATGCAGGTTAGTCACCGGGCGGTTGGCATTCAAGGAAAAACAGCCCATCCACTCAATGAACTCATTTATAAAGAGCTTGCTCTAAAGCCGGGTGGACAAGTGCCTGAAGAGATGTGGAGGCTGGAAATTCCGCCGGAAGCGTTGCCTGTGCTGGACACCGAGCATTTGTTTATTCAGAAGCATCATGTGCTGGCAGGCAGCGAGGAAATATTCAAGCGGATGACACAAACAGCCGCGTGGCAGGAGACAGGTGCCATTCAAGAGGGAAATATACATGCGATTCCTAACTGGTTCGTAATGAGCTGGACACCATTAGGGAGGCAGCATATTATAAAAAAGCTCATTGATTTGCTGGCTAAATAGCCGATCAATGAGCTTTTTTTCGTGTATATATTAGTGGGATTCCGATTTCAAGCGGCGGCCGCTTATGCTTACAACCGCAGCAGCGGCAAGCAATAATAAGGCGCATATGCTGTACATAACGGAGTAGGATAAATGATCGGCGACTGGCCCCATCGCCATGTTGCCGAGCACAACGCCGAGGTCGGACATGGCAATAAATAAGCCAATGAGCGTATTTCGGGAGGCGGCTGGCAGCACAAAGGTCAAATAGGTCATTAAGGTTGGATAAAGCAGAGCCATGCCAAGCCCGATTAATCCGGCTGCCACATACATATAGGCGGCTCCCCAATGGATGGACAAGGCTAGCAGCTCGGTACCTATCGTCATACACAGCAGCAAACTAATCGTTAAGCCCGCAGGCCACTTGCCATCGGAGGGCAGCTTTGTCCGCAGTGCAAAGCGGGAAATGACGATGATGCCAGCCTGAATCATGAGATAAATGCCGGCATCGCCGACCCCACTTTGCTTCGTATACAGGGCAACAAAGGTGACGACAGCACCGAAGCCAATAGAAGCAATGAGCATGGCCGAGCTGCACACGAGAAAAGCCCGATTGCTCCATAATTGGTTAAGCTGCGCCAGTGTAGAGCTTGTCTTCACACCAGTGCTAGAACTGCCCAAGCGGGAAGGAAGGGGGGAACTATACCCCACAAAGCCTGCTGTAACGCCAATAATAAGCAGGATAGCTGCGAAAGAGTACAGTTCGCCCCAATTCCATAAATAAAGGGCAGCCATAGGCAGGACAACGGTTGGCAGCATGCCAGCTAACAAATACAGCGACAGTCCTTGCGAACGCTCCTTTTCAGGCAGCGTATCGACAATACCCATTTGCAGCGCCAAGGAAAAAAAGGCGGTCGTCACGCCCTGCAGCGCACGCAGCAGAAAATACCATTCCAGGCCGAGAAGCGCGTACAATGCCAAAATAATAAAGTTTGCGAGCAATAATAAACGCAGCACAAACTGTGGGCCAAAACGGGCGACCACATTGCCTGCCCAGGGCCGAAGCAGCATGCTGGTAAGCATATAAGCGCCCATCATCATGCCAATTTCGGCATTGCTTGCTCCTTCGGCTTTCCCACGAAGTGGAACAACGATATTAATAATCGGATTCGCGCTGAAAAATAAAAAGGTAACAATATAAAGCCGCATAAAAGGCGGGGATACGGATACAGCTATGCTTTTGCCCATTTTACGGATTCAGTTCGAGCCCTTCAAAAGGATGATCCCAACGGCTGGCGGGAAATTTGAAGTTTTTCAAGTTTTTCTGGTAAACGACGGTTTGTTTAATATAAGAGATTGGCAAAATAACCGACTGTTCATTCAATGTTTTTAAAATGGATGTATACAACTGCTGGCGTTCCGCTTCGTCCGTGGAAGCGAGTGCGGTGACAATTTGCTGATCCAGTTCCGCCTTCATGGGGAGGCTGCTATGTGCTTCCGATATACCGAAGCCCGGCTCCCTGACCGAATTAATAAGCGTATGCGGATCATAAGGCACGCCATAATTGAACCAGAAGTGGATGTCAAAGGTGCCTTCCCGCAAGCGCTGAGGAATCATCGCGAGTTCAACAGCATTGAGGTTCAGCTTGACTCCAATTTCGGCCCACCCGGATTGAATCGTTTCGGCCATCGCTTTCTGGATCAGATCGCCCTTATCGTACATTAACTCAAGCTCGAGCTGCTGGCCGTCTTTTTCCCTTACCGTTTTACCAGCTTCGAGCTTCCACCCGGCTTCATCCAAATAGGCATTTGCTTTCGCCACATCGTAACCGATAGGCTCAAAGTCGATATTGGAATAAGGATAGTTTTTGGATAAAATGTTGTTGGCAGCTTCCTCAACGCCACCCGTTACGCCATCTACCATGGTTGCTTTGTCAAAGCCTTGCTGAAGCGCAAGGCGCACCCGGTGGTCAGCCAGCTTGTCGTTTAGCGTATTGAGCAGCAGGCTTCTTGTGCCAACAGGCTCGGATAGCCCAGTCTCATATTTGCCTGAATCCTTTAATTGCTGGAAAGCGTCCATACTGATTGCGCCCTCGCCAAAAATCAGATCCAGCTCACCTTTCTCGAAAGCGAGAACCCGTGTTTCACCATCCGGTATAATTTTGACTGTTATTTTGTCGAGCTTCGGCATTTCTCCCCAGTAATTCGGATTTCTGGTGAAAACCGCATATTCATCTTTCTTATAATCAGCGAGCTGCCAAGGTCCGGTGCCGATCGGCTGCTTGATATCTTTCGTCGTATCTCCGTCATCCGGGAACCCGGCTTCGGCGAGAAAACGGAAAGGCCGCACAATCGCCAAATCCTGCAAGGTTGGATAGTAGGGAGAGGTCAGCGTTATTTTAAACGTAAATTCATCGACAGCTTCCGTTTTTTCAAGCACTTTGACGAGTCCAATCCAGCTGTGGACGCTTTTGTTAAGCATGATTGCATCAAAGTTTTTCTGGACAATGGCTGCGTTAAACGGCGTTCCATCCGCGAATTTAACATCTTGGCGGAGCTTGAACGTATATTCCTTGCCATCGGTTGAAATGACCCATGACTCAGCCAGCAGCGGTTTAAGCTCTCCGCCTTCGTTGTAGCTGACCAATGGCTCATAGAGCATGGACTGTGCAAATAATTGCGATGGATAGTAGACATGAGGATTAAGCGGACCTATATCTCTTAGCCAAGCAACGGTAATCGCTTGTTCCTGCGGTGCGGCTGTGCTTGTTCCCGCCTCGTTGCCATTAGAGGCCGCCTCTTGCTGCGAGCATCCCATTGCGAGCATGACTAATACGAACAGAACGGAAATCGTCTGCAGGGTGGTATTTCTTTTTATTCTGGACATCTTTGCAGGTACCCCTTTTCATCTATTGAGAATGATTATTACGTTCAATAATACTAAGGATTCTTCACTTGGCTAGCAATAGAGAAATGTCTGTTTTTTTATTGGACAAAATGAAGAGCGGGCGCGGATGTTTCTTGATAGCCCAGTTATATTCCGATATACTAATACAATTATGATGAGAAGGGAGCACGCCGATGGATGAACATCCCTTGTTAAAACCTGATGAAACATCAGCTTCCCTATCGCTGCCTTACTTGTATATTCTTACGTCTGTTAACATAGTAGATTGTGCAATTGACCGATCGATTCATACATTAGAAAGCGAAGGACATCGCCTCATTGCTTTTGCGCAAAGCGGGGGCAAGCTCCATCTGGAGGGCCATTCTATTTATGCCGAAAAAGGGGCGTGCTTTCTTCTTGCTCCTGGGGCAAAGGCGCAAGTGGAAGGAAGTGAGCCAAGCGATCATCGGGGAGCGGTATATGTGATTGCTTTCGATGCTTATCGAGTAGGAGAACGGGAACCAGCGCAAGAAATAGGCTTAACCTTGCCCTATGAGACGAGAATTGATGTGACTGCAATGGCGCGGCTCGTTGATTTGCTGGAGCAAGCTGCTGAGGGAGCTGCAAATCATCAAAGCTGCAAGCAAGTGGACCAATTCAAGCAGCAGATTAGGCTGCAGGAGCTTCTTGTGTTGCTGATGGAGCATGTGGCAGCTTCACGTTCCTCATCGGATGCTAAGCTGGCCGTTCAGGAAAGCATCGCTTATATGGTAGAGCATTACCGTGAGGAGATAACCGTGGAGCAGCTGTCGAAAATGTCCGGTGTAGCCCGCTGGCAATATAGCGCATTGTTCCAAACGTTAACTGGCAAAAAGCCGCTCGATTATTTGACAGAGCTCCGTTTGAATCGGGCGAAGGAACTGCTGCTGCTGACCAATGATCCTTTACGTGAAATTGCCCGCCAGGCAGGGTTCAAGGATGAATATTATTTTGCCCGCAGGTTCCGGCATGCCATGGGGCTGACTCCGAAGCAATATGCCAAAACTCGCGGCGTCAGCCATCCGACGATTAAGCAGGAAGTTAGCCCTTTTTCACGAATCGTTGTAGTTGGTTATGTACTTGGCGATTTGCTTTCTCTGGGCATTAGGCCAGTAGGAGCCGACATGACGGTTATTGGCCGAAAGGTCGTTTATCGCAATGAGCTGAAAAATATTTCAGATATTGGCTTGCTGGGGGAGCTCGGCAAGGTGAAGGCGCTATGCCCGGATTTGATTCTCTACAGCAGCTTCCGGCAGGATCGAATGGAGGAGCTGTCCAAAATAGCATCTACCGTATCGATTGATCGCTTGCAGCCAACCTATGACCGGCTCATGCAGGTGGCGGAGCTGTTCGGGAAGGAAGAGCAGGCCAAGCAATGGATTGAACATTATGAGCGCAAAGCCGGGGAGATGTGGCGGCATTTGGCTTTATATACGAAGGAAAGGGAAACGGCTGCTATTTTTGTCCTAGTAGATGGTGATTTGTATGTCATGGGCATGAGAGGCATCGCCTTGACGCTTTACCATCCGATGGCATTTGAACCAGCAGACAAAGTAAGGCAATTAATTGAAGCGGGAATTCTTTTCCAAGCGATTGCTCTGGAGCAAATGAGTGAATATCATGCTGACCGCCTATTCTTATTAGTAGGGGAGAGCGAGCGATCTAGAACCGAGGCGGCGCGCATTACAAAAAGCGCGTATTGGCAGTCGTTGGACAGCAGCCGGGTTTATGTAACGGAAGCCAAATGGAATTTCGATGATCCCATTACAAGGGACAGGCTTTTACCCGCGCTGCCGCGAATTTTCCGCTTGCCGTAGCAGATGTGGTACAATATTTTCAAAAACGTAGGGGGAACTATCGATGTATGCTCGCACTTCAAAAGGACGGCTTTGGACATCATGGATCATGAGCGATTTGGTTATTTTGTTTATGCTGTTTGATGGCATTATGAAGCTGATTAAGCCTGCGGTTGTAGTGGAATCAACACTCGAGCTCGGGTTTCAGGAGCATCATATTGTCATTTTGGGCGTGCTTGCGCTCATTTCCACGATTTTATATGCGCTGCCGCGTACGTCGTTCCTCGGCGTTGTGCTGCTGACCGGTTATTTCGGCGGGGTTATCGCGACGCATCTGCGTTTGGATGCCCCATTGCTGAGCAACACATTATTTCCAGTATATCTTGCTGTGCTTGCTTGGGGTGGCATTTGGCTGCGGAACGAGCAGGTGCGTAAATTAATTCCTTTTCAAAAATAAAAGAGGAATAGGATGTAGTCGCTTGTCTAAACAGCCTTATTTGCTCGCGCCCAGAACGATTACGGTTCTGGGTCGCCGAGAAAATAAGGCTGTTTTTGTTTGCAGCCCATCTATAAGGGCGATCCATCGAAGGCAAACCGTCTAGTAAAACTTGCCTGGTTGGCTAGGCAAGCTGATGAGTCAAATCATAGCTTTAAAGAATAGATTATCGAGAGGGATATTCTAAAACGATTAAAGCCTTTATGAACCTCATGGATGATTATAGTGTTATTATATCTGACATTATTTGAATGGAGATAGGAGTGGGTGTTTTGTATTTTGAGCGGTTGGAGCAATATGGGATGGAGCAGCTCGTTTTTGGTTATGATCACAAATCGGGCTTAAAGGCGATTATCGCTATTCATGATACGACGCTTGGACCAGCGCTTGGCGGTACTCGCATGCATCCCTATGCAACGGAGGAGGCCGCCGTCCACGATGTCGTCCGGCTTGCGCGAGGCATGACCTATAAATCGTCCGTTGCAGGGCTTAATCTGGGAGGAGGCAAGGCGGTCATTATCGGCAACCCCATGACGGATAAAAGCGAGGAGCTGTTTCATGCGTTTGGACGATTCATTGGGACATTGAACGGCCGATACATCACGGCGGAGGATGTAGGGACGACTGTGGCGGATATGGATTTTATTCGTGAGAAGACGAAATTCGTTACGGGAGTATCGCCAAAGTTTGGAAGTGGAGGTAATCCTTCGCCTTTTACGGCACTAGGTGTATTTCATGGTATTCGAGCTGCTGCCCTTGAAGCTTTTGGGACAACTGAACTAAAGGGAAAAACGATTGCGGTACAGGGTGTAGGCAGCGTTGCCTATCATTTATGCCGCTATTTGCATGAAGCGGGTGCAAAGCTGATTGTGACCGATGTCGTGCAAGCAAATGCAGAGCGTGTTGTGCTTGAGTTTGGGGCAATAATGGTCGGCGTGGATGATATTTATGGCGTCGAATGCGATATTTTTTCTCCATGCGCGATGGGTGGGATTATTAATGATGATACGCTTCCGCTGCTTAAGGCGAAGGTGGTTGCTGGTGCTGCCAATAATCAGCTGAAGGAAGAAAAGCATGGCGATCAGCTCGCGGCCCAAGGCATATTATATGCTCCAGACTACGTCGTCAACTCCGGCGGCTTAATGAATGTCGCTGACGAATTGTATGGCTATAACAGGGAGCGAGTGCTGAGCAAGGTAGAGGGAATTTACAGCCAACTCCAGCGTATTTTTGAAATATCGAAAAAGCAGCAAATCCCTTCTTTCCGTGCAGCGGATCATCTGGCGGAGATGCGGATAAATAAACATCGGGTCTCTGTTTAGTGGTGAAATTCCGCGAACGCAATGGATAGAGTTGCAACCGTCCCGGTGTGCTTGCCCAGTTTGCACCAATCGTAACGCAGCCCCTATGTGGCTCATATGCTGCTGATTATTCCGGGAGTGGTTGCGTTCATGATGACCCGGGTGAGAATTTGAAGTTAATCACTGGGAAAACTGAGTTTTTCAAGATGTTTAAAGGCATTCGCAAGCTTCTTACGATAGCCGTAATATTTTCCTTTATTTCCTGGGGAATTATTAGCTTGTGCACATCAGCTATTCCTATGTATTTAGAATTCATACTGATTTCGTTGTGCGTCTTTCCGCCGCAATTGTATCATTCATGCGAAATGCTGATGCTGTTTTTTTGCGCTTTGCTAAGTTATCCCCTCAGCTCAGAAGCGTTGTGCCAAATGGTGCGCCGATATTTTTTTCTGAGCTAAGGGGATAACGGCCTAAAGCAATGGAAACCCCAATACAATTGGCGGAAACGTCGTTGAAAAAGGGGAGAGCTAAGCAGAAGATTTCGGCAATCGGGTTGCCGCCCAAAAAAGGAGTGCTTGGCGCTAACGCCTGCCCCTAGCAAGCATACACCGCTCCAGCCTGCATAAGCGTAAATGCTAGTAGAAGCAATAGAGCCGGCTGCGCTGCCAATGGAATAAAATACCATATAACCGGCAGTCAGTCTGCTTCGCGCCTCCGGTCGAATGCTGAGGATCATGCTCTGATTGGTGACATGTATGGCCTGTACGGCTAAATCCAGCAAGATAATACTTATTATTAATGGAAAAAGAGATTGGTCGCCATAATGAATGGCCAGCCAGGAAATAAGCAGCAGCGCAAGCGCGATGCCTGTTGTTCGTTGGCCAAAGCCGCGGTCAGCAAGCCGTCCTGCTCTCGCTGCGGCTAAAGCTCCGGCCGCGCCGGCTAGACCGAAGGCGCAAATAGCGGTGTGCGAAAGTGAGAAGGGCGGTGCGCTAAGCGGCAGTACCAAAGACGTCCACAATATGCTGAAGGCGGCAAAAATGAGCAGCGCTAGCACGGCACGGACGCGAAGCACCCGTTCTTCCGCAAATAAGGTGAGTACAGAGCGCAGCAGCTGCCAGTACGATAGGCTGTCACAGACGGTGTTCTTTTTTTCATCATCAAAAATAATTCCTTCATGCATTCAGTTTTGTAAGGGTTTTTCCTTGCCTAATATAAAATACTGATCAGTACATAATTATGCTTGATTACTATAATTTTAAATCCATACACTTGTCAAGGTTTGAATGCTTCTACATTGACAATATGCCTATTCGATTTTAAAATAATAGTATACCGATCGTTATTAAATTGGAGGTTGCTATGGCCCGAGTGTGGGTGCTTTTGCCTCAATACGACGGTGGAGCTGTCCCCTCATGATGAGAAATTCGAAATTTTGACGAGAGAGCATCAGATGTATCTCTCTGTTATTTTTGAGGAGACGATTGAACGAGGCGTTAGTACGGGCGAGCTTGATTCCAATATCAACGCCAAGGGATTGGCCCAAACGCTGGTTGTGTCTGATCGTTCTTTTGTTGACAATAGCATGAATATGATATTGAGCTTGCTAGATTCATAGCCAGTAGGGGAAGAGGGATGAGGATGTCGGCTGCGCAGGTTGTACGTGAATTTTTTGAAAAGGTCCGTTCAGGTAAGGAGCTTGAAGCGGTACATGGAGTAATGGCGGAACGCGTATTGGCCCATCAGGTTCAATCGGAAAAGGAAGTGACGGTAGAGCGGTCGCCAGCGGATTATGCAGCTCATGTCCGCGAAATGATGCATATATATGGGGAGTTTACATTAACCGTTGAACAATTTTTAGTACAGGATGACCAGGTTTACGTGCGCTGGAAGCAGGTGGGCACCCATTTGGGCGAGATAGACGGTTTTGTGCCGACAGGAAAACCGATTGTTGAAATCGCAAGTGCGGTTTATCGGGTTGAAGCTGGAAAAATCGTTGAATATTGGATTCAAATCGATCGTGAAGGCATTCGTGTCCAATTGGAGCAAAATGCTAAACTTTAAGTTAATTGTTAACAGCAGTACGGTGGCCTTCACTGAGGTGAATTAGATGGCGCATAAGAAGCTTTCAGAACCACGGATCTCGTGGGGCTGGAGGCTTTTTTTATATGAGGCTGGCTGGCGTTCGGACGCAATATTTATTTTTTTGTTCAAAATATCCAAAAATAAGGGTTTTCATGTTAGTATATATGACAAGAGTTATATAGTTTATACAACATGGGAAGATGACGCTATTAAAGGAGTGTAGCTATGTATTTGCTGGAGAGAGAGAAGGAAAAGCTGTTTATCGTGCTGGCAGCCGATTTGGCACGGAGAAGGCAAGCTCGCGGCCTGCGTCTTAATTATCCCGAAGCCGTTGCCATTATTACTTATGAGATTATGGAAGGGGCAAGGGACGGGAAGACGGTAGCTGAGCTTATGAGTTACGGGCGTACCATTCTTGATGAGGAAGATGTGATGGAGGGTATCTCGTCGATGGTTCATGAGGTGCAGGTCGAGGCCACTTTTCCAGATGGAACGAAGCTAGTTACGATTCATGACCCCATTGTTCCGCGAAGGAAGGGGAGTGAACAATGATTCCCGGCGAGGTAGTTCCGAAGCAGAATGTCGTTTGGCAAAATACAGGTCGCATAGTAAGAGACGTACTAGTAATGAATCGTGGTGATCGGCCGATTCAAGTAGGGTCGCATTTTCCATTTGCACAAGTAAATCCTAAGCTGGATTTTGACCGTGCCGCAGCAGAAGGCTTCCGCCTCAATATTCCATCTGGAACGGCTGTGCGCTTCGAGCCAGGCGAGGAAAAGCCGGTTCAGCTCGTAGCTTATGGCGGAGCGGCCTCGCCGTTAAGTACTGAGGGTGAGGATAAACAGGTGGGCTTGCCGATTTCTAGAGAAGCCTATATCAGCATGTTTGGGCCGACGATAGGCGATCGAGTGAGGCTCGCTGATACAGAGCTGTTTATAGAAATTGAACGCGATTATGCCCATTATGGTGATGAATGCAAGTTCGGCGGAGGCAAGG
Organism: Paenibacillus liaoningensis; assembly: GCF_059609455.1. Classification (NCBI taxonomy): domain Bacteria; kingdom Bacillati; phylum Bacillota; class Bacilli; order Caryophanales; family Paenibacillaceae; genus Paenibacillus; species Paenibacillus liaoningensis. Next base: position 372,453 of record NZ_JCAALU010000005.1, read on the forward strand.
TGCTGCGGGATGGCATGGGGCAGTCAGCCTTTCGTACTCGGGATGAGAATGTGCTCGATACGGTCATTACCAATGCCGTCATTATTGATTACGTCGGTATTGTGAAGGGTGATATTGGCATTAAGGATGGGAAAATCATCGCTATTGGTAAGGCGGGCAACCCAGATACGATGGAGGGCGTTCATCCTGAGCTCATCGTAGGCGCTTCCACAGAGGTCATTGCCGGAGAAGGGAAGCTTATTACTGCGGGTGGAATCGATACGCATATTCATTTTATTTGCCCGCAGCAAATCGAAACGGCGCTGTCTTCAGGTGTAACGACGATGATTGGCGGAGGAACGGGGCCTGCAGAGGGAACGAAAGCAACGACCTGTACACCGGGCAGCTGGCATATTCATCGCATGCTGGAGGCGGCTGAGGAATACCCGATGAATATCGGTTTTCTTGGCAAAGGCAACTCATCCGGCCTGGAGACGCTGCGCGAGCAAGTAGCGGCAGGGGCGATTGGCCTTAAAATTCATGAGGATTGGGGCTCAACGCCAGCTGTTATCGACGCGGCGCTCACGGTCGCGGATGAAATGGACGTCCAGGTAGCGATTCATACCGATACGCTGAATGAAGCGGGCTTTGTGGAAGAGACGATTAAAGCCATTAATGGACGGACGATTCATACGTACCATACCGAAGGGGCGGGTGGCGGCCATGCGCCGGATATTATTACACTCGCAGGGCATTCGAACGTCATTCCGTCTTCAACGAATCCAACAAAGCCTTTTACGATTAATACAATAGAAGAGCATTTGGATATGCTGATGGTTTGCCATCATCTTGATCGCAACATCCCCGAGGATGTCGCTTTCGCTGACTCACGCATACGTCCTGAAACGATTGCAGCGGAAGATATTTTGCATGATTTGGGGGCGCTTAGCATTATTAGCTCTGATTCACAGGCGATGGGCCGAGTGGGAGAGGTCATTTCCCGTACATGGCAGACGGCCGATAAAATGAAACGCCAGCGCGGCCCATTGGCTGGAGATGGTGGGGCTGGCCAGGATGGCAAAGCGGGAGAGGCGAGTGCCAACGACAACAGCAGGGTAAAGCGTTTTGTAGCTAAATATACGATTAATCCAGCGATTGCACATGGCATTTCAGAATATGTAGGCTCGGTAGAAGCGGGGAAATGGGCGGATCTCGTCTTGTGGAAGCCGGCATTTTTCGGGACAAAGCCGGAGCTGGTGCTGAAGGGCGGAATGCCTGCCTTCGCGATCATGGGTGATCCTAATGCCTCGATTCCAACGCCGGAGCCCAAAATCGGTCGGCTCATGTTCGGAGCGCATGGCAAGGCGAAATACAGCAGCTGTATTACCTTCGTATCGCAAGCAGCAGCTGAAGCTGGAATTAAGCAGCAGTTGGGCCTTGGGAAGCAGGTGCTGCCGGTATCGGGCTGCCGCACGATTGGCAAGCGCGACATGCTGCTTAATAACTTAACGCCGGAAATTACCGTTAATCCAGATACGTACGAGGTGCTGGTCGATGGCGAGCAGGCGATCTGTGAGCCGCTGAGCGTGCTTCCGATGGCGCAGCGGTACTACTTATTTTAGAAGCTCGCTTGGAGGGAGAAGCCAAGGATGATGTCTTTTTTGCAAGTGGCACAATTAGTAGATTCGGCTTTTCCGACAGGGGCATTTTCCCACTCCTTTGGCCTAGAAACGTATGTGCAGGAGGAGCGAATTCGAACTATTCCCGATTTTTTAACATGGATGGAAGGTTATATTCAAGGCACCGTTGCCCCTATTGAAGGCACTGGCGTGTATTGGAGCGCCATTTGGGTGCCGGCCTACTTGCAGCAGTCCAGGCAGCAGTCTGAGAAGCAGGAGCAGGAAAAGATAAAGTCGAAGCTGCTGGATTTATCGCGCAGGATGACGGGCACGCGCCTGGCGCGGGAGTCCAGAGAAGGGGCAAGCAAAATCGGCAAACGGTATTTGCATACCGTGCAGGCGGTATACCCCGAATCGCTGCTGGGCGATTATGCGGCTTGGATCAAGCATGAGCGCGGGGACGCGAACGCGGCGATCGTTCATGGCTGGATTTGCGCGTTTTTGCAGCTGACGCCTCATATGGCGGTGCTCAGCTTTTTATATCAGACGGTTAACAGCATGCTGCAAAATTTAATTCGAATGTGGAGCCTGGGCCAGACCGATGGTCAAAAAATAATGACCGCCTTGTTTCCGCTTCTGGAGCGCGAGGCGGCGGCGATAACAGCGGAGCCGCTTTTGCCAAGCCAGATGTATACCGCGAACGTCATGCAGGAAATTGCAGCTATGCGCCATGAAAGTCTGTATTCCCGCTTGTTTATGTCTTAATGGTGGATGAAGCTAGCCGTCGCGTTGGCAATTAAAAAAGATGAAGGAGAGATGAGCATATGTGTGGAGGAGCAAATCATAGCCATGCCCATGACAGCTGGAACAGCACGCCGTTTCAAGGAGGAAGAGCGCTTCGTATCGGAGTAGGCGGTCCTGTCGGCTCGGGGAAAACAGCGCTGCTGGAGAAAATCAGCGAAATCATGTATCCGGACTACAGCATCGGCATAATTACTAATGATATTTATACGAAAGAGGATGCGGTCATTTTGACCAAAACAGGCGTTTTGCCGCAGGAGCGCATCATTGGAGTGGAGACAGGGGGTTGCCCGCATACCGCTGTGCGCGAGGATGTATCGATGAATATGGAGGCGGTCGAGGATCTAGAGGAGCGTTTTAGCGACCTGGATCTGCTGTTCATTGAAAGCGGCGGCGACAATTTGGCGGCAGCATTCAGCCCAGAGCTGGTTGATATGTTTATCTACATCATTGATGTTGCCCAAGGCGAAAAAATTCCGCGCAAAGGCGGGCCGGGCATTACCCGCTCCGATCTGCTCGTCATTAATAAAATCGATCTCGCCCCCTATGTTGGCGCTAGCCTTGAGGTGATGAGCGAGGATTCCAAGCGGATGCGCGGGGACCGTCCATTTGTAATGACCAATCTCAAAAGCGAAGAAAGTGCCGCTAAAGTCGTGGAATGGATTATCGCAGCTTGCCCAGCCCTAAAGCATAGCCATACTCATCACCACCATCACGAGCATCATCACGACCATGCATAGCCGATGGCAGGGTGAAATTGACTATATTAATGGAAAAAATGTTTTAAGCTATTCGGCTCATCAAGCACCGCTGAAAATTACCCGCCCGTTCAAAGGGCCATCCGGCGAGATGATTATTTATTTAATGGAATCATCTCCCGGCCTGTTCGGCGGGGATGTTCAGGAGCTGGATTGCCTAGTAGGGGAGAACGCACATCTGCTGCTTACGACACAGTCTTCGTGCAAGCTGCATCCGGGAATGGGCGAGGCGACGAGCGGACAGAACAATCTTTTTCGAGTCGGGAAAGATGCTGTACTGGAGTATTTTCCAGGGCCGCTCGTTCCTTATAAGGATGTCCGTTATAAGGGGAATACGGTAGTTCGTCTGCAGCGGGGGGCACAGCTTTTGATGAGTGAGATCATTACGCCTGGCCGTGCGGGTTACGGAGAAACGTTTGAATACGAGATGCTGCACAGCGAGCTGGCGGTGTATTGGGAGGATCGGCTTGTCGTATGGGACCCATTAAGGCTGGAGCCTCCGAAGTTTCCGCCCCAATCGGTGCTTGGGGGTTATTCTCATTTTGGGAATTTTTGGTTTTTGTCTGAAAAGATTACAGCAGAGCATGTGGATGCGGTGCGGCGTATACTGGACAGTTATTCGAATGTGAAGCCGTCAAATAGTAGTAGATTAGGGCAGGAGATATACGGCGGGGTGTCGCTCTTGGAGGCGAATGGCCTAGTCGTGCGCTGCCTTGGCAATAGCGGAGCAGAGCTTGAGGCGCTGTTCCATGTCATTTGGAGCGAGCTGCGTCCGCTGCTGTTAGGTAAGGATGCTTTTCAGCTGCGCAAGTAGTGGATATAGAAATTAAAAACAGGGGGTTTTAGGATGGATGCAGGTATACTCTCTGTACTGGCTATCGGGTTTCTGCTGGGCATTAAGCATGCGCTTGAGCCGGATCATGTCATTGCGGTATCCACAATTGCGATTAAAAGCAAGCATATTGTTAAGTCCGCTTTTTCTGGCGTGTTTTGGGGGATCGGGCATTCGCTGACGCTGTTTATTGTCGGCTTTATCCTCATGGCCATGAGAAGCGAGATGACGGAAAAATGGGCGATGTCGCTAGAATTTCTTGTCGGTGTCATGATCGTCGTGCTGGGCGTAAATACGATGATTTCGCTTAGAAACAGGCGTGCGATTGCGGGTGCGAAGGATAGTCAGCATTTTCACGGCTCCTATCGTAAATCTTTGCTGATTGGCTTCATTCATGGCCTCGCTGGCAGCGGAGCGATGGTCGTTTTGACGATGAGCACCGTAAATAGTATTAGCGAAGGGCTGATCTATATCGTCGTATTTGGCGTTGGTACGGTAATCGGCATGTTATGCTTTACTACCTTCATTAGCATTCCATTTATTCTTTCTTCCAGCCGCTTTAAGCTGAATCGCGTTCTAATCGGGGCAACCGGCGTCGTTAGCGCTGTATTTGGTTTGTATTATATGTACAACCTAGGCGTGAATGAAGGATTGTTTGGATTATGGGTGTAGGTAGTACAAGGTATGGCGTATTTGTATGTGAAAAGTATTGATTCAATTAAAAGAGCAGCCATCCATGCAAAAAAAATCACCACATTTTTATGGTTTAATGACAACGCTGAAGAGGCTATTGCGTTTTATATAGTAAGCGGTACGACTACAAGGGAATGTGAGGGGCTGACCGATGCTCCGAGGCATTCCCGTTTTTCTTTGTCCATTTATATAGCCCTTACATTGCAAATGTAAGGGTTTTCCTGCCATCTTTTTTTGAATTAAGCTTTGTTTTCTCGATATATCTGATACAATGTTAGAAAAGCTGCCATTAACAGGGCGTTTGTAAGGAATAATCGCATGGCAATTTCGATGCTGTCAGATTTGGAGTGAGGCATATGTCAAAAAATTGGTATCGCAGATTGCTATTTTCGTATTTTCCGATTTTTATTTTAACGATATCTATCGTCATTTTTCTCTCCTTCCTTATTGTGAATGAGATTTCACGGAATGAAACCGAGAAGGCGGGCCGCATTTCCACTTCCTATGTCGTCGATAGTCTGGACAGAGCGCTCAATCAAGTAGAGATGGAAATTTTGCGCCAAATGGAAAATGATCCGATTTACGGACAATTTCTTGCGGGCGATGTGGAGAAGGGTAGTCCTGAATTTATGGAGCTCGCCAAAAAGCTATGGGTCATGGAAAGCAACAATGAGCTGCTGGATTCCATGTATATATACCGTCTGTCCGATCAGCGAATCGTTAGTAAATATGGGTTTACGACGCAAGAGGTGTTTGCTGATCGCGCTTATTTGGAGCAGGCGCTGGATGAACCAGCTTTTCAGGGCTGGTCGCAAATTCGCTCCTTTAAGCTGCTGGAATCCGACAAGCCGGAGGAAGTAATCAGCATGCATAAGCGATTGCCGCTTCCGTTCGGCGAGGAGGGGGTTTTGGTCATTAATTTGGGTGCTTATCCGATAGGCCGGATGATTGATGATATGACGCGCAGCAACGTTTCCTTTTTTCATGTGACGGGCAAGCAGGGCCAAACTATTTTTCCGAAAGGCAATTTAGGAACGGGAAGTATCGACGAGAAGGGTACGGTGTTAACGACGCTAGTATCTCCAAAGCTGGGCTGGACGTTCAGCAGCGGCTTGCGCGCGGGGCAGCTGTTTGCATGGGTATCCGTCATTTCTTATGTATGGATTATTATTGGCCTGGCTACCTTATTGCTAGCCGTCCTCTATATCATTTATATTACGCGCAAAAACTATAAGCCCATTCAGGTGATGATGAGCCGTATTCAGGCGCTTCCCGCGCGCTCCGCAGATGTCACGACCAGGGACGAGCTGGCGTTAATTGACCACGCGCTGGAGCAGCTTATTCAGCAGACCGCAGATTATGAGATGCAGCATCATGAGAATCTGCTTATACGCAGGCGGCAGTTTTTTATCGATTTAATCGAAGGCAATGCTCAAGGGGATAGGGTTGAAAAATGCCGCTCTTTAGCCGTGCTGCAAGCGTCGGAGCATGCGGTGCATGCTGCGGTCGTCATTGCGGAAATGCATGATTTTGATGCCTCCTACGGCGATTTCTCCCATCAGGATCAGCAAACGTTCCGTTTGACGCTTATGAACCTTGTTCAGGAGCTGGCACGGGAAAGGGAGCTGGACAGCTGGGCGGAATGGATAAGCAGCAGCCAGTTGGGCATTATTTTTACAAGTGGTGCCGCAGAGGAAGCAGAAGATGATGAAGAAGCTTTCAAAGACAGGCTGCGATTAGCCGTCAGGAGCTCACACCAGTGGGCCGCGAACCAATTCGAGCTGACAATGAAGTTCGGTATCGGCATTGTGGCGAATTTGGATAGCGCCTTAAGCTTAAAGGAATCCTACCAATCCGCCGGATCGGCGCTGCAATATGTATTGTCACTGGGTGAAAATGAAATGGTGTTTGGCTCGGATGTGCCGCTGCAGCCGCATATGGAGTCTTATAAATATTTCCCGATCATGGCTGGCATTGTGAAAATGTTTCGCTTGACCAATCAGGAATGGCGGGAGCAGGTGCATACGCTGTTTCAAATGGTCGGCTCTGAGCTGCTTGCGGATCATGACATTCGCATGCTCATCCATTGGCTGCGCCAAATGCTGGGCAGAGAGCTGATGGACCTCTCTGACAATCTGAAAGATTATTTCGTCGGACAGCAGGCGCAGCTGTGGCGGGCAGAGCTGGATAAAACGAAACGGCTGCCCGAGATGGAAGCTTTGCTGCTGGAAATGATGAATGAGGTTTACCGAGTATATGTGTCGACTAATGAAAATAAAAGCTATCGGGCGATGATTAGTGAGATGAAAGCTTACATTGAAGATCATTATACGAATCCCGATCTGTCCCTCACCATATTGAGCGATCGGTTTCAAGTGTCGGCGAAATATGCGAGCCATTTGTTCAAGGAAGAGTTTCATACAAAATTCGTTGATTTTTTGGCGCAGCTGCGCATTGTGCATGCCCAAAATTTGCTGAGCCAAACCGATGAGGTGATCCAGCAAATCGCCTTGCAGGTCGGCTACGCGAATGCCGTTACCTTCGGACGTGTGTTTAAAAGAATAGTCGGTGTGACGCCGGGAGACTATAGAAAATACGAAATGAAGCCAGAACAAGTGAATGAATAAGCATTAGCTGCTAGGATGGCTCCCGAACAAATTCGGGGGCCTTTTTTAAATATAAGAATGTATAAGTTTCACACGTATAAATAGGCTTATATTTCTCGGACTGAAACACGCCGCACCGCCAGAGGATGGCGACAGCCGTTTCACCTTGGATGGCCAATTCAAGCGAATCGGAAAAAGGTATGTTTACAGGAATAGCGTCACATCAGCGGAAATACGGGGCTTGCGACGATTTTCCACCTATTTTTTGAGGTGGAATTCTGTTTATTGTCAGATTTCCTGTCATCGTGTCATACTTGGCTCATCTCCACAAGCGGCATCGCCAACGAGAGGTTAGGAAAGCTTACCTCAGCAGGCGAGGCAAACCAAACAAAAAGGGGCTGTGAACAAATGAAGCGTAGCAAAAGTAAATTGGCGGTCAGAAAATGGATGGCGGGTACGTTCGCATTAACTGTATTGGTTACGGGCTGTTCGAACGGAGGCGGAGAAACACCTAGCGCAAGCTCAAATACAGGCGGTGGCGCAGCTTCTTCATTAAAAGTAGAAATTTTTGACCGCGGCAATACGCCGCAGGGCTATACGATTACAGACAGCTACTTAACTCGTTACGTGAAGGACAACTTCAGCAAAACGAGCAGCATTGATGTTCAATTCGTGCCGATTCCCCGTTCAGAGGAAATTGCCAAGCTGAATGTGCTGATGGCAAGCGGCGATGATGTGCCGGATATCGTATTTACGTATGATCAAGCGACATTCGAACGGTATGCCGAGCAAGGCGGTCTCACTGATTTGACGGACTTATTAAATGAGCATGGACAAAACCTTAAGACGTTTCTAGGCGACGATACGCTGGAGTATGGACAAGTAGAAGGCAAACAATTTGCCATTCCGGGCAAACGAACGATAACGGCTAGATATTCATCTTGGATTCGCCAAGATTGGCTGGATGCGCTGGGCATGCCGATGCCGGCGACGACAGACGAGCTTTACGAAACGCTTAAAGCGTTTAAAGAGAAGGACCCGGGTCAAACGGGAGGCAGCGTCATTCCGCTCGGCATGACCATTGAGCCTGGACAGCTGGAGCCATTGCTGTGGTCATTCGTTCAGCCGCAAAACAGCCTGACAACGGATGAGCAGCTGGCCAACCGCGATTATTTGCCGGTGCTCCCAGGCTTCAAGGAAGGCTTGCGCTTTATGAACAAGCTGTATAACGAAGGGCTGATGAGCAAGGATTTTGGACTGGATCAAGATAAGAAGCAGCTCACACAGGATATTCAAAGCGGCAAAATCGGCATGTTCAGCGATGACTACGACAACATTTATTATAACGATGCGGCGTATGAGAACCTGCAGGCGAACAACCCGAAAGCGGTTCTCGCTCCAATTGATCCATATACGAATGCGGAAGGACAGCATGCAAAGCCGGAATATGCTTCCAATGGCTTGTACATCATGATTCCCAAGTCAAGCAAGCATGCTGCTGAAGCGGTTAAATATTTGGATTGGATGTCTTCGACCAATGTTCTAATCGATATGCAAAACGGCGTTGTAGGCGAAAACTACGAGCTGAAGGATGGCATTCCAGTGGTGCTTGAAAATGCGTCGCAAGAAGCGAAAGACCGAATTTATAACCTCGGCGATATCGTCATCGTAGCTAATGGCAGAATCGCAGGCGATGACGAGAAAAATAAAGAAGCCTTTATTTACGGGATGCCAACGAAATATCAAGAAGGCGTCCGCCAATCGATGGAATTTGCCGATACGGATACGATCGCGCCGGTCAAATTTGCCCGCCCGATTGAGAGCAAAACGAAATACGGCACTTCGCTTGAAAGCAAGCTTGATGAATTGATCGTAAAAACAACGATGGCTTCTCCAGATAAATTCGACAGCACCTTTGATACGGCATTGGAAGATTACATGTCCCGAGGCGGCAAGGAAGTAATGGACGAGCGTACGAAAGCTTATACAGAAGCGAAGTAAAGCAGCTTACGTTTTAGATAATAGTCTAGGCAGGCAAGCTACTAGCTAGTTAGCAAACTAGCAAGCAAGTAAAAGACAGGAGGACAGTGGGGAGCCGAACTGAACCGATATAGGCGGGGCTCCCTCTGCGCCAACTGTAAATGAAAGAAAGAAGGGGCGAACAACATTGAGCACAAACATTTATTTTCGCAGGTATTGGCAGCTTTACGCGCTGATTTCACTTCCGCTCCTTTATTTTCTAGTGTTCAAATATGGACCGATGTGGGGCGTGCAAATCGCATTCAAGGATTTCAACCTGTTTCAAGGCATTTCGGGCAGTGAATGGATTGGATTTGATGCTTTTGTAGAAGTTTTCAAAATGAAGGATTTTTATTTGACGCTTCGCAATACGTTAATGCTGAATATTTTGGATTTAATCGTCTCCTTCCCGGCTCCATTAATTTTAGCAATCATGCTATATGAAGCAAAATGGGTTTGGTTCAAAAAAATATCGCAAACGATTTTGTATATTCCCCATTTCATCTCATGGGTCATTATAGGCGGCATTGTTTATCAAGTATTTGGCACGCAATCCGGCATGATTAACAATTTATTAAGCTCGCTTGGCTTTGATGCGATTCCGTTTCTGACGGATAAAAAGGATTGGCTTGTGACGTATTTGGCAACTGGCGTGTGGCAAAGCGCAGGCTGGGGCACGATTTTATATTTAGCCGCTTTGACGGGCATTAACCGCGAGCTGTTTGAGGCGGCGGAGGTTGATGGAGCAGGGCGCTTCAAACGGATTTGGCATATTACCCTTCCGGGCCTCAAAACGACAATCGTCACGCTGCTCATTATCAATCTAGGCAATATGATTACGATAGGCTTTGAACGGCCGTATATTATAGGCAATTTGGCCGTTCGCGAATATTCGGATGTGCTCAGCACCTTCGTTTACCGCGTCGGTATCCAGTCTGGCGAATATACGCTGGCGACCGTCGTCGGTTTATTCCAGGCGGTAGTGGGACTCATCTTCGTCCTTGGCGCCAATTATGCATCTAAAAAACTAACAGATGAGAGCATATTATAGCTCTTGCAGAAAGGTGCGGAGGCTCCATGAATGAACGTACGGCAAACCGCGTATTCGATACGGTAAATATTGTTTTGCTTGCCTTGGCAGTTGTAGTTTGTATATTGCCGTTTCTGCATATTATTGCGGTATCGCTCAGCTCCAACTTAGCGATTACGTCGGGCAAGGTAACCCTTTTCCCCGTCGGGTTCAACTGGGATGCGTATGGCAAGGTTTTTTCGGATATGACGATGATTCGGTCGTTAGGGTTTACTGTATTTCTTACGGCGCTGTGCGCTGCGCTATGTATGGCAATGACGATTGTTGCCGCCTATCCGTTAACGAAATCGCAGCTTAAAGGACGCAAGCTGTTCATGATTTTAATCGTCATCACGATGTTTTTCACAGGCGGCATCATTCCGGAATATATCCTCGTGCGTGACCTGAATTTGCTCAATACGGTGTGGGCGCTCGTGCTGCCGGGTCTGATTAGCCCATTTTATCTGATTATTCTGATTTCTTTCTTTAATGGCATTCCGCAAAGCTTGGAGGAAGCGGCTGAAATCGACGGCAGCTCGCATTTTGGAACGCTGATGCGCATCATATTGCCGCTTTCCCTGCCCGTTATGGCGACGCTGTGCCTCTTTTACGCCGTTGGGCGCTGGAATGGCTTTCAGGATACGCTCATGTACATTTCCAAGCCGGAGCTGTATCCGATTCAGCTCAAGCTGTATCAAATGATTCAGAACAATATGGTGTCCGAGCTGTCCAGCCTTGAAGGCAACAGCGGCGGGCCGAAGATTACGCCGGAAAGCTTGAAATCAGCGAGTGTTATTTTTGCTACTGTTCCGATTTTGCTCGTATACCCATGGCTTCAGCGTTATTTTGTCAGTGGCGTAATGCTTGGAGCAGTGAAAGGATAATCAACCTCATCATGAATGACGCGAAAAAAATGCTGCTAAAGCTGCGAGCCTTGTACTTGTTTACAGGGCTTGCTGGCGGTTTGTTCAACCCTTATTTAACGACGCTGCTCGTTCATCAAGGCATGTCGGCGGGTCAGGTAGGCATGATGATGTCGCTGGGCACGCTGCTGTCTATCATCGTTCAACCATTCTGGGGCTACATGGTGGACCGTTACCGCCAGACGAAGCTAGTGCTTGTATGCAGCATCGGCATGCCTGCTGTACTTGCTTACTTTTACAATGTCCACATATTCGCGCTGCTTGTCATCGTGTACACAACGTCGATTATTTTCAGCGTGACGCAAAGCCCAATCGCCGATTCCTATGCCGTTACCGCTGCCCGCGAAGGGCGCACCTCCTATGGGACGATTCGCAGCCTGGGGAGTTTAGGCACGGCGCTTGGCGGTTATGCCGGCGGCTTGTACTTATCTTATTTTCACATTAGCCAGCTGTGGCTGCCGTTTTTTATATTCAGTGCGGCTGGAGTGGCAATGGTGCTGACGCTGTCGAATAAATCGGATAGCTACCGAACGACGGTGAGCTTAACCGAAGGGTTCAAAAAAATGCTCGGCAACCGCAATTTTCTATGGTTTCTTGTAGCCTGCTTTTTTGTCAATCAGACGCTGACCGCCTACAATTCCTTTTTTGTGCTGTCCTTTCAGGAGGCAGGGGGAAGCTTCTCCATGGTCGGCTTTGCGCTGCTGCTCGCTTCGATGACTAATGTGCCCTCCATGCTGCTGGCCGCTAAAATTATTGCCAAGCTCGGCAGGGAACGGACGCTCGTCATTGCCGCTTTCGCCTATGCGCTGCGCTGGGCTGTGCAATGGCTGTTTCCGTACCCGCCTGTCATGATCGGTATCCAAGCGCTGCATGGCTTGTCGTTCGGACTCTTTTATGTCGCAGCGGTCGAGTATGTAGCAAACGTATCGGGCAAGGACATGCAGGCGACCGGGCAAAGTGTATTTAATATGGTTTTTGTCGGTCTGGGCGGCATTATTGGCAACCTGCTTAATGGCTTTTTGTACAATGCGGGTGGCGCACAATTGATGTATCTGGCATGCACGGTCAGTGCTATAATGGGCTTGTTGCTGTTACATGGCGTTAATAAAAGAAGCCGTTCTTTGCAAGGGCATTAATTTAGGGATGAAAACCGGGCGGATAATGGCGGAACTTCTAGGGGGAGAAAGGGCATGGCATGGAAAGAATGGAGCCAGTTGTCGGAGGAGCGCCGTTATTTAGTCGATCAAGCGCTGGCTTATATGGATGCAAAGTATGATGAGAAGGCGAAACTGATTGGCGACAGCGAGGAGCATGGCAAGCACGGCACGAGGGGCAGTGGACATTACGCACTCGGACTGCTGCTGCGCAGCGAGCCGGGCGACATAGAGCGGGCTTGCGAGGTGCTCCATAAAATTATTGATTTGCAATTCGATGCGCCAGATGAAATTTACCATGGCACCTTTAAGAGCACACTTGAGTCAGTCGACCCGCCAGCGGGCAACTACCCTTGGAAAAGCTTAGGGCAGGGCCATGCTTATTTTCTAGCGCAAACCGTTGAAAAAATAACCGAGCGTTTGGTCAGCGGAATAGAAGGCGAGCAAGTGAAAAAGGAATGGGCTGACCGGCTTGTGACGGCGGTAGATGAAGTGCTGCCTCCAGTTTGGAAAAGCTACGATCCGAATTGGCGCGAGTTCATTAGCTGCATTTTTGCTGTCATTTTGGAGCATTTTGCAGGCAAGCTGCCGCAGCAGCTGCTCGGACGTATGGAGCAATCGATGATCAAGGCGGTTACCGGCTCCATAGAACGCCGCTTGTCGGATGTCGTTCCGATGAATTCCAATATTGAGCTGATGCATACGTTTATTACTCATTATTATGGCACGCGCCTGCAGCGCAGCGATTGGCTGGAGCATGCCGACCGCGAGGCGGAGAAGCTTCACGCCCGTTATGCGGAGTTTGGCTCCTTATCCGAATTCAATACGACAACCTATTATGGCGTCGATCTGACGGTGCTTGGTTTATGGCGGCAATACGGAAAGACGGCTGCCTTTAAGCAGCTTGGGCATGCGATGGAGAAGGGGCTTTGGGCCAACATCGCCGATTTTTATAATCCGTATATCGAAAATCTTTCCGGCCCGTTTGCCCGCGCCTATGAAATGGAAATGACCGCCCACAGCTCGCTGGGTGTCATGCTGTATTTGGCGCTCGGCAATGGCTATGAGCATTTTACCGCAATAAACTGTGAGACGGAGCATGATATTATGATCGCGCTTGTCGGTGTAGATGTACCGGAGGAGTTGCTTCCGCAGCTTGCCGAGCATCATCGCGACCGGCTTGTGGAGCAGCCTTTCCGGGAGCTGTGTGAGCGGGACCAGCCGGATGCAAATACAAATTTATGTACAGCGCGGGCTTGGATCGAGAAAGAGCTGATGATGGGTGCCATGTCAGGCAGCAAAAACACGAACGGCCAGCTTCACCCCGCCACGATTCATTGGAAAACGGCGGAGGGGCATAAATACGATCTCCGTCTCATTCGGCGCGAAGTCGGCAAGCATTGGAACACCCATTTGCGAGGTGTCTATTATGAAGCGGCAGTGAATGAACGCGAGCTTGAGGTAGAGGTTCAGTGCGGTGCCGCCGTCGATATTGAATTTTATTTTGAAATTACGGGGCAAGGGGTGGACGCGCGCGGCATTGCGGCCAATCGCTGGACGCTGCCAGGGCTGACGCTTGAAGTTGAGGCGGAGGCTCCAGCTCCTGTTGTGCAAGCTTTTGACAATCGTCTGGAAATCATCTATTTGGTACAAGCGAAAAAATCATTAGAGACACCTGCCGCCCCCAATACAATGAAATTTTTGCTCAGCAGAGTGCAGGGGAAGGTTTAGCACAGTGCCCCCGTTTCCGTTAGAAATGGGGGCACTGCTTCGTTCAAGCGGCGGCATGTTTTACTTCAACTCGTTCACGATCAGCAGCCGATCATCCGTCTCTGCCGGGTTTCCTCTGCCATCGGTGTTATTAGTGATGACATATACACGGCCATCCTTTATTTTCACATCGCGCAGCCGCCCTTCTCCAGCAAAGACGACCGACATTTCCTTTGTTGCAGGGTCATAGCGATACAAGGCACTGCCCACTAGCGTAGCGATCAGCATCCGATTCTGATCGTCAATGGCTGCACCGGAAGGTGCGATAGCCGGCTCGCCAGTATGATAGACGGGCGAGTTCATCCCACTGCCAGTTTGATCGCCATATACGGTGGGCCAGCCATAGTTGCCGCCAGGCTCGATAACGTTAATCTCATCATGACCGCCAGGCGAGCCCGATGGACCATGCTCCGTCACAAGCATGACACCTGTATCTGTCCAGGCCAGTCCCTGTGGATTGCGGTGCCCATAGGAATAAACGTACGAATCCGGGAATGGATTGTCTGCTGGTACCTCGCCATCGAGCGTCATGCGCAATATTTTGCCTGCCAGACTGTCTTTATCCTGTGATAGCTCAGGCTGCTGGGCATCTCCTGTTGTCATATACAGCAGCTTGTCCGGTCCATAGGCCATTCTGCCGCCATCATGATTAAAAGCACCGGGTATTCCCTCCAGCATAACACGTATCTCATCCCAGCTCTCGCCGGTATACTTCAGCTGCACGACGCGGTTGAGCATTTCGCCATTTTCCTCATACGTGTGGTAAGCATACGCCTGCTGCGACTGTTCAAAATCCGGCGCCAGCAAAAAGCCCAGAAATCCGCCCTCGCCGCCGCCATGAACCGATTTAGACAGGTTAACGTTTTGCCTCGTCGATTGATCGCCCTCGATTCGGACAATATGGCCTTCCCGCTCACTAACGTATATAATGTCACCGGCAAACGCAATGACCCAAGGAGCTCGCAGTTTTTCTGCGACAACCTCATAGGGTTCAGTCGATTCGGTCGATGGTTCCGTTGCATCGGATGCAACTGGCACAGCTGTATCCGATGTTGATGCTGGCGATGCCTCAGCGGAGCGCTTAGCTGCCGCCGGATCTTCATTTTGTCCACAAGCGGCCAAAACCCCTAACCATAGGCTCAATATAAGTACAGCTGATACTCGTGTCCATTTCAAGATTCATCCTCTCCTTCTTGTTCTTCTATCACCTATTATTACGCTTCGGGCGCTTCGCCGAAACAGAAAAATGAATAGGGAAAGCTTCAGCCAAGCGATACGTCGAAAGCAAGCCAAAACAGGCGCTGGCTCCAGCACCCGTTTCTTTGGCAGAAGGAATAACATGCCCGTCAGGATACAGACATGATGAAACGCTCCAATATGCAATTAAACGACTCCGGCGCGTCGAGCTGGGCGCAGTGGCCGGCACCGGGCAGCAGCACAAGCTGCGACAGCGTTTCTGCCTTGTGCCAGCTGTGCGCGTGATCCACAAGCACCTTCAAATCTTGATCTCCGTATACGAGCAGCATTTGGTAGGGGACGGGCGTATCTTTTTTTGTGAAAAAATCGCCAAGCCCCGACATGGCTGCAAAAGAGCGCCGATTAAACAGCTTCGCGCCTCGGGCAAATACATCCCGGCCATAGCTGCTGGCGCAGGAAATGGTAGTCACATAACGGCGAAACCGCCCCATGGAAAATAAAAAATAAAACAGCCACCGCAGTCCCTCGCGCTTCTGTTCCTTCCAAATTTCCGCATTTTCGCGATGAATGGAATAACCTCCGACAATCGTAACGGATAGCACCCGCTTGTTAAAACGTTCAGCGAAAGCTTGAGCTGCGAGCGAGCCAAGGGAAACGCCGACCACATGGCAGGCGGCAATGTTGTGCTTATCTAAAACCGCGGCCACAATGTGCGGCATATCTTTTAACGTCACTTTGGTGCCTTGAACTTGGCTGCGGCCATGCCCTGGCATATCAAGGGCTATCACCTGATAGCCGCTCTTGAAATAGCTCGTCTGCTTGCGAAATACCCGATGATCTGCGAACGCCGGGTGGAGAAACAATAGCGTTTGTTTTCCGGGGTTAGGCATGAATTGATATGCTATGCTGCTATTGCGATACGACAGGTGCTGAGCAGTTGCTAGAAGCTCGTTCATAGGAATAGGCCTCCACATTAGGATGCTTATCATTATATTCGAGCTGGCGGGCCGTCATGCCATAAGCATGGATGATGAATAGGGGATAGACTTGCTCGGCGACTGTCTATGCTTCTACTAATTGTAATAGGTAAAAAAAGAACGCCGAAAGTAAAATGTACCCTATAAGATGGACACTTTAAAAAGGTCATCTTGTAGGGTCTTTTTTGTGTACAATAAATAAAAAACGAGCGGTGGTCGAAGCGGATGTCTAAAAAATGCT